>CAISHQ010000151.1 GCA_903885195.1 uncultured Pseudomonadota bacterium | reverse complement strand
GATTCGCCCATGCGCACCTTCGTGCGCTCGACGACTCGGCCCGTATCGAAGGGTGCATCGAGGTACTGCAGGAATCCCACCATGCCGATCTGCGGATCCTGCGCCTTGAGCAGCACGAGCTTGACCGGCTCGTCCCTTGGGCCCACGGGCGGGAAACCTGCCTTGGCCGTCAGTGCGTGATCGTAGAAGCGGGTCCAACCAAACACGCTCTCATAGAACGCCGCGGATCGTTGTGCGTCGGCGACGATGAAGGTGGTGCGCCTGAGTATCGAGGCCATGACTTACTCCTTCTGCGAACGCTTCTCGGCCAGCCACTCGCGCCAAATCGCCATCAACACCGCGAGGATCACCGGACCGATGAACAAGCCCACGAGGCCGAAGGCGGCGAGCCCGCCGAGCACGCCGAACAGCACGAGCAGAAAGGGGATGCGGGTCGCACCGCTGATCACGAGCGGGCGGACGATGTTGTCGATCCAGCTGACGGCCGTCAGTCCCCATAGAGCGAGGCCGATGGCCGCTGTCGTCTCTCCGGTCAGATACAGCCACACGCTCGCGCTGCCCCACATGAAAGGCACGATGAACGGCACCAGACCGACGAGAAAGGTCAGCAAGGCCAGCAGCACCGGCGCAGGCAAACCCGCAACCCAATAACCAAGTCCGGCGAGGGTGCCCTGCGCGAGCGCTGCGAGCACGATGCCGTACACGACCGCCTTGACCGTGTTGCCGATGGCCTCGAGGTAGTGGGCGATCCGCGCTTCGCCAAAGAACTGCTGCAGCACGCGCTCCACCTGGGAGGCAAAGTATTCGCCGTCGCGGTACATGAAGAAGAGCGACACCATGGCGATCACGAGCTTGACGAGATTGCGCCCGACGCCACCGATAAGCGCGGCCATCTCTCCGGAAGACTGGTTGAGGAAATTGCGGATGGCCGTGTCGATGGCACCCGGATCCTTGGCCACCTGGGCGAGGATCTCCTGCAGCCGCGGACCAAGCATCGGCAGTTCGGCGATGACCGGCGGCAACTGCACTTTCGAGATCAACGGCGCGAGCTCGCGGTACACCGGCAGTGCCTCAGACTGCACGAGCAACACGAGCCATACCACCGGCAGGACGATCGCGGCACTCAGCAGCAGTGTCATGAGCAGCGCGGCGAGCTCACGGCGACCGCCGCAGAGTCGAACCAGTCGCCCGTGCACAGGCCAGGTGACATAGGCCAGTATCACCGCCCAGATCACCGGCACGATGAACGGCTGCAACACCTGGAACGCGAGCAGTACCAGCACGGCGAGCAGCACGGCGACGATCAATCGCCGCAGCCACTTGGCCTCGGACAAATCTTCGAGAATCATCTCAGCTCGACTCCCCGAGGCCAATGGTAATCAGGGCGAGCAGTATGCACACCGTCAATGACAAGACACGTCGCAGTTGCAGATAGTCCGGCGGCAACTCCTCACCGTGGCGACGATGTTCGTGCAACCAGAAAAAGCCGAAACCGACCAAGAGCAAGGCCGTACCCCGTGAGCCGCCGAGCACCACTGCGAGCGCGCCGATCAGCGAGGGTAGCGTGGATGAGATCACGACGCCGAGCGACCAGCGCCACCGACCCGCGAGCGCAAGGCCCCAGTGCACCGCCGCAACGAAGGCGAGAATCGCAGCCCCCCAGCCGAGCGCGAGACGCTCGGCGAGCAGGCGCAGTTCGGTAGAGCCCGACAGCACGCCTGCCAACGCCGCCACGAAAGGCAACACGCCGAGAAAGCCCGCCTGCCGAGCCAGCGGCGAGAGCGCCGGATAGCGCGAGGTATCGTCCATGCGGCCTATTCTCGCAGGACGCGCCCCGTTACGACAGACGGCCAGGCGCTCAGGGCAGACGCTTCAAGTCGTCCTCGAGCATGTCGGCGAGCAAGCCCTGATAGTAGTCGCCTTTGGACTGCTTGCGCGCAGCAGCCACGAAGCCCAGCATCTCGGTCTTGTCTTTGCGCACGGGACACGAGTCAAACAGACCGCTCAGCACGTAGCGCGGAAACCCCAGTTGCCCGGCAATGCGTCCCTGCAACGCGGAGCGGCGAATGAGTTCCGCACCGCCGCAAACGTCTTTCGGCTGCTGATTCATGCCGGTCAGCGACATGTAGCCGATGACGAACAGGGCCTGCGGGTAGTCTGCATCCACGGCAACCTTGCGATTGCCGAGCCCCTCGGCGCCGCGCCCGCTGTAGCCGAGCGTCCGACCAAGCAGATAATTGAGACGCGGATTGCCCGGGTCGCGTGCGACTGCCGCCTTGCACGCCTCGATGGCCTTGGGCAGATCAATCTGCGGCCGCTCGAGACCCGGCGCGACGCGATGCGGATCGTCGGGATGCGAGGCCAGGCGATCGCACTCGGTCACCTGCTGCGAATACTTCGACGGGTCGAAGGGTCGCGACTCCTGCGCGAGCACCGCGTGCGACGACACTGCAGCCGCAAGGGCTACCGACATCAGCCATAGAGCAGATCGTTTCATGGGGTGACTCCTTCTTTGACAAACCACTGAGTGACGACTTCGGCCACACGCTCTGGTGCTTCATGGTGCAACATGTGGCCCACGTCCGCGAGATCGACGACGCTGACTCGTTCCAATGCTTGATGAAAGCGCTGGGTGTCGCCGTCCGCGTCCAGGGCCTTGCGCTGCTCGGACTCGCCGCCCAATACCGACAGCACCGGCGCCGAGATGCTACGCCAGCAGGCCTCGGCCTCTTCGCGACGGTAGGGGATCGGGTTCACCAGTCGGTGCCAGGGGTCGAAACACAGGTCGTTACGCAACGCACCCGGGCGCGACCATGCCGCTGCGACAAACCGGGCGCGATCGACTCCGAGACGTGGATTGCGTCGCTGCAACTTCTGCGCGAGATCCTCAACCGATGCGTAGGTGGAATGCGCAGGCGGTTTATGCAACTGATCCAGCCATTCGGCGTACCGCTTCGACGCACCGTCCGAGGAAGAACGACGTAAACCAAACCCTTCCAGCGACACCACGGCTGCCATGCGCTGGGCACGAATGCCGGCATACAACATCGCCACGTTGCCACCCATGCTGTGCCCGATGACCCGGACGCCATCACTCACCGCGAAGTGATCGAGCAGGGCTTCGAAGTCGGCGAGGTAGTCCGGGAACCAGTACGGCTGATTCGTCCACTGCGTACCACCGAAACCGCGCAGATCGGGCGCGATGAAATGCCACTCCGGCGACATGGCGTCGACGAAGAACTGGAACGTGTCGGCGCAATCCTGAAAACCATGCAGCAAAAACACTGGCCGCGCATCGACGGGTCCCCACTGCAAGACGCGATGTCGCAGGCCCCGCAGTTGCAGATGCTGCTCGCGCGGCGCACGTCGCGCCCGATACGCCTCGCTCACTGCCCAGGCCCCGGGGCGGACGCCCCGAGGAACAAGCGATACGCGGGGTTGTCGGTCTCGTCGACCCAGGGGTAATGCAGCTCAGCCAGATGCAGCAGGAAATCCTCACGGCTACTCGCCGGTACCTGAATGCCGGCGACCACCCGACCCGCATCGGAACCGTGATTGCGGTAATGGAACAGAGTGATGTTCCAGCGCCCACCCACGGCCTCGAGGAACTTGCGCAACGCACCGGGACGCTCCGGAAACTCGAAGCGCAGCAGCATCTCGTTCTGCAGCGCTGCAGGCCGACCACCGACCATGTAGCGCACATGCAGCTTGGCGAGCTCGTTGTCAGTCAGATCCACGGCGCCATAGCCTGCCGTGCGCAGCGCGGCGAGCACGTCGTCCTTGTCCTTACTCGAGCCAGCAAGACCAAAGCCGAGAAACACCTCAGCGCCCTGACTCCCGCTCCAGCGATAGTTGAACTCCGTCACGCTGCGACCGTCGAGCACACGGCACAGCTGCAGAAAACTGCCCGGCCGCTCGGGGATGTTCACCGCAAGCAAGGCCTCGCGCTGTGCACCGATCTCCGCGCGCTCGGCGACGTGGCGCAGTCGATCGAAATTCATATTGGCACCGCAATTGATGGCGACGAATCGTCGCCCCTCACTGCCGGTGCGCCGGATGTACTTCTTGATCGCCGCGACGGCCAACGCACCCGCCGGCTCGACGATAGACCGCGTGTCCTCGAAGATGTCCTGGATGCCCGCACAGATTTCGTCGGTGTCTACCAAAATCATCTCGTCGACGAGTTCACGCGCAAGACGGAAGGTTTCTTCGCCCACCCGTCGCACGGCCACGCCGTCGGCAAAGATTCCGACCCGCTGCAGGGCTTTGCGCTCTCCATCACGGAGCGAGTCGTGCATCGCCGTCGAGTCGGCGGCATTGACGCCGATGATGCGAATCTGCGGATGCACGTATTTGAGATAGGCCGCGATACCGGCGATGAGGCCGCCGCCGCCGACCGGCACGAACACGGCATCGATGTTGCCGCCCGTTTGCCGAGAGATTTCCATGCCGATCGTGCCCTGTCCGGCGATGACGTCCGGATCGTCGAACGGGTGGACAAAAACCATCTGCCGCTCGCGGGCGATGACCAGCGCGCGTTCGTAGGCGCTGTCGTAGTCGTCACCGTGCAATACGACCTCGCCACCCAGATCAGCAACGGCCTGAACCTTGATGCGCGGCGTCGTCACCGGCATCACGATCACCGCCGGGATCTGCCGCCGACTGGCCGCCAGGGCGACCCCTTGCGCGTGGTTGCCTGCCGAGGCGCAGATCACCCCACGAGCGGCCGCGTGGTTAGAGAGACTTGCGATCTTGTTGTAGGCCCCACGCAGCTTGAACGAGAAGGTCGGCTGCAGGTCTTCACGCTTGAGCAGAATCTCGTTGCCGACTCGACGCGACAAACGCGATGCCCTCTCGAGCGGCGACTCCATGGCGACGTCGTAGACGCGCGCACGCAGAATGCGGTCGATGTATTCGCCAGCCGTGGTGGAGTTGGGACGATTCACGAGCCGTGCAAGCATAACCGAGAGCTGCGAGCGGATATACTTCGCCCCCTCCGTGAACCAACCCATGCGCCAAGTCTGGATCCTGACGCTCGCCCAGGGATTGGCAGCCTGCGGCACGATCATCCTCGTCTCGTTCGCGGGCATCATCGGCACTCACATTGCACCGAGCCCTGCCCTCGCCACGCTGCCGCTATCGCTGTCGGTGCTCGGCGTGGCCTCGATGTCGCTGCCTGCTGCGCTGCTGATGCAACGCATCGGTCGTAAGCCGGCGTTCGTCGTCAGTGCACTCATCGCCTCGCTCGCAGCTCTAGGCTGTGCGCGAGCGATCGACACCTCCAACTTTGCGCTGCTCTGTGCGACGGCTTTTTTCATCGGCGGCAACATGGCGTTCGTTCAGCAGTACCGCTTCGCGGCGATGGAGCTCGTGCCTGCGAACGAGGCGGGCCGAGCCGCCTCGACCGTCATGATCGGCACACTCGGTGCCGCCATGCTCGGCCCAACCGTCGGCGAGTTTGCCAAGGATCTCGGCGGCTGGACCGAGTACACGGGCTCGTTCGTGGTGCTGTCGGGACTCTGCGTGTTGGCGGCACTCGTGCTGTCACGCATTCCGCTGGCGCGACCGTCCGGTCGCGCCGAGCCGCCGAGCACGAAACGCTTCAGAGATTTTCTGCGGACCCCCGGCTATCGACTCGCGGTCTTCGCTGGGCTCTCCTCGTATGCAGTGATGAGCTTCATCATGACGGCGACGCCGCTCAGCATGCATGTGCACGATGGCTTCTCGGGCTCGGAGACCACCGTGGTGATCACGGCCCATCTGCTCGGCATGTACCTGCCCTCGCTCGCGACCCCCTGGCTCGTCGCGAAGCTCGGGCCGCGCGGCATGATCGCCGCCGGTCTGCTCGCCAACGTGCTGTGCATCGGTATCGCGGCGTGGGTGGGTCACGAGTTCATGCACTACTTCGTCGCGCTGCTGATTCTGGGCGTCGGCTGGAACCTGATGTTCGTCGGCGCCACCGTCCTGCTCGCCGCGAATTACGCTCCGGCCGACCGCTTCAGAGCGCAGGGTTACAACGATCTCAGCGTGTTTGGCTCACAGGCCCTCGCCTCGCTGCTCGCGGGCACCGCCATCGAGACTCTGGGCTGGCAAACCCTGAACCTCATCGCACTGCCACTGCTCGCGCTTGTGGCGTGGTCGCTGTGGCGCACGCCTGTTGACGCTGCGCCTCAGGCGAACGCATAGTCCACGCCATGAAACTCTACGGTCACATCGTCTCGCCCTACGTCGCTCGCGTGGCCTTCGCCGCGCGCCTCAAAGGTCTGTCGCTCACGCCGGAACCCGCGCCGGGCGGCGGCATCAAGAGCGCCGAATTCCTCAAACTCAATCCGATCGGCAAGATGCCCGCGATGGAAGTCGACGGACACTGCATCGCCGAATCGATGGTGCAACTCGATTATCTGGAAGACGCTTATCCGAATCCGCCGCTGCTGCCCGCCGATGCGCTGGGTCGGGCCCGAGCGCGGTTGCTTGGTCGTATCGTCGATCTGTACGTGACCGCGAGCAGCCGCGCGTTTTTCGTCAACATGAATCCCGAGAAGCGCAACGCCGAAGAACTCGAAGCGGGCAAGGCGGCTTACCTCAAGTCACTCGCGCAACTCGAACATTTCATGGGTGATGGGCCGTATGCCGTCGGCAACACGTTCGGCTACGCCGACATCGCCATTCTGCCCTGCCTGCAGATGATGAATCTCGTTGCCGAGCCCTGCGGTCTCACCAACGCCTTCAATGGACTGCCCAAGCTCACACGCTGGTGGGCACAGATGCAGACCGATCCCGTCGCCTCCGCCATGGTCAAGGAATACGCGACAGCCTTCACGGGCTTCATGCAGAGCCGTCGCTAGATGCACGGCTGGCTGGTGGCGGAGTTCGGCGGCCCTGACGTGATGCGTTGGGTGGAACTGCCCGACCCGGTCCCTGGCCCGGGACAGTTGCGGGTGAAGGTCCACGCCTCCGGCATCAATTTCGCCGAGACCCGCATGCGTGCCGGCACCTACTCCGGCCAGCAGCTGCCGTTCGTGATGGGCATGGAGTCCGCCGGCGTGGTCGAGGCGATCGGCCCCGGCGTGACGACAATGAAGGTTGGCGATCGCGTGTTCGGTCGCGCCAGAGGGTCGCATGCGACCCACGTGCTGTTCGACGAAGTCCACACGCTGCCCTTGCCTGAATCGCTGAGTTTCGTCGAGGGCGCAGCCATCCCTGTCGGCTGGCTCACGGCCTGGCACGCACTCGTCACCGTAGCCCGCGCCCGAGCAGGCGAGCGGGTGTTGATCGAAGCGATCGCCAGCAGTGTCGGCAGTGCCGCGTTGCAGATCGCGCGCTGGCAGGGCTGCTGGGTGGCGGGCACGGCGAGTCGCGACGACAAATGCGCGCGGGCCGTCGCCGCAGGCGCGGCCGCTGCCTACAACTACAAGACCATGAACCTGCCCGAGTGCGTGTTGCGCGATACGGCGGGGCACGGCATCGACATCGGCCTGATGACGATCGGCGAGGAAACCGCCACGGCGCTGTTCGATTCGATGGCGGCCGAAGGGCGCATCGTGATGTACGGCAGCACGGGCGGACGTCAGGTGTGCTTCAGCCTCAACATCGGCACCCGCAACCTGCAATTGCTCGCCATGAGTATTTCGACGAGCGCACGCTTCGTTCCCGAGTCGATGCGCAGCTTCCGTCAGATCGCCGTGGAGTTATTCGCCAAGGGCGACTTCAAGGCCGTCGTCGACACCACACTGCCGATGTCGGAGTTGGTGCGAGCCCACGAGATGGTGGATTCGCGCACCCACTTCGGCAAGGTCGTGCTGGTCAACTGAAGCCGATCACCACCTTGCCTTCACGCTCGCTGCCGGTACGCGCCGCGTGCGCGCAGGCATCGACCACGCGCTCGAGCGGATAAACCCCGGCAATCGGCGTGACGAGTTCACCACTCGCCATCAGCTCGGCGAGCTGGGCGTACATATCGCGCACCTGCTGCGGCGTGCGTCGTCGGAACTGACGCGCGAAACTCAAGCCGTGCAGCGTGATGCCCTGCCGGAACATCAAGTAAAAATCGAGATGGCAGGGCTCGCCACTCATCGAACCGTAGCTCACGAGATTCGTGTCGGGTGCGAGACACTCCGCAATTCTTTGCGTCGCTGCACCGCCCACGGCATCGATACCCAGCTTGACCGGCGCACCCCCCGTCGCGGCCGAAACCCGCGCCGCAAGATCAGGCCCATCAAGTATCACCACGTCACCGCCAAGCTCCCGAAGATCGGCAATCATGCTCTCGCGCCGTACGACGTTGACGGTGCGCACACCCCGACGCCGCGCAAGGCGGATCAGGTAGCGACCGCAACTAGAATTGGCGGCGTTCTGGATCAACCAATCGCCGGACGAGAAATTTGCGAAGTCGTCGAGCAGCACCTGCGCCGTGGGGCCGTTGACCGTGAGCAAACTCAACTGGACCGCGTCACCCTGTGGCGCAGGCATGCAGGCCTCCGCGCGGCAGCGCACTTCTTCGCGAAATGTGCCGGATGCCAGCGCCGGAAAAACCCGATCTCCGACTTTAGGTGTGGTGACTCCCTCGCCGACGCGAATTACGTGACCGATGCCCTCGAACCCCGGCGTGCGCGGCAACGGAAAGCGAAACGTATCCGACCCGGTGATAGTGCGAAGATCCGCGATGTGCATCGCCGCGGCCTCCATGCGTATGACGACTTCACCGGGACCGGGCTGCTCGGCGGGCCCTTCGACGACACGCAAGACATCGACCGGTGCGCCATAGGCTTCATGGATGCAGAGCTTGGGCACGACCGCTACACCAGGACGCCGCGTTCGACCATGCGCGCAATGGCATCGGCCTGCCGTTGCTGGAAGTACGCACGATCTGGAATCACCAACGTGTCGCCCTTGAGCAATCCGTTACGCCGACGCAGATCGGCGTTGGCAAACGAGTCGGCAAACATCTCCAGAGCCTGACGCGAAAGCATATTGCTCATCGCCGGACGTCGCCGATAGGCACGCAATCCCGCCATGTCGAGGAACGCGTTGGCCACGGAACTTTCGCCCGATCCGGCGAGGATCATCTGATTGCCGTGATAGTCGAGGATATCGGAGTAGCCGTTGCTGGAATCCACGGGCACGTCGATGCCGTGCAGGGCAGCGTTGTTAGCCGACACCACGTAAGCGAGGTTCTCAAGTGCGCGTGCACGGCGTGCGATCTGCTTGATGGTGAGATTCGGTGAAGCCACCTCGCTCGTCGAGTGCAAGAAGATCTCCGCGCCGCGGATTGCGTGGGCACGCGCGATTTCCGGATACAGGATCTCTTCAGATGCGATGGCGGCAAGCCGACCGATCTCGGTGTCCGCGACGGGAAACACGCCATCGAGACCATAGATGTCGAGATACTTGTCCCAGACGTCGTGCGGTGTCGGCGCGAAAATCGAAATCAGTCGACGATAGGTCAACACCCGCTGCCCAGTAGGCGAGAAGGCCCAGCACGCCTGGAAGTACAGCCCAGGAAAGTGCCGGTCGGTCTCGTAGCCGTTACCGGCAAGGAAGACGCCGTGCTTCTGTGCCATGGCCGCGAGCGTCTCGTACTCGGGGCCGTCGGGCGCGAGGGCGCCCTTATCGGCCCACTGCGGAATCGTCTCACCCCAGGGCGGACCGCTCAGAATGTATTCGGGAAGCACGACAAGCTTTAGGTCCTGTCCGATCCAGCGCTTCGCGCCGCCGATGGCTTGATCGATACGACGCAGCGATGCAGCCATCCGCCTCGCGGCAGACTCGCGGTCTGCATCCGGATGCACGCCATCGCAGTCGACCTGCAAGGCGAGCGCGACAAAACGATCGAGTCTGTTGATACCCATGGATGCCTCGTGTGCCGAAATAGCTAGAGTTTGTAGCGCGCGGTGAGTCCGATCTGTCGTCCTTCTCCAAGCCCGACGACATAGGAGTTGGCAAAGAAAATGACGAACGAGTTGGCCACGTACTTCTCGTCGAACAGGTTCTTAGACCACAGCGACACGTCCCACGGGCCGCGTGTCACGCCCAACTTGGCGTTGGCGAGCATGCGACTGCCGGTAGTGCCGAGATTGAGCGCCTCGAGATACTGCTTTGACTGGTAGTTGAAATCGAGATTGGAGTAAACGCCAAAGCCCGCGCGCTCTCCGCTGTAGCTCAGCAACAGCGAAGCGGACGTCTTCGATTGCCGCTCGAGCGAGTTGCCATCGATGTTGTTATTGCCGGCTCCATTGACGATCGCGCCGTTGGTACAGAGCGAGCCATCGCAAGATACCGTCGAGGCGAGGAAGGTTGCGTTGGTGTACCGCGGATCGTTGAACGAGGCAGCCAAGGTCGCACCGAACGAATCGGTGAATGCATAGCCGAGCTCGAGCTCAAGGCCGGTCGACTCGGCACCACCACGGTTCTCGATCACGTTGGGATCGGTCGGCACGATACCGGGGCCACGCTGCGGCGCAGCGCCCTGGATGTCGCTCCAGTCGATCGCGTACAACGCGCCGTTCAGGCGCAAACGCCCGTCGAGCCATTCGCTCTTCACGCCGAGTTCCCACGTGATGTTGGTCTCGGGATTGAAGGATCCCTGCAGATCGGGGTTGCGTGCGTTGTTGAAACCGCCCGCTTTCTCGCCCTTGGCCGCCGAGACATACGCGAGCAGGGACTCGCGCGGCTGCCACGATACGGTGCCGCGCCAGGTGGTGCCGGTGAAGTTTCGGGCCTGGAAGGTGTTCTGCGGCGAGGCCGGCGTGTTCACGACCGGTGCGCCGGTCGAACTCGTCAGACGGAAAATTTTCTTATCCTCGTCGTTGCGCCGCGCCTCCACGGCCACCACGAACGCATCGGCCACACGATAGTCGATCGAGCCATAGACGGCCCGGATGCGATCCTCGAAGCGCGAGGCGGAAAGGTTCGACCCGCGAAGATCCGCCGCGAGCGATGCCGTACCGAGCGGCTGTACGTAGAGCGAAATGCCAGTCGTGTATTCGCTGACTTCAGAGTAGTAGGCGCCCGCCAGCCAGGACAGTCGGTCACTGGCCGCCGACTGCAGTCGCAGTTCGTGCGAATTCGCCTGCAAGTTGCCGTTGGGCCGCGAGTCCACCACGTTGCGAAACACGGGAACCGGCGAACCCACTAAGAACTGTACGTTGCTGCCCTTGACCGGATCGCGATCACTCGGACCACCGCCGATGCCGGTGTAATCGGCACGGCCGAATTCGTAGAACAGTTCAACCTGCTCGGTGATGTCGTAACGGGCCGTGGCGGTGCGAATCGCGCTGCTGCCATTGAGCCCGAGTTGCCGCGGATCGACCACGATACCTGGCAGCCGCGTATCACCTGCTGCTTGCGGCCGCTCGTAAGGCAGTTCGCCGCACCACGCGGTGTTACGGGTGACACCCGGCGCGATCGAGCGAGGCAAACAGTTCAGATCGTTGAAGCTCGTCAGCCCGAACAGGTTCGAGGCTGCGCCCTGCAGCGCGTAACTGCCAGCCGGCTCACGAACGATATCGGTGCGAAAGTAGCCGAGGTCGATCTCCAATCGATCGATGGGCAGCAGCGTGAGACCCACCGAATACACCTCGGTGTCGTAGCCGCCGAGCTTGCCCCGATTCCCGGGACTGACCCCCGCCGCTGCGTTCGGATGGTTGTTGCCGATCGTGCCGTCGAACTCGCTATGCGCGTAAGCGAGCTTGAACATCGCCCGCCCCTCGGTGAGCGGGCCGCTGACGAAGGCCGAGTAGTCGAGCCTATCGTCGCTGCCCGTGGTCACGGCCGCATCCGCCTGCCACTCGTTCGAAGGTCTGCGCGAGATGTAGTTCACGGCACCCGCGAAGGCGTTGCGTCCGTACAGGGCGCTCTGCGGGCCCTTCAGGACCTCGACTCGTTCGATATCGACCAGCCCGAGATCGAACATCGCCTGGTTGGGCAGGTAAATCCCGTCGTAGAACACAGCTACGTTCTGCGTCCGATTCGTCAACTGAGTGTTGGTGAGCCCGCGCAACACGAGACCGCCAGAGAGTCCGGCGGATACGTAACCCTCGTAGTTCAGGCCCGGTGTCCGCAGCGACAGATCGCCAAGCCCTTGCAGCGTGCTGCGCTCGATCTGCTCGGCCGTGACGGCGTTGACCACGAGCGGAATGTCTTGCAGGGACTCCTCGCGCTTGCGTGCCGTGACGACGATTTCCTCGAGGGCACCGGCTCCGGAGGCTCGATCCTGCGCAATGCCCGGGACGCCTGCCAAAGACACGGCGCCCACGGCCACACTCAACCATCGACGGTGGATCACTCCGAACCTCGCTATTAAACGCTCAGCCGACGCGTGTCTCGGCCAAGTCACTCCAAGTCTGTAATTCGACGATTCGGCCGGAGCGCAGCAAAAAACGATCGCACCAGCGCACGCCGGCGAAAGCCATGCCATCGGCCCAGCTCCCCGACATCTCGCCAGTCACATAAACGGCCAGCCCGCCCGCCGCTTCGCAGGCCTCGAACTGATCGGCCCGCTTGTGCACGGCCTGATACCGCCGCGCGCCATACGCCACGAACTCTTCGAGGCGGGTAAAGCGGTGCCCGCCCGAGATCGTGATGGTGCAGGGCTCGGCCATGAGCGTCGCGGCCGTCGACAAATCCGCTGCCGCCATCGCATCGAACCAGCGGCGTACCAGATCGATGGAATCGGCCCGCTCCGTTCGTGCGGCGCCGACTACGATACGACCCTCTCCAAGTTGGGCTCCCATGGGCCGAGTATGCCTCACCCCGACGTGACGTGACGACCGGGGATGCCGTAGCCTCCCACACCATGCGCATCAGCATCTTGGGCAGCGGTACCGCCAGCCGGCAGCTTCCGGCTCACTTCTCGGTCGTAGTGCCGCAAGGTGCCGAGCTCGAACTGGAATTGGTGAACCCGAGGCTGTCGCTGTTCGCCGCGACGCCGTACGAGCGTCTGCTGGTCGATGTCGGTTACGCCGATGCTGCCCTGCAGGCCGCTCAAAGTGGCTGCGACGCCATCCTGATCAATTCGTTCGCCGACTACGGTCTGGATGCGGCGCGTGCAGCGCTGACCGTGCCCGTGATCGGTGCGGGTGAAGCCGCGCTGCACGAAGCCTCTGCGCGAGGCACGCGCCCGTTCTCGATCGTGACTGTATGGCCCCGGTCAATGAGTTTTCTCTACGAAGAGCGACTTCGCGCCACCGGCCTGCAGCCCCTCTGTCGCAGCATCCGGCATGCCGCAGACGAACAAGAGTTGCAGAAACTCGGCAGCGACGACGGCGTGATGCTGCGCATGGCGCGGCATGAGTCGTCAGTCATCGCATCGTTGCGCGCACTGTGTGAGGCCGCAGTGAAGGAAGATGGCGCAGCGGCAATCGTGCTCGGTTGCACCTGCATGGCGCCCATCGGCGATCTCCTGCAAGCGGGATCCACCGTGCCGGTGATCGAGTCGTCCATGGCGGGTCTGCGAGCCGCGATCGAGGCGGGACGGAACTCGCTCGCGGCCACGGCTGCGCCGCGAGCCATCTGGTCGGGCCGTGTGCGCGATCCGTCACTGATTCCCGCCCTGGTTTCGAGCTGGACCGGGGCCGATGCGGGGCGAGCACCACCACCCGAGAACGACTGTCCGGTGTGCATACCCGCGACCGAACTCTGACACGAGGAGACTGCGACATGACGGAACTCGATCGGCGACAAGCGCTCGCGCTGGCACTGGGACTGGCGGCGCTACCGCTGCGCGCGCGGGATGCCGAGGCACCGCTGCAATACCCGATACGACTGTCGTTCAACGAGAACCCCTGGGGCCCGGGACCCAAGGCGCGTGCAGCGATCGTCGAATCACTCGTCGATGGCTCACGCTACGGAGCGCAATACAGCACTCGACTGATTGCGGCGATCGCAAAGCAGGAAGCCGTCGCTCCTGAGCGCATCATCCTCGGCTCGGGTTCGGGCGAATTGCTGCACATGCTGGCGCTACTGACGCACAGCCGCGGGCGCGCGATCAGCTGTGCGTGGCCCACCTTTGGCCAATTGATGGGTTTCGGCGAGCAACTCGGCGTTCCCGTGCGGCGCATCGCGCTCGATGCGCAGTTACGCCACGATCTCCCCGCCCTCGCCGCAAGCGTCTCGAGCGATACGGGTCTCATCTACGTCTGTAATCCCAACAACCCCACGGGCACCGTGGTCTCAGGCGCCGCATTGCTCGAGTTCTGTCGGCAGATGGCGAGCAAAGCACTCGTCGTGGTGGACGAGGCGTACATGGATCTGATCGAGCCCGGGGCCACGACCAGCATGATCGAGCTCGCACGCAACCACAGCAACGTGATCGTGCTGCGCACCTTCTCCAAGATCCATGGTCTCGCCGGGCTGCGCGTGGGCTATGGCATAGGGCATCCCGACACGATCAAGGCCCTGCGCCCGTTGCAGATGGTCTCACCGAACGTGCCGGGACTTGCGGCGGCAGCAGCGAGCCTCGGCGACACCGAGTTCCTGCGTGTCACGGGCGAGCGTCTGCGGGCCGACCGAAGACGTCTCTGCGAGGCCTGCGATGCGCTCGGCATCAGCTATGCGCCGCCGCAGGGTAACTTCGTGTTCATGAAGCCCGGCATGGAGCTGGAAGCGTTTCGCGCGGCCATGAAGCAACTGGGATTCGAAGTGGGCCGCCCCTTTGCACCGCTCACCGATTACTGCCGCGTCACCGTGGGTACGACCGCGGAAACGACTGCATTCATTCAGGCACTGCGACAAGTGAAAGGAGTTCGCTCGTGATCCGACATCCGTGGCTGCTGACCCTGCTGATCGCGATATCACCGCTCGCTTCGAATGCCGCAGCTTCCGGCACTATGTCTGCCGAGAAAATGTGGTCGCTAACACGACTCGGTGATACGGACATTTCTCCTGACGGTCGACTCGCCGTGGTATCGGTCACGCGCTTCGATATCAAAAAGAACAAGGGCTTCACGGATTTGTGGCTCGTCGCCACCGATGGCAGCGGCTCTCGTCCCCTGACGAGCGATCCTGCCCCGGACAGCGCGCCCAGCTTCAGCCCCGATGGCCGAAGCATCGCCTTCGTTTCCAAACGCGATGACGACAAGACGCCGCAGATCTACCGGATCGCCATCGATGGTGGCGAAGCGCAGCGCGTCACCCAGCTGCCCACCGGCGCGGACGCACCGAAGTGGTTTCCCGATGGGCGTCGCATCGCCTTCGTGTCGTCCATCTGGCCAGATCTCGTTCGTTGGGAGGATCAGGCCGGCCGCCTCGAGGAGCGGGTCGAGAGCAAGGTCAGTGCACGAGTGTGGGATAAGGCGCCGATTGCCTACTGGGATCGCTATCTCGATGACACGGAGCCACACCTGTTCTCGGTCGATGTCGCGGACGGTTCGTTGATCGCCATCAGTCGACTCTCGGGCTTTCACCTGTCGAAATCGGAGTACTCAGCTTCCTCGTACGATATTTCTCCCGATGGTCTCGAAATCGCCTTCGCCGCCAACACGGACAAGAGCGGCGTCGCGCCGAACTACGATCTGATCACACTCGAGACCTGCGGCTGCAAGCCGGCCGTGAATCGCACGGCCGACAACCCTGCCGACGAGGGCTCTCCCGCCTACAGCCCCGACGGCCGATGGCTGGCCTGGAGCGCTCAATCGATCCCCGGTTTCTATGCCGATCGAGCGCGCCTGATGCTGCTCGATCGGACGAGTGGCGTCGCGCGCAGCCTCAGCGGCGATTGGGATCGCTCCGTCGGCGAGATCATCTGGCGCGGCGACTCGAAAGCGGCCTACAGCGCCGTGGATGATGCTGCGACCAGCCGCATCTATCGCTTCGATCTGAACGCACCGGGCAAGCCCGTGGCAATCACCGCTTCATCCAGCTTCGGTGCGCTGGCGGTCGCGCGGCGCGGGGGTGCAAAGCCGCTCGCCGTCGCGCTGCGACAGAGTTTCACCGAGCCGCCGACGCTGGTGCGGCTCGACCTGGTGAACGGACAGGCCGTTAAGCTCTCCTCCTTCAACGACGCGGCTCTCGCAGGCATCGACTTCGGCACAGTCGAGAGCGTGAACTACCCGGGCACCGGTGGTGCACCCATCCAGATGTGGGCGGTCTATCCGCCGGGCTTTGACCCTACAAAGAAATACCCGGTATTCATGCTGCTCCACGGCGGTCCGCACAACGGCATTCAGGACGCCGTCCAGTGGCGTTGGAATGCCCACGTGTTTGCCAGCTGGGGCTACATCGTCACGTGGCACAACTTCCATGGCTCAAGCGGCTTCGGCCAGGCCTTCACGGATTCGATCAATCCCGATCGAATCAGCAAGCCCTACGAGGATACGATCAAGGCCGCCGAGTGGCTCGCCGCAAAACCCTACGTCGATGCTGAGCGCATGGTGGCGGGAGGCGGCAGCTACGGCGGATTCCTCGCCTCCACTCTGCTCGGTCGCAGCCACCCGTACAAAGCACTGATCGCCCACGCGGCCGTGTACAACAGCTTCACGCAAATCGGCGCCGACTACGGTGCAGAGCGCGACCGGTTCTTCGAATTCTGGGATCGCCCGGAGGAGTTCGCGCGCTACTCGCCGCATACCTCCGCCGGCAACTTCGTCACCCCGACGCTGGTGATTCACGGTCAGCAGGACTTTCGTGTGCCCGTGAATCACGGCATCGAACTGTTCAACACCCTGCAGAAACGCGGCGTGCCCTCGCGCCTCGTTTATTATCCCGACGAGAACCACTGGATCCTGAAACCGCAGAACTCGCTGTTCTGGTACACCGAGGTACGCACCTGGGTGGAGAAGTACGCCCCGCCGGGAGCCCGCTGACCCACAACTCGCTAGGAGGTTCGTCATGCTCAAGCTGCTTGGACTGCTGCTGAAAATCGCCGGCTATACCGTTCTGACGCTGGTCGTGGTGGCGGCCGCCTACGTGTTCTGGCTGAGCGGCTCGTCTCACGAGCCCACGAGCGTGCGCACGGCGAGTGCCTACACCTCGCCGGGCGGACCAATTCTCGTGTTCGGCGGCAATCGCGCCACCGGTCTCGATATCGTGCGCAAGCTGCGCGAGCGCGGTGAATCGGTCACGGTGGCCGTGCGCCCGAGTTCGGATACGAGCGAGTTGACGGCGCTTGGCGTAGAGACGGTGGTGGCTAATGCGCTGGATGCTGAGCAAGTGCAGGCCGCCTTCGCCGGCAAGCCGTACGCGGCGGTGATCTCGACGCTGGGCACCACGCGCGGTGATCAAAAAAATCGTCCCGACTACGTCGGTAATCGCAACGTCATCGACGCTGCCAAAATGAACGGCGTCAAGCGCATGGTGTTCATCACGGTGATCGGTGCCGGCGACTCGCGCGAAGCAGCGCCGCTGCCGTCGCGTCGTTTCCTGGCCGAAGTGATGGAGCTCAAGACCCGTGCCGAGGATCACTTGCGCGCAAGCGGCCTCGAGTACACCATCATCCGCCCGGGCGGACTCGGCGACGTAAAAGCAACCGGCACCGCGGTGCTCACCGAAGATCCGCAGGCGTTCAGTTACATCTCACGCACGGATCTGGCGGATCTGGCCGTGCAGGCGCTCGGTGACCCGGCCGCGGCCAACAAGACCTATACCGCCTTCGATCCCTCGCGACCCACACTCTGGAAGATGTTCAACGACTGACGGCAATACGTCGGTCACCACGGCAGCTTGCTGCCGTCGTACATCCAGAATCGGCCGGCGTTCTCGGTGGTCAGCCCGTCGATCACCCGACGCATGCCGCTCACGCTCGTCACCACGTCGATGTCGGCGCGCGGGCCGCCCATGTCGGTGCGAACCCAGCCCGGGTGCATTGTCGTGGCGGCGATGCCCTGCGCCGACGCCAGATCGATGGACATGGAGCGCATCACGGCGTTCACCGCCGCCTTGCTTGCGCGGTAGGCGTACAGGCCGCCGATGCTGTTCCTGCCGATCGAGCCCAGGATGCTCGTCAGCGTAACGATCTTTTTCTGTGAGGATCGGGCGACATGGCCGACGAACGCCTCGGCCATCTTCATGGGCCCGATCACGTTGATGCGATACACACGCTCCCAGTCGGCGAAATCGGAATTGCCAAACTTGCCAAACGCACGGCCCTCCCGGGCAAAACTGCCTGCGCCCATGGTGCCTGCCGAATTGATGAGCACGTCGATGGGTTCGGCAGAAAGGGCTGTGGCCAACGCATCGATCGAGGCGTGATCCTCGACGTCAAGCGCGTGGACCGTCACCTGTCCGGCGGATTGCTCTGCAAGCTGCTGCAGGTCCGTCGCACGCTGCGGACTGCGCACGCAGGCGAGCACGCGCCAGCCGTCAGCCGCATACTGCCGTACGAACTCGAGACCAATGCCGCGCGAGGCGCCTGTGACCAGTACGGTGGGCAAGACAGTTCTCCGTAGACTTCGAACGAGCCGTCAATTTACGCTTCGCATCCCGCGTCCACCAATCCGCACCGCTTAGCCACCACGCTGTGATCCCGCCTACCCGTTACCGCAAACTCATCATCCATGCACTGACCGGCGACTTTCGCACCTCCACGATGGTGACTGACGAAGCGTGGCGTGATCCGTTGCCTGGCCAGATTGTCATTCGCAATCGCTACGCGGGTTGCAATGCCATCTTCGACAAGAACCTTTGTCGCAACCGCATCCGCTACCTCAACGTGCAGCCCCCCTTCGACATGGGCATCGAGTCGGTGGGCGAAGTCGTCGCCTGCGGCGAGGGCGTCACGCAACTGCGCCCCGGTGATGCCGTCGCCACCACCCGTCTCGGCTCCGGCTATCGCGAGTACCAGATCGCCGAAGCGGCGCGGGCCATCCGCATCCGCGAACCGAGC
Source organism: uncultured Pseudomonadota bacterium (assembly GCA_903885195.1). Lineage (GTDB taxonomy): Bacteria > Pseudomonadota > Gammaproteobacteria > Steroidobacterales > Steroidobacteraceae > UBA964. Next base: position 3,990 of record CAISHQ010000151.1, on the reverse strand, counting down.
CCACAGATCCTTGCGCTCATTCCGACGGGCATTTCGGGCATGGTCGGGCTCGAGCGCATCGGCGAGATTCGGCCGGGTGACACCGTGGCGGTCTCGGCAGCGGCCGGCGGGCTCGGGCACATCGTGGTGCAGCTCGCCAAGCTCGCCGGCTGTCATGTCATCGGCATCACGAGTTCGGATGAGAAAGTAGCTCTGCTTCGCGAACTCGGCGTCGATCGACCCATCAATCATCGACGGGAGAATTTGCGCGACGTGCTGGCGAGCGAATACCCGAGGGGCATCGATCTGGCCTACGACTCGGCGGGCGGCGAGATCTTCGACGTCTTCGTCGATCACATCGCCCACCGTGGTCGGTTGGTGATCAGCGGTCACACCTCTGACTTCGACAAAGAGATCGAGCTCATCGCTCAGCCGCGCATGTATCGAAAGTTGTATTGGAAATCCGCCTCGCTGCGCGCCTTCCAGAATCAGGCCTTTCCGGAGTTCTTCGCCGAGGCCGCCGAGCGGATCCTCGATCTGTATTACCGCGGCCGGTTGCGAGTGCTCGTCGACCCGACACCCTTCAACGGGCTCGAGAGTACGGCCGATGCGGTCGAACACCTGCTGAGTGGGCGCAACCGAGGCAAGGTGGTTGTTGCGATATAGCAACATTAAGTTTCGGTTCGCAACGAAACCGGCTCCATCGGCGCGTCTGCTCTGCTAGATTACGGGCGCTGTCGTGCGACCAACCTAGGTTGTTCCACGGCAGGTCAGGGATCACTCAACCACATAGGGACAACGCATGTCGAAAAATCGTCTGTTGAATGTCGCCGTCGGCCTCGCCGTCATGCCGGCCGGCCTCTACGCGCAGGGCACCTCGTCCTCGGCCGTGCTCGAGGAAATCGTCGTGACCGCGGAGCGCCGCGAGGCGTCGCTGCAGTCGGTGCCGGTACCGGTCACCGCCATCACCGCCGAGGCACTGGCGAACAAGCAGGTCACCGAAGCACGCGACCTCGCCCGCTACGCGCCGAGCCTCAAGATGTTCAACAACATCACCACCCCGACCAACCTCTCGCCCTCGCTGCGCGGTTCGCTGCAGCAGGACGCCTCGCTGGTCGTGGCGGAATCGCCGTTCGGCATCTACGTCGACGACGTCTATATCGCGCGCCTCAACGGCAACAACATCACGCTGTCGGACATTGAGCGCGTGGAAGTGCTGCGTGGTCCGCAAGGCACGCTCTACGGCCGCAACACGCTGGCCGGTGCGATCAAGTTCGTCTCGCGCTCACCGGGCGAGGACGCCTGGCGCAACGTCAGCGTCGGTGCGGGCAACTACAACCAGCAGCGCGTCAGCCTGAGCGTGGGCGACAAGCTCTCCGACGACTGGGCGGGCTCCTTCTCGGCGCTCTACACCAACAAGGACGGCCAGTTCTTTAACCGCAACCCCACGAAGGGCGAGAAGACCGGTCTCGAGCGCAGCTACGCCGCCCGCGGCAAGTTGCGTTACATGGGAGTCGAAGGCCTCGATGTGACGGCTTCATTCTCCTACGCCGACGCCGACAACGACGGCGGCCAGCTGATTCCGGCGACCACGCCGGGAGTGGCCTCGAACAAGCAGTTCACCTCGAACGATCTCGTGCCGCAGTTCGGCAACTATGTGCTCAACACCCCGAACGTCGCGCGCACGAACCTCGCCAACTACCCGTACGGCAGCACCAAGCAGACGATCGCCTCGCTCAACGTCTCCTACGACATGGGTGCTTCGACGCTGCGCTCGGTCACCGGCTACGTGAAGACCGAAGACTCGTTCACCAACGACTTCAGCGGCAACGGCAATGTCATGGCGGCCAACAACGCCCTGGCCGAGCAGTACAGCCAGGAAATCCAGGTGTCGGGCAAGGCGTTCGGCGACAAGCTCAGCTACCTCGCCGGCATTTACCTGTTCTCGGAAGAGGGCACGCAGTCCTTCGCGTGGAACTCCTATCTGCCGCCGCCGATCCCGTCGGCGATTCCGATCTCCACCTCGCTGATCAAGGCGAAGACCAAGTCCTACTCGGCCTTCACCCAGCTCGACTACCTGATGACGGACGCGCTGAAGGTCACGGCAGGCATCCGCTACACCAACGACAAGAAGGACTTCGACTTCCTGTTCCGCGGTCTGCTGCCGCCCATCACTCCGGCCGTCGGCATCGTCGATCTGAGCAATACCTACTCGGAAGTGTCGCCGCGCTTCGGCATCGACTACACCGTGCCAACCTCGAGCGGCAACATCGACAGCATGCTGGTGTATGCCTCGGCCGCGAGCGGCTTCAAGTCGGGTGGCTACAACGGTATCGCGATCTTCGGCTTCAACGATGCGAAGAAGGGTTACGCGCCTGAGAGCAACTGGACCTACGAGGCCGGCATCAAGACGGACCTGCTCGCCAACCGGTTGCGCATCAACGCCAACTACTTCCTCGCGAAGGCCGATGATCTCGCGCTCAACGCCACCGTGACCAACACCGACGGCACGACGGCCTTCCCCGTGCAGAACTCGGGTAAGGCCACGATCCAGGGCCTCGAGTTCGAAATCACGGCGGTTCCGGCCGATGGTCTGACGCTCTTCCTGAGTGGCACGGCGATGATGGACGGCAAGTACGACTCGCTCAATCCGACGAGCGCGCCGGCCAATGCGCTCGCCAACTTCGGCGTGCGCGCGGTCGTGCCGCAGACGCCGAGCTACTCGTTCACGACGGGCTTCGACTACGGCTTCGACAACCGTTACGGCCGTACGACCGTAGGGGCGGACTGGTTCCAGACGGACGACTACATCACCGCTGCCACCAACGACTTCAAGGTCAAGGGCTATGGTCAGGGTAATGCGTTCGTGAGCCACGCCTTCAACGACAGCTGGTCGGTGCGCGGCTCGGTGAAGAACTTCACCGACGAGTACGTGATCACCACCGGTTCGCGCGGCTTCCTCGGCGGCTTCATCCCGCTGCGTCCCCGCGAGTACATGGTGTCGGTGACCTACAAGCTCGACTGAGCCATCGGCACAACGCCTCAAGGGCAAAGGCCCGGTCGCGAAAGCGGCCGGGCCTTTTTCTTTGCCGATCTAAACGCGTGGTCAGCCCCGGACGCGTATCTAGCCCGAACGCGTACTCAGCGAAGCTGAGCTGCAGCCCGGCCCGCGAGCCGACCGAAGGTCGTCGCGGTGAGCAAGCCGTTGCCCGCCATGTACCCCGAGCATCCCGGGCCCGATACGCCACGCGCCGCGCCACCGCCTGCGAACAGATTCGGCAGACTGCGTCCATCGGCACGCAGCACTCGCCCCTCGGCATCCACCTTGAGACCGCCTTGAGTGTGAAACAGGGCGCCGGTGACTTTCACCGCGTAGTACGGCGCACTGAGCACGGGTTTGCCGGTGAAGTCGCGACCGAACGGATCAGCGCGTTCACCGCGCGCGAGTGCCGCGACGGCATCGATCGTGGTCGCAAGTCCTGTGGCATCGATGCCAGTGAGTGCCGCAAGTGCAGCGGGATCATCCGCACGCAGGATCGCCCTCGCCTCGACGGCATCGCGGTAGTCATCAAACTCAAGCATCAATCGATGCAGACGCTCATCATAGATGTCCCAGGCGACATGCCCCGGCTGCGCAACGACCTCGACCGCTTGCTCCGAGTAGCCTTTGGCCTCGTTCGAGAACCGCTCGCCGCGAACGTTGACCTGGAAGCCACCCTCCATGATGAGCGGCCAAAGAATGGGAATGCCGCGTCCCGCAGCCAAGCCACCGTGTCCCTGGTAGCTGTGGATGTCCTCGACGGCAGCGCCGAGCGCGAGCCCCCAGCGAATCGCATCACCCTTGTTACCGGGATGACCGAAGAACGTCGCATCGGCAATTTCGGGAATGTACTGGCGGATCATCTCGGCGTTGCCGCCGAAGCCGCAGCAGGCGAGCACCAGCGCATCGCAGGCGAAATCCTCGCAAGTCTGATCGGGACGCCGCACGCGAACGCCACGCACCCGACCGTC
>CAISHQ010000150.1 GCA_903885195.1 uncultured Pseudomonadota bacterium | reverse complement strand
GAAAAGGAACGGGTGGGTGACTTGCGTCACCCACCCGGTACTCGTGGTCTCCCCCCTGGCAGACCCAATGCCGAACATCAACTTAGAACTTCATGCCGAGCCGGATGCCGATCTGGCGCGGGTCAGCAGGATAGGTTGTGTACGCGAGCACGGGCGGGGCCACCGGGAAAGCGATGTACGGATCGCCGTAGCTCTGCGCCGAGATTGCACCCGTGAAGTCGAACAGGTTGTTCGCATAGGCCACGACGGTGTACTTGTCGTTCGAGATACCCACCTGCATGTCGACGTTCGAGTGCTTCGGCAACCAGACGAGGTTATCGGGCGAGAGGAAGCGCTTGCTGCGCCACTGACCCGAGATCTCGCCATTGAGCGTCCAGCCGTTCGTCATCTCGCGCGAGTACGAGATCGCGGCCACCAGCGCGTGCTTGGCCGACTGCTCGAGGCTCTTGCCGTTGGTGTTGGTGAAGCACACAACCTGGGCACCGACGTTGCCGACGCGGCAGTTACCTGAGCCCGCGATACCGAGCGCGGAGGTGTTCGGCACCTCGGACTCGATGAAGCGCGCATCCAGGTACGTGTAGCCGGCCGACAGCGTGACGCTCTCGGACAGTGCCGCCGTGATTTCGAGTTCGGCGCCATCGACCTTCGCCTCACCCTGGTTGCGAACCAGCGTCGAGGTGCCCTGCGGGCTGCGAGTATCCGGCACCAGCAACTGTGCGATGCGGTCGGTGTACTTCATCTGGAACAAGGCACCGTTCAGGCGCAGCCGATCGTCCATCCACGAAGTCTTGAAGCCGAGTTCGTAGTTCCACAACTCCTCAGGGTTGTACTTCGCATCGTTCGCATCGAGCACCACGCCGACGTTCAAGAAGCCCGCCGGCTTCACGCCCTTGGAGGCCGTGGCGTAGATCAACTTGCCATCCACCGGCGTGTAGTTGACCGTGATCTTCGGCGCGAAGAAATCCGTGCTCGAGGACGGGGTGAACACACTGCCGGCGAAGGTCGCGGGAGTGAGCGCTCCAGTCGCCGCATTCACGCCGAGCGACAGCGCGCGACCGAAGAGGTAGTCGAACTGCTCTTCGCTGTAGCGCGCCTCGGCGCTGACTTCCAGCTGGTCGGTGAGATCGTACGCAAGGGTCACATACGCCGACTTGTGCTCCGTGTTGCGATAGTTCGGATCACCGGCCAACTTGCCACGCGCGGCAACCTCAGCGGCTGCCGACCACGTCGCACCGGCCGGGATGAGCGGCGGGTTACGGAAGTATCCGCCGATGAAGATCGAGGCGTTGACGCTGGAGTAGTCCTCCTTCCAGTACAACGCGCCGACGCCCCAGCGCAGACCGTCACCGTCGAACTTGCCGAGACGGAATTCCTGGCTGATCTGCTTGGCTTCGGTGTCCAGATCGGTGATCGACAACGCAGGCAGCGCTTCGTAGCTGCCGGCGACCGGTCGGACCGAGGTCGCCGCGGGTGCCGCAAAGAAGTCCGCGTCGGCGCGGCTGAGGGTGTCAGCCTTGGTGTAGCCCGTCCATGTGTTGAACGTCGCCCAACCCATGTCGATCTCACCAACGAGACTGAAAACCAGCGCCTCGAGCGTGCTGCCTTCATAGTCTTTGCCCGTCAGCGGGTCGACGCTGAGCAGGATCTTGTCGCCCAACTGCGCTTCGCCGATCGCCGGGTACGGGATCGAAGCCGGCAGCGGCGCACCACCCGGCGGCACGCCCAGGCGCAAGCCCACCGCGTTGGCCGGCAGATTCAACCGCGTGTTGCGACCCGGTACCGCTTGACCGACGTAGTACGAGGCGCGCGGCCCGGACTCATCGTCCGAGTAGGACAGTCGCGCAGTGAAATCAACCTTGTCGCTCGGCTGGAAGCGCAGCGCCGCAGCGATACCCTTCGTGTCCCATCCGCCAAGATCCCCGCCGGAGATGCTGTTCGTGAAGAAGCCGTCGAACGTGCTGTAGAGCGCGTTGACGCGCAGCGCGACCGTATCGCTAACCGGCAGGTTGATCGATCCGCGGGCCTCAGCCAGACCACCCGTGGCCAGATCGAGGCTGACATTGGATTCCTGCTTGTCGAGACTCGGGCGCTTGGAGACGTAGTTGATGGCGCCGCCGAAAGCCACTCGACCGTAGAGTGCGCTCTGGGGACCCTTCACCACTTCGATGCGCTCGACATCGACCAGCTTCAGGTTCATGAGGTTCGAGCCACCGGCCGTTGCGATGGACTCAGAGGAGATGTCGATGCCATCGAGCAAGATGCCGATGGGCGGGCGACCACGAGTGGTCGGCAAGCCGCGAATGTTCGGGCGCGTATCCTGCGGCGCGAAGCCCTTGTCAAAACTCAGTCCCGGCGTGAAGCGCACCAGATCCTGCACGTTGCGGATACCACGGCGCTCGATCGACTCGGCCGTGAAGGCCGTCACTGAGATAGGAGTTTCTTGCAGAGACTCAGCCGTTCGACGGGCGGTGACGATGATTTCCTCGAGTTGCGCTTGGGCACTCGCCGTACCACTGACGGCAGCCGCAACAGCTGCAGCAATCAAAACTTGCGAACGAAACGATGCACGCTGAGACATTCAATCCTCCCGTTTATGAACTACCGGCTGTTGTTGTCGATCAGCCACGCCGGCATCCGTCGACACTCACGCGCGGCGCGTTTTGCGTCCAATACCTTTCACTTATTCAGAATGCATTAACCATACACAAAACGCATACGTCGAGCTCGTCGCAGCGCGTGAATCAGAGGTAGTCTTGATTCTCATGAACACCTCATCGCCTCGTCGATCTCGGGTGTCAGCACTGCGCAACAGCTGCGCTGCGGTGCTGGCGGTGGCATGGTTGCAGTTCGGCGGAGTGTCGCCCGCAGTGGCCGCACCCGTCGTGCAGCGGGTTGCTGACCTCAACAACGTTCAAATCAGTTACCGCGAGCGCGGCAAGGGTCGCCCCGTGTTGTTCGTGCACGCGCTGCTGCTCGACTCGCGCCTCTGGACCGATCAACTCAATGCGCTGTGCGAGACGCGGCGCTGCCTCGCTCCGGATTTTTCCGGCCACGGCCACTCGTCGCACGTCACCGCAACAAAAGTCGACTCGCGCAAGTACGCGTCAGAGCTGCTCGAGTTTCTCGATGCCGTCGGCGCACGCGAGCCCGTTGATGTCGTAGGTCTCAGCGGTGGCGGCAACATCGCCCTGCTCGCCTGCGCGCAGCAGCCGACCCGCTGTCGTTCCGTGACGCTGATCAGCTCCGTTGTCGGCGGCAGCCTCGACCCGGCTGGCGTGCGCTATCGAGCAGAGAATGCCCGCACCGTCGTCATCGAAGGTAAGGACACTTTGTTCCGGCGCTTCAACGAGTACATCGTCGCACCCTCGGCGTCACTCACTGCGCGTGCCCGTTACCGATCCATGCTCGAGCAGACGCCGTACGAGACGTTCGTCGCGTTTCTTACGGCGGCCGAGCAGCAACCCGCCGCCAGCGAGCTGCTGCCGAAGTTGCCGATGCCGGTGATGATTCCGGTGGGCACGGGAGATTCGGTGCTGACGCCGGAGATGGCCCGCAAGAGCGCCGCTGCATTCATGAATGCCCGCGTGGTGGAGTTGCCCTCCGCAGGGCGGTTGCTCCCCCTCGAATCACCGGCAGAACTCAACCAAGCATTAGGTACATTCTGGAACGAACTCGACAGCGGAGGCGCCCGACGATGATCACGCTTAAACAACGCGGCCGTGCAGGCCTGCAGTTTCTCGGCTCGTTGCAGACCTTTTCGAGCTCGACCCTGCGTGACATCGCAGAGCAGGACTATGCGGCTCAGCCCGAGGCGCCTGAGCTCGCCGAAGAGTTCAAAAGCGATGCGCGACCACACGTGTGGCAAGACCGCCTGCGTCGTGCCCGCGATGTCGTCGAGCGCTCGAAAGCGTATCGATTCAATCGCTTCTATCAGCGCTGGGTTGGCGAGCAGAACTACATTCGCGCCATTCCTGCCGTGGAGGCACGGCGCACCGAGTGGCAGGCGATTGCTGACGCCAAGAAGCCCAAGGACACCTCGCGCCTGCAGCTGAACCCCAACCTTGAGATCCCCTCGTGGTACGAGGGTGTCGAATGGCACCTCGAACCGGGTGGCTGGGACGGCTACGACATGACCCAGCCGATGTTCATGGCGGGCATCGGACCGTACGTGTTCGTGCATGGCGGCTATGCCGCCGTCGATGTCTTTGCGGATATCCGTTCGCAACGCGGGCGCGTGCTCGACCAGTTGCGCGTCAGCGAGCCGAAGCGAATCTACGAAGTCGGCTGCGGCGGAGCGACGACGCTGAGTATTGCCCGGCAAAAATTCCCGAATGCCGAACTGATCGGTGGCGATCTGTCACCCGCGTTGCTGCGCTCGGGACACTTCATGAGCGAGATGCTGGGACTCAACATCACCTTCCGACAGGAAGACGGCTGCAATGTCGCCGAGCAGGACAACAGCGTCGATGTAGTGATCTCGTACGCGGTGCACCATGAGATGCCACCCGTCGTCACCGAGAAAGTGATCCGCGAGATGTTCCGCATCCTGCAACCGGGTGGCGAGATGATCATCAACGACCCGCCGCCGTTTCGCGCCGTCAATCCGCTGCAAGCCGTGGTGCTCGATTGGGACACGGACAACCGAGCCGAACCGTTCTTCTCGGCGGCAGCCTCCATCAACCTCGCCGAAATCATGCGTGATGCCGGCTTCGTGGACGTGGACGAATTTGCCCTCGAGAAACGCGGCTATCCGTGGGTGACACGCGGTCGCAAGCCGGCCTGAGGATCTCTGAGATGCGTACCGTCGATCGCCCCGAACGCCCCTATCTCGGTCAGAAGGAACTGGATGACCTGATGAGGATGAACAGCGAGTTGCTGGCAGAGCTTTGGATCCTGCGCGATCGAGTCACCGTGCTTGAGCACATGCTTCAGGAAAAAAGCGTGATCGATCGCAAGCAACTCAACGAATACGTGCCGCAAGGCGATCTCGCCAAGGAACTTGAGCGTGAACGCGCGGCACTGATCGAGCGAGTGGCCGGGGCACCGCACGCGACCTCCTACACCTTCGAAAGTCTCGCCCGGCAAGCCGATGTCGGCTGACTCGGCCGGCACGCCCGGCGGGATTCCCTGGCGGGTCCGCTTCAGTTGGGGGCTGGGATCCTTTGGCACCATCGCCTACCTCAACGTCGTCACGGCGCTCGTCCTCATTTATCTCACCACGATCATCAAGATCGAGCCGGGCATCGCCGGCCTGATCGTGTTCGTGGCTCGGTTCGCCGATGCCATCAGCGATCCGCTGATGGGATGGGTCACCGACCGCACCCGCTCGCGTTGGGGGCGACGACGGCCCTACTTGCTGCTTGGCGCCATCGTGTGCGCATTCAGCGTGCCACTCGTCTATTCGCTGCACCACATGGTCAGCCCGCACAACGCGCCGTATATCGCGCTGGCTGTGCTCGTCGTCTATTCGCTCGGCTTCACCATTTTCAACGTGCCATACCTGACGATGCCGGTGGAGATGACGCGCGATCGCATGCAGCGCCTCGGCATCATGGGCTACCGCTCGGTGTTCATGATGTTCGGCTCGGTTGCGGGTAGCGCCGTGGCACCGCTGATTGTCGAAAAACTTGGCCGACAAAATCCCGACTCCTATCAGACCCTCGGTGCGATCTACGGCGCATTGGTCTTCGCCGTGATGATGACGACATTCCTCGGCACACGCTCGGCCAACGCCTCGCAAATTGACGAGGCGGCCTCGCATGTCCCTATTCGCGAGCAGTTGCGTGCCGTGCTCGACAACCGACCATTCATGATGATGGTCGGCATCAAGGTGCTGCAGTTCATCGCTCTCTCCGCAGGAGGCGCCACCACGGCATTCTTCGTCGTCATGGTGCTGAAGCGCGACTTCTCGCTCATGTCTCAACTGGCGGTCGCAACCATTGCGAGCACGGTGATCTTCATTCCCGTCTTCCGTTGGCTGGGTCGCTACATGACCAAGCGCATGGGACTCGCCATCGGCATCATCGGTGAAGTGTTCGCCACCCTGACGTGGTTATTTGCGACGCCGGAAGACTCAACGGCCTTTTTCATCGCCCGAGGCATTCTCGGCGGTATTTTCTCGTCCGCGATCCTGCTCTTCAGCCAAGCGATGTGGCTCGACACCATTGATCACGATCGGGAGCGCACGGGCCTGCGCCGCGAGGGACTTTACACCTCGATCTACGTATTCATTGAAAGACTCGGCTACTCGCTCGGGCCTCTACTGCTCGGCGAGTTGCTGCAGCTGATGCACTTCGACAAGAACCTGCCACTAGAGCAGCAGCCGGCCAGCGCGGAGCTCGCGGTGATTCTGAGCCTCGTGGGCATACCCTCGCTGGCCTACACCGCGGGGCTGATTTTCCTGTGGTTCTACAAGCTGCCTGAACGCGTGGAGCCCGCCCGCTGACGCCGGCGGGTCCACGCTGGACCGGCGGTCAACCCTGAGGCTTGCGGCCGCGCATCTCGATCACCCGCTCGAAGAACGAGGGACCTTCGTCGAACTGGGGACTTCGGTCAAAGAGCGGCGTGTGCGCCCGCGCGCGCGCCAAGTAGTCCGCATCCAGTTGCTCGACATCGGTCAGCTTGACGCCGTCGAAATGCCAGATCACGTGGCCCGGCGCATCGCCCATGCCCAGAAACGGCTCCCAAGGGCGGATGTTCCAGCCGGATACCGTGGCCTCGGGCGTCTCCACGCGCTTGTCGAAGAGCTCTGCCGCCCGAACCACGAGCGTCGCGGTCTCCTTGGTGGGCTGACGCAGAATCGGCGGAAAGTTTGACGCGCCGCGCAGACGCACCATCCCTGCATCCATATCCCAGTCAGCCGTCAGCGGCTCATCGGGATACACCGCGGGAAAGGCTTTTTTCATACTGCCGAAGTACTCACCCATCGGCGTGAAATATTCGCCTTCCTTGTGGCGAATGAAACTCACCCCCAACTTGCCGACGTGCCCGTTGAGCGGATTACGGAATTCTTCGATGAACTGCCGCGTCTGCAAATCCTCGAAGAACGACAACGTCGAGGAGTAACGAACCCAGGTCGACTCGTCTTTGCGGGTCCACCAACTGCTTTCACTGCCGCGCAGACCGATGAGCGGAGTGACCCCGGAGGGCTGCACGGCATACACCGTGATGCGGGTCTTCCAGGTGACACGCTTCGGGCCGGTAGTGCCGTAGATGCGCACCAGCGCTTCCATGATCTCGCGCGGGTCAGTGGGCAGACGACTCGAAGCGATCGACTTGCCCGCACCTCCGGCGGCGACGGCGCTAGTCGCCGCCAAGGCACCGGCGGAACCCATCATCAAGGCGCCCGCTTCACGACGGGACAGTTTTTTTTGAGTCATTGTTTCCCCCTCTAGGTCGATGTCGTCACTGCCGCAGCCCGGCGTGCACGACACAGTGCACCAATCGCCGGCACCATGATCAACGATGCCCCCACAAACGGCGCCGCGGGACATATGGCCGTAAACAACCACCCCGAATACAGCGGCGTCAGCGTCCGTCCCACGTTACCCGCTCCTTGGAAGATCCCAAGTACCGTACCGCGCTCTGTCGGCGACACAGCCGTAGTCACGATCGTTGAGGCCGGCGCATTGAAGATCGCAAATCCCGCCGCAATGCAAAAGCCCCCAACCACCATCGTCGCACTCGATCCGGAAACCGCAATGAACATCTGCCCGACACCGAACAGCACGAGTCCGGCGATCACCGACGAGAACACCCCAAAGCGTGCGCTGACCCGACCCACCGCAAAGGCCTGCACGAGGGTCGACATCAAGCCCATGAACGTGAACATGTAGCCGATTTGCACGGGCGAGAGTCCATGCACGCGGTTGCCAAAGAGTGGCAGCATGGAGTCGATCACGGCAAAACTGCCGGCGAAGAGCAAGTTCGCCAGGCACATCTTCATGAGCACCGGGTGCTGCAGGCTGCGACGAGCCAGTTGCCGATCGAACATCGGCGCCCCGCTGCGCTCGCCGGCAGGATGAGTCTCGCGCAGGAACAGCACGGCCAGCACCAGAGCGAGAACGTCGAGACCGGCCGCCATCATGGCGATACCGAAGTAATCGGTCGACGCCGGATTCTCGCCCGCCAGCAAGCCGCCGAGCGCCGGGCCCATCATGAATCCGAACGAGAAGCAGGCGCCGATGCGACCCATGGCCTTGGCGCGCTGTTCGCCGACAGTCACGTCAGACGCCGCCGCGAAAGCCACGGCGATAATGCCCGACATGAGACCGGCCACGAGACGAGAGAACAACAGGGTGGGCAGCGTATCGGCATAGGCCAGCAATACGTTGGCGAGGGTGCTACCGAGCAGACTCAGCAGCAGCACGGGTTTGCGCCCTATGCGATCGCTGAGCCAGCCCCAAAACGGCGTGGAAATCAGTTGCCCGAACGCGCCCACAGCCACGGCGAGCGTAATCGTCTCCGGCGAAGCGCCGATGCGCTCACCGAAGAACGGGAACAACGGCACGATGATGCCGATGCCGATAAAAGTGATGAAGACAACGAGACCGACGATGACCAACATGCGCGCAAAGACCGATAGGGCGCACGCGGGACCGACGTGCGTGCGGATTGTCTCAGATCCGGATTTCGTCGGTCAGACTGGATCGATTAACGCTGCATACTCCGCGGCGCGCGCCGGCTCGTGCAACGGATGATGTCCGGCAAACCGGTATCGACGGGCATCGGGGCGCAGCGCGCAAACGCGCTCGAAGGTAACGACTAAGGTATCAGTGTCGGCGGTCAGCACGGTCAGCGGCTGGCGGATGGCCAGGATCCTCGACTCCAAATCGTACTCGGCCGAAATCGGCGCCGACGACACGAAGTCCGTCTCGAGGTAGTCGATCATCGCAGGCCAAAGGGTTTCGAGGGTGTCTGCCGTCACCTGGAATCCGGGAAGGTAGTGTTCGTACGTCGTGCGCACCGTTCGAAACACCAGCGACTCATGCGCCCCAGCAGGATCCGGTGCCGGCCTTACCGCCTGTTGCATCGCCTTGAAGGTCGCTCTCAACTGTGGTGTCAGAAGCGGGCAGCCGTCGAGTACGACCGACGCCACGAGCGAGGGAAAGTGGATCGCCAACTCCGCGGCGACGCAGCTGCCCGAGTGCCCGCCCACGACCCGCGCATTGTCGAACCCCAGGCCGCCTGCCACCTCCGCCACGCTCTCGGCCCACTCGCCCATTGACCAGCGGTCCGGCCGAGGATCCGAGCGCCCGTACCCCAAAAGGTCCACCGCCAGCACATCGCAGCCGCGCTCTGCGAGAATAGGCATCACGTGCTGGTACATCCTCGAAGAGAGCGGTAACCAGTGGATCAGCAACACGCGCCGCGATCCGCCGGTGAGCCTTCGGTAGTGCACCTGCCCGTGGCGCGTTTGCGCATAGGCTTTGGGAATGGAATCTTTCGCCATGATCATTGATCCCCTGTGGTCCGCCGTTGCGCAGAATATCGCGTTCTTCGCGATCGCCAGCCTCTACGTCTGGATCGGCTCTAGGCGGCTGGTGGGCACAGCCGCCTTCCCCGGGCCGAGGCCCCCACCGGATTGGTTCAAGGTGTGGCTCGTCGTCATTTGGATCGTGGGCCTCGTGCTGCCCGTGATCACACTCGTACTCGTCGGCCTCGTCGGCGGAGCGCGGGAGGTGACGATCGGGCTCACCGCCTACCTAGCGATGTTCGTCGCTCAAGTGGCAACGGAACTCTTCGTCTGGAAGCGCTGGCGCAGCCCCATTTGGGTCATCGTCCCCTGCCTGTACCTCAGCTGGCGTCTGTGGCAAATCGCCTGGGCCTGGAATCTGCCGGGCGCCCAATCGACGACACTGGCCTCGCTGACCTACGCAGCCCTGTTCGTGCTGTGGGTGATCAACATCGGTGTGCACTTCACCAACATTCCGCGCACCTTGCGCTGGGACTATCACCCGCCCTCGGCGACCTTCCCCACCCTTCACGACCCGCGAGTCCTGACCCGCGGCGCCCACGACCCGGTGGACTCATGACCCGCCCCATCGACGAACTGGTCACCGACCAACACATCGCCCACTACCAAAGCGAGGGCTGCGTGCGCGTCGAACGCGTGTTCGACGCAGAGACCTGCACTCAGCTCGCCCGCACACTCAACGACGCACTGCGCGCGTTCGACGCCGGGACACTGCAACGCGCCCCAGACGCCTCGCCTCACCAGAACCCGCCCTCGGTGCACCGCGGCGATGGCCAGGTGCAGTTGCGCAACTTTGCCCAGCACCTGCCGATCCTGCGCGAGTGGCTGTGGAACAGTGTGGCGGCCGAAGTGGTGGCACGTCTCATGGGTGCGCGCCACGTGCGTTACTGGATGGATGCCTCGTTCATCAAGGAGGGCTCGAGCGCCGAGTCGGCAACCCCCTGGCATAACGACGAGTGCACGTTCCCATTCCGCGGCGAGATGATGCCCTCGTTCTGGGTTGCCCTCACCGACGTGCCGATGGAGAACGCACCGATCGTCACTCTCGCCCGCTCCAACCGCGACCCGTGGCGCTACCACTCGCCGATGTCGGACCCGGCCGCATTCGAACTCGAGCATATTCCGTGGAGCCACCTCGAGAGACGGGTGGCCGATCCCAACGCCCCACGACGGGTGTGGCCCTGCGCGATGGGCGACATCCTGCTTATCCATCCGAAGACCATCCATGCCTCCTTGCCGCGCACCGCGCAGTACGCAGGGCAAAGAATTGCACTGACCACTCGCTGGCTCGGCGACGATGTGGTGTGGCAACCCAACCGCCTGGCCATACGCATACCGTCGATCGAGTCGACAGGGCTGATGAAGCCCGGCGCTCCGCCTCCGGATGAATTGTTTCCGAAGGTCTGGCCGAGGGGATGATTCCGCAGGTTGTCTGGTTCAAGCGCGACCTTCGGCTGCACGACCACGCGCCGCTGTGCGCAGCCGTTGCGCGAGGGCCGGTTCTGCCGCTGTACGTGTTCGAACCCGAGTTGTGGCAGCAACCCGATGCGTCATTCAGACATTGGTCATTCACCCGCGACTCGCTGCAGGAACTCGATGAAACCCTTCAAGGGCTCGGCGGCAAGCTGATCGTCCGGCACGGCTCGATCGTCTCGGCGCTCACTCAACTGCAGCGCGAGATCGGCCGCTTCGATCTGCACTCTCACGAAGAAACCGGCAACGACTGGACCTTCGCACGCGACCGCGAAGTCGCAGTCTGGTGTCGCGAGAACGGCATACACTGGAACGAGTCGCCGACCAA
Source organism: uncultured Pseudomonadota bacterium (assembly GCA_903885195.1). Lineage (GTDB taxonomy): Bacteria > Pseudomonadota > Gammaproteobacteria > Steroidobacterales > Steroidobacteraceae > UBA964. Next base: position 6,406 of record CAISHQ010000150.1, on the reverse strand, counting down.
CGGCGTCGTGCGTCGGCTGCGCGAGCGCGACGGCTGGGCCGCAGCGCGTAACGCGGTCATGACCGCGCCACAGCGCCCCGCTCCTGCGGCGATGCACTTCATCAGCAGTGCCAGCGAGCCCCTTCCTGCGGCCGACGATGCTCGGGTAGGCGAAATCGAGGGCCGGGTTCAGCGAGGCGGTCGGCGTGACGGACTCAAGGTGTTGTCGAGTTTTCTGGATGATCGCTCGCGCAATTACATGCGCAGCATCTCAAAGCCCGGCGTCTCGGCACGTCACTGCTCGCGCCTCAGCGCACACCTCGCTTACGGGACGCTCTCTGCGCGGGAGGTCGACCAAGCGGCTGCCCATCGCATGCAGGAACTCGATGAGTCGAACGATCCCTCAATCGGCTACTGGCCGCGGCAAATCGCCGCCTTCCGCGCGCGTCTCGCCTGGCGCTGCCACTTCGTTCAAAAACTCGAGCAGCAGCCTTCGATCGAGTTTCGCTGCATGCACCCGGCGTTCGAGGCGATGCGGTCCGACGGACATCGGGAGGACTTTTTCGATGCGTGGTGCAACGGCCAAACGGGCTATCCGCTGATCGATGCGTGCATGCGCTCCTTGCGGGCCAATGGCTGGATCACTTTTCGCATGCGTGCCCTGGTCGTCTCCTTCGCAAGCTATCAGCTCTGGCTCGACTGGCGTCGCACCGGTCCCGTGCTTGCACGACTCTTCACCGATTACGAGCCCGGCATCCACTACAGCCAGTTGCAGATGCAGTCCGGCGTCACCGGCATCAACGCCGTACGACTCTACAACCCCGTGAAGCAGTCTCTCGAACACGACACCGAGGGGAAGTTCATTCGACGCTACGTTCCCGAGCTCGCTGACCTGCCGACGGAGTTCATCCATGCGCCGTGGCAATTGGCCGCGCCTCCGGCGGGCTACCCCATGCGCATCGTCGATCACGAACACGCGGCGCGTGAGGCGCGCCAGCGTATGGCACCGTACTGGCGCGAGGAATCGTTTCGGGAGCAGGCCAAGGCGGTGTTTCGCAAACTCGGCAGCCGCAACCGGCCGCCGGAGCGACGAAAACGACGCGGCGCGCGAAGTGTCGCACCGCCTGAGCCACAACTGGATCTCGATCTGCAGGGCTAAAGATCAGGAGATCTCAGCGACTTGCGGCCGACCCAGCGCCAACTGCAACGCGGCACCGATTCCGCACACCACCAGCACCACGGGCCAGGCCGCCTCGAAAGAACCGCTAGCGTCGCGGATGCGACCGAAAGCGACGGCGCCCGCGGCAAAGCCCATCAGGGCGACGCACAACATCAACGCGCCGGTCGACAAGCCCTCGCCCATCAAGAGCGCGGCTCCCAGCAGCGGCAAAGAAAAAGCCACCGCAGCGACGCCCGGTGACCAGAATCGATCGACCAGCAAGCCGGCGACGATACGACCGGTAATCATGGCAAGCCCCAAGGTTCCGGCCAGCGTCGCGGCCTGAGCGGCTCCCAACCCCTCTGCCATCAGTACGGGTACGAGATTGGCGTTGAACCCGCCTAGACAAAATGACACGGCTCCGAAACTGGCGATCATCACCCAGAAGCGCTGACTCCCCACTGCGCTAGCCAGCGTTACACCCTGTGTAGCGTTTACTTCGCCGCGGACTGTGGCCTGCGGCGACCGGATAAACGCGGCGACGAGGGGTAGCGCAACGCAGACGGGCAAAGCCGCTAATACCAACCACGCCACGCGCCAGCCGGCCAGATCGATGACGAATTGCGCCAACGACGGACCGAACGTCGCGAAGATCCCGCTACCGGACAGGGTAATCCCCAGCGCTAAACCGCGCTGTCGATCGAAACTGCCGTTGATGATGCGCGTCCATGTGGTTGGCAGCACACCGGCAGCGGCAAGACTCAATATCAGCATCGCGAGGTAAAACGTCCAGGCCTCTGCCGTGCTGAGAGCAAGTCCCGCCACGCTCGCACCGAATGCGGCCAGCCCCACCAGTGCCACCCGTCGCGGGCCATAGCGATCGAGCAACCATCCGCCCACCGGCGCCGCGATCAACACACCAAGTGGCACGGCAAACGTTGCCCATTGGAATTGCTGCAAAGTCCAACCGAACTCCCGCGTCATCGGCCCCGCGAATACGCTGAGCACGAAAGGTGGGATCGCAGCAATGCTGAAGGCAACACCCGCGCACGCGGCAACGAGCACCTGCCGATGACGCAGGATCTCCTGCATCAGCGCGATCGATCGCCCAGGAAGTGCAGGATCGCCCGCGCGAACTCGCCGCGTCGCGTCGGCACGTTGATCGGGTGATCGACGGGAAACACATGCGTCATGCAATCGCCCCGCGCCGCCACCATGGGCTCGAACGACGCTCGCAGCGGCTCAGTCTCCGCCGTGAGCACGAGCGTCGGCAGCGCCACTGCGGCAAGCCGCTGGGCGAAGTCGTACGGCTGCAGCGCACTCATATCGCCACGCAATCCTGAGTCGATGAAATCCGCGATGAAGCCGTACACCTGCGGCAAGTGAGCCTCATCGAGCTTGAAGTCCGTGGGTGCAAAAAGCCCGAAGGTGTGTACCGCCTGATCCCACAGCCAGCTGCGGTGCGAGTCATCGTCCTTAAGCCCGGGGCCAGACCCGATGCGCGCGCGCTGCAGCAGCGTCTGCAACGCCTCGGGTGGCAACATGGGCCCGCCATCGATAACGAGCGCACGAATGTCGCGCCGAGCTGCACGCTCGGCCTGCGCCAGTTCCACTGCCATCGGTGTCGAGTAGTGCCCGCCCACCACCGTCACCGAGCGCGCGTCGAGTGCACTCAGCACGTCTTCAAGAACATCCGCGTGCTGTGGCACGCTCCAAACGGGGCCCTCGCGCCGATCCGATCGACCAAAGCCCATGAGATCGACTGCGAGCGCACGGTATCCTGCGGCGGCGAACACCGACAGTTCATGGGCATACATACGGCCTGACAGCGGCACCCAATGCATCAATAGCACTGCGGGGCCTTCACCCGCCATCGTCACATGCACTTGTCCGTGACGCGTATCGACGTAGCAACGTTTCATGAACTTGATCGTACCAGCGTCGGCAGGAAGTCGAAGGGCGGACGAGCGCCGACCGACAGCAAATCCGCAGCGCGGTAATACCCGTTGAACGAGTAAGGACGGGGCTGCAACTGGCTGATCACGGCGGCATGAGCCTAGCACAGCGTCGCAAGCGGACTGTTGAGGCAACCTGACCGGCTCTACAATCCGCACATGACTACGGTGCGCGATGACAGCTTGGACGTGTTCCGCGGTGCCACCGTCGCGGCGATGATCCTCGTGAATAATCCAGGCACCTGGGCGCACCTCTACGCACCACTCGCCCACGCAGGCTGGCACGGTTGGACCCTCACCGACCTCGTCTTCCCGTTCTTCTTGTTTGCGGTCGGCAACGCACTCGCGCTGACAACCTCTGCGTCCCAGCAGGTCTCCGACGCGGAATTTCGCCGGCGTTGGCTGCAACGCACGCTACTGATCTTCGGCATAGGCCTACTGCTGAACGCATGGCCACGCGTGCTATGGGGCGACATCGATGCGTTGCGAGTGATGGGGGTCTTGCAACGTATCGCGCTGTGCTGGGCCATCGCGGCGCTCGTCATCCGCGCGGGCGGGGTCCGCGCAGCACTCGGCACGGCCGTCGTCCTGCTCGTCGGCTATTGGCTCGCCTGTATCGCCTGGGGTCGGGGTGCCGATCCGTACTCGCTCGAGGGATTCTTTGGAACACACCTCGATCGCTGGGTGCTCGGCGAAACCCATCTCTACCGAGGCGAAGGCGTGCCGTTTGATCCCGAGGGGCTCGGCAGCACCTTGCCCGCCGTGGCACAGGTGCTGCTCGGCTATGTCGTCGCCGCATACTGGCTGCCCCGACGCGAATCGGCGGGTGCGACGCTGCAGTGGGTCGGCCTCGGCGCCGCGCTTGTAGTCCTGGGTCTCGTCGGCAGCCTGATCATGCCCATCAACAAGAAGATCTGGACCTCGACCTACGTACTGCTGACCACGGGACTCGCGACGATCACCCTTGTGGCGACGTGGCAGCTGTTGCGGCAGCACGCGGCCTCGCGCGGCACGCCGCCTGGGTGGGTACGCCGCGGCTTCACGGCCTTCGGCCGCAACGCGCTGCTGATCTTCGCATTGAGTGGGCTCATCCCCCGCACACTCGCGCTCATTCGTATCGAGGAGGCAGACTCGACTCAGTCGATCGGCCTGTTGCCGTGGACTTACGCGGAGTTCTTCTCACCCTCGTTCACCGATCCCCGGATGTCATCGCTCGCCTACGCATTGGCGACGCTGGCGGTCTATTGGTTTATTGCCGCTGCACTTCACCGCCGCGGCTGGTACTTCAAGGCATGAAACACCTATTACTCGCCCTGCTCGCATTCCTTGCTTCGACTCTTGCCGCGGCTGAGCTGAGGGTGACGTTGGGCGTCGATCGGTTGCTCGAGCCCGGGAGCGAATATGCCCACCTCGTCGAAGGCAAGCGCGTGGGCCTGATCACCAATCCATCGGGCGTCGATGGCGTTCTCGTGCCGACGGTCGATCGACTGGCGCGCGATCCGCGCCTGCAACTCGTGCGGCTGTTCGGTCCCGAGCACGGTATCCGCGGCGAGATTCCGGCCGGCGAGAAAGTGGCCGATGCGCGCGATGCGCAAACGGGGCTGCCCGTGATCAGTCTGTACGGGTCGACCAAGCGCCCGACGCGCGAGTCGCTACGAGACATCGACGTGATGCTGTTCGACATCCAGGATGTCGGTTCGCGAACCTACACGTACCTGTCGACACTGGGCGAGGCGTTGTACGCCTGCGCGGAGCACGGCGTCCCGCTCGTCGTTCTCGACCGACCGAACCCGCTCGGAGGCACGCGCTTCGAGGGTTCGCTCGTCGAGTCGCCTTACCGCACCTTCATCGGCTGGGGCCCCGTCCCCGTGACCCACGGCATGACCTTCGGCGAGGCCGCTCGTTACTTCAACTCGCGCCTGTCAATCGGTTGCGCGCTGCAGGTCGTGCCCATGCGCGGGTGGCGACGATCGATGAGTTGGGCGGATACGGGCTTGCTTTGGTCGATCACCTCGCCGCATGTGCCAAGCGCAACCCAGGCAATGCTCTACACCACCACGGGCATGATCACCTCCACGGTGCGCGATCTGAACAATGGAGTGGGGTCCACGATGCCGTTCGAGACGGTTGCTGCCCCCTTCATCGATGCCGTACGGCTCGAGCGCGCCTTGAACGAGCGCCAACTGCCCGGCGTACGTTTTCAGGCCATCCACTACAAACCCTTCTACGGTCGATATGCGAACACTCCGTTGCAGGGCGTGCGCCTGCGCGTCATCGACTCGCAGCAGTTCAGGCCGCTATTTACCGCGGTCGCCATCGTCGAAACCCTGCGCGAACTGCATCCCAAGCAGATCAAGTTCCTTGACGATCGCACCCTAGGCACCCACTGGGGCAACACGGCGTTGCGAAAGCAGCTTGAGCAGGGCCTGAGCGCCGAGGCGATCGCAGCCACGTGGGCCGAGGAGCACCCGGTGTTCGCCGCGGATCGGCAACTGGCCTTGATCTACGACTGACCGTAGCGCCCAAATGGACAGGTCCGAATGCGGGTGATAGGTTTTGACTGATGTCGCAATTCACCCCAGCCGTCCTTCCGGCGTTTTTCCGCCCCTGGTCCTCGGCATCCCTGATCCGTCTCGGACAGGACTATGACGGCGGCTACCTCATCGACGAGCGGGACGTCGCAGCCTCAACCGCACTGCTCAGCTTCGGGCTGAACGACGACTGGAGCTTCGAGCGGGATTTCCTGCGCCTTCGCCCCGTTCCGCTGCAGGCCTACGATGCGACGTTGAAGCCCCGCTACCTCTTCAAGCGACTCTGGCGTTCCCTCAAGCGCCTGAAGCCCCACGAGATTACGGGTAGCGTGCACAGCCTCATCGACTATCCGCGGTTCTTTTCGGGCGATCGTCGGCACTTCCGCACCTACGTGGGGCTCGATGGCACCGCTGGATACGTGTCGTTCGCCACGGTGATGCGTACCCTCGATCAAACCCTCAACGGGCAATCAGGGATCTTCGTGAAGATCGATATCGAGGGTTCCGAGTACCGCATCCTCGATGAACTCATCGAGCACGGGGGGCGCTTCTCGGCGCTTGCGATCGAATTCCATGACATCGACATCCACCTCGCTGCACTTGAGCGGTTCATCAGCCGCTTCCCGCTCAAGCTCGTGCACGTGCATGCCAACAATCATGCGCTCATCAACGGCAGCCGAACTCCGCTCGTCATCGAGTGCACCTTCAGCGCAAGTCAGCCGACGGGCGAGCCCGGGACGGCTACGCTCCCCCACCCACTCGATATGCCGAACAAGCGCAAT
>CAISHQ010000149.1 GCA_903885195.1 uncultured Pseudomonadota bacterium | reverse complement strand
CGCCGCGCTAGGCTGTCAAACGGCCGCTTTGATAATCGCGCACGGCCTGCTCGATTTCCTCTCGGGTGTTCATGACGAAGGGGCCGTACTGCGCGATCGGCTCGCCGATCGGCTGGGCTGACAGAAGCAGACAGCGGCACCCCGCAGGGCCCGCCTGCAAAATCAACGTGTCGCCGCCGGGACCGAACACGCCGCCCTGCTTCGCCCCGAGACCCTGGGTCAGGCTCGTGCCTTGAGCCGCGACCAACGAGCCCTCGTACACGTAGATGAAGCTGTTGTGTGCAGCCGGAACGGACTGCTGCAGTCGTCCATCAGCCGGCAGGTGTACATCAAAGAATAGCGGCGATGTACTGACACCGCGCACAGGTCCCTCGATACGCTCGCCGTCGCGCTCGAAAAGACCCGCCACGGCCTTCACCACCACACCGTCGGTGCCCACATAGGATGGGATCGCCGCCGCGGGGATATCCTGGTACGCCGCAGGCCCCATTTTCTCTCGGGCCGGCAGATTCACCCACAACTGAAACCCGCGCATGAGCCCCCGCTCCTGCTGCGGCATTTCGGAGTGGATGATGCCGCGACCCGCGTTCATCCATTGCACATCGCCGCTGCGCAGGTGGCCTTTGTTGCCGAGGTGATCCTCGTGCAGCATGTGGCCCTCGAGCATGTAGGTCACGGTCTGGAACCCGCGATGGGGATGGGCCGGAAAACCCGCGATGTATTCGTCGGGCCGGTCACTCCCAAACTCATCGAGCATGAGGAACGGGTCGAGCCGCGCGAACTGCGACTGGCCAAGACTGCGATACAGCGTGACCCCCGCGCCATCGGAGGTGCGCTGCGCCTGAATCACCCGTTGCAAGACCTTCATGTGGCGATTGTATCCTTACGACAATCCGAGTTGACGTACCATAGTCGCGGCATGTCGAAGTCAGCAGGCTCCACCCTACCCAAGATCGTCGTCGTCGGTGGCGGCGCCGGCGGCCTCGAGCTCGTCACGCGTCTTGGCAATGCCTTGGGTCGCAAGGGTCGCGCGGAAGTCACGCTGATCGAGCGCGGTCGAACCCACTTCTGGAAACCGCACCTGCACGAGCTCGCAGCGGGCACCGTCGATCTCGACGTACACGAACTCGACTATCTCGCGCAGTCGCACTGGCATGGCTTCCGCTATCGCTTTGGCGAGATGGTCGGGCTTGATCGCACGGCACGGCAAGTGCTCGTCGGGCCGGTGCATGACGAGAATGGCGAGCGTATCGTGCCGGCTCGTCGCATCGACTACGACATCCTTGTTCTCGCTGTCGGCAGCCGCATCAACGACTTCGGTACACCGGGCGTTACGGAACACGCCATCGCGCTCGAGAGCACGCAAGAGGCGGATCGCTTTCATCGTCGTCTGATCAATGCCTTCCTGCGCGCTCACGCGCAGACCGAACCGCTGCGCCCCGATCAGCTCAATGTCGCCATCGTGGGCGCCGGTGCCACGGGCGTGGAGCTCTCTGCGGAGTTGCACAACGCCACGCGTGAACTCGTCTCCTTCAGTCTCGACAACATCGACCCCGACAAGCACATCCGTCTGCATCTGATCGAGGCCTCGCCGCGCATCCTGCCGGCGCTTCCTGAGCGCATCTCGGCCGCGGCCGCAAAGCTGCTGCACGAGCTCGAGGTCGAAGTGCACACCAACGCACGGGTCGCCGAAGTGCTGCCGCGCGCCGTAAAACTTGCCGATGGCACGGTGATCGCCGCCGAGATGGTGGTGTGGGCAGCAGGAGTGAAAGCGCCGGGCTTCCTGTGCGAGCTTGGACTGCAGGTCAACGCCGTCAATCAGATCGTCGTCGACACCATGCTGCGCTCACCCGATGATCCGCGCATCTTCGCCCTCGGCGACTGCGCCGCGGCAGCGTGGGCGGGACAGCCGGGCCGCAACGTGCCGCCGCGGGCCCAAGCCGCTCACCAGCAGGCGAATTATCTTGCCAAGGCCATCCGCCGCACTCTGGCGGGTAAGCCACTGAAGCCCTGGCGATATCGCGACTTCGGTTCGCTCGTGTCGCTTGGTGAATACACGACCGTCGGCAACCTGATGGGTAATTTCGTCGGCGGCAATCTTTGGCTGGAGGGTCTGTTCGCCCGCTGGATGTACATGTCGCTATACAAACTGCACGAACTCGCGCTGCACGGCTTCTGGAAGACCTCGCTCACCACGCTCGGGCGCATGATCGCCGCGCAGACCGAGCCGCGCGTTAAGTTGCATTGAGTCAGCGGCGCT
>CAISHQ010000148.1 GCA_903885195.1 uncultured Pseudomonadota bacterium | reverse complement strand
GGTCAAGAGCTTCACGGTGTACAGCCTCGATGCCGGCTACAACTTCGAAATCGAAGGCGTGAAGTCGGTTCGCGTTCAGGCCAACGTCTACAACCTGTTCGACGAAGAGTTCTTCGGTTCGATCTCCTCGACGACGGGTGCCCTGGCGCTGACGCCGGCGGTCTCGGGTTACAGCCCGTCCGCGCCGTTCCTGACTTTGGGTGCGCCGCGCACCGTCAGCCTGTCGCTGCAGGTTCGCTTCTGATCGCGACGTCCATGACGAGCCAAAGGGGCGGCTTCGGCCGCCCCTTTTCTTTGGGGCGGTCGGTCGCGCTCCTCGCCGCGACCCTGCTCACCGGAGCACCACTCATCGGCTCTGCCGGAGATGTACCCAAAGTAGCTCCAGGCACGCTGCGCATTGCGACGTTCAATGCCAGCCTCAACCGCGCCGAGGCGGGCGCCCTGCGTCGAGAGCTCGCCACCCTCGACCAACTGCAGCCTGCGCACGTCGCCTCGATCATCCGTGCCGTCCAACCCGACCTGCTGCTGATCAATGAATTCGACCACGACGCCGAGGCTCCTCAAGGGCAACGCGCGATCGATCTTTTCCACGACAACTATCTGCGCGGCGACTACCCGCACCGCTTCACTGCGCCAGTGAACACGGGCGTGCCGAGCGGCATCGACCTCGATCGCAACGGGCGCGTTGGTGGCGCCAACGATGCGCTCGGTTTCGGGCTCTTTCCGGGGCAGTACGGCATGGTCGTGTACTCGCGCCTGCCGATCGCGAACACGCGAGTGCGGAGCTTTCGCGAGTTCCTCTGGCGCGATATGCCGAACTCCTTGCTGCCCCTCGAGTGGTATGGTCCTGAGGCGCGCGCGGTGCTGCGGCTCTCGTCGAAGAGCCACTGGGACCTTCCGGTGATGCTGCCGACGAAAGCCGGCGAGACGCCGCGGCGGCTGCATTTCCTCGTCAGCCATCCCACGCCGCCAGCGTTCGATGGCCCCGAAGATCGCAACGGCCGGCGCAATCATGACGAAATTCGACTCTGGGCCGACTACATCTCACCCGCTCGATCGGCCTATCTGCGCGACGATGTCGGGCGACGCGGCGGTCTGCCGCCTGCGGCCTCGTTCGTGATCGCAGGCGATCTCAATGCCGATCCGCTGGACGGCGGCAGCGTACCGGGCGCCATCGACCAACTGCTGCAGCATCCCAGGGTACAACGCGAGGTCGCCGTGGGTGCGTTGGCGCCACGCAGTGTACGAGCCCGCGAGATCGCGCTACGGCAAGGAGGACGCAATCGCGAGCATCGAGGGGACGCCGCGCTCGACACGGCGGACTTCGACGATGAGGGAAGTGGCCCCGGCAATTTGCGGGTCGACTACCTGCTGCCATCGACTGACCTCGAGATCTGCCGCTCGGGCGTTTACTGGCCCGATGATGACGTGCTGGCGCGCAGTTCGGATCACCGGTTGGTGTGGCTCGACATCGCACTACCCGGCGAGCGCTGCCCGGCTCGCGAGTAACGCCGCAAGGTTAAGGACAAGCCATGGCTGGCACGCCCGCTGACCTCGCGATACCTAAAAAGCGATCAATGTTTCGGGGCGTTCGCTGGCTGCGGTTTCAACTGTCCGTATTTGCGGGCCAAGGTCTGAGCGGCGCAGTCGGCGACACTCATCGAGGGTGCGCAGGCGCCACTCGTCAACTCCCGCTCCCAACTGCCGTAGATCGGATTCGGCAGCAGGAACCAGCGCGTGCCGAACAGGCCTGACAGTTCGCTGCGGCGCGATTCGAATACCGGTCGATCGACGAAATCGCGCAGATCATCGCCCACGAGCGCCACGATTCGATAGCGCTCGGCGATCGCTGCACGGCGCGCAGACTTGTCGGAGCTATTCCACTGCGGCCGCTCTCCGCGCAGCATCAGCGACTCGCCGTCCTCGAGGTTCGGCAAGCCAAGCGCGCGCAGGTTACGCAGTGTCACCGTTCGTGCCGGACAGGGATCCTCAGGCGAAGACTCGAGTCGCTGACAAAGCCGATTGGTCACGTAGAAAACACGGTGCCCGGCAGCCGCGGCGGCGCGCAGAAAGTTCACGGCACCCGGAATCGCCGTCGCGGCAGCCTCCTGCATCCACGCCTGCCACGAGGACTCCTCGTACTCGCGCCCCTGCAACAACTGGCGCGCCTGGTAGTAGGTGTTGTCGAGCACCGTCTCGTCGAGATCAACGATGATCGCTGTAGGCAGCGCCGCCAGCTGCGTCGATGCGGTGGTCCACTGCTCTGTCGCTGCGGTGCCTGGCGCCGCAATCACCGTAGGCAGACGCTCGGTCGCCAGTCGATACACCTGCAGCGTCGACAGTTCATATTCGGTAGCCCGCTGCAGCCACAGCGTTGCGTTCAACTGCTCGCGCGCCGTGACAGGCGAAGCGGGCGCCGTCGCGGGCCGCGCGATGACGAGCGGGATGGACAGCATGCCCACGAAAGCGAGGATCAACTTCTTCACGCGACGCTCCTGCAATCCGTTTTCGAGGCTCCATGGTAAGGTGCGCCATGCTCAAAGACACCATCCGCACCATCCCCGACTATCCGAAGCCCGGCATCCAGTTTCGCGACATCACCACCTTGCTGGCCGACGGCGCCGCCTTCACTCAGGCGGTGGCGGAGCTGACGTCTCCGTGGACCGATGCGCGCATCAGCACCGTGGCCGCCATCGAGGCGCGAGGGTTCATCGTGGGTGCCGCGGTGGCGCATGCCCTGGGCTCGGGGTTCGTGCCGATCCGCAAGCGGGGCAAGTTGCCCCACACCACGGTCAGCGTAAGTTATGCGCTCGAATACGGCACCGACACGATCGAGATGCACCGCGATGCCGTGCGTACAGGCGAGCGCGTGCTGCTGATCGACGATCTGATCGCCACCGGTGGCACGGCCCTCGCCGCCGTCTCGCTGCTGCGCTCCGTGGGCGCCGAAGTGATCGGCGCAGGCTTCGTGATCGACCTGCCCGATCTCGGTGGTTCAGCAGCGCTGCGCAATGCCGGCATCCACGCGCACAGTCTCGTGGAATTTCCGGGACACTGACGCGCTCAGGCGATCGTCGCAGCCTCGCGAAGGCTCTGGATCATCGAGGTCTTGAGCAGGAACGCGCGCGACAGTTCCGGATCGGCGGCGGCGCGCATGAGATCCGCTTGCCGTTTGCGCTGCACGTCCGGGTCACGCGACTCCATGAGCTTCTTGTTGTTCATGGTGTGCTCCTGCACGAAGCGCACGCAGATTTCGCGGCGTTGCTTGGCAAAAAGATCGAGTAGCGGCTCGGCCGGCTCGCCGTGATGAATACGGATCAACTTGTCGCTGAGATTCCAGGCGTCGTGGATGCCGCCGTTCATGCCCATGCCACCGAGCGGGTTGTTGATGTGCGCCGAGTCACCAGCAAGCAACACCCGACCGCGTCGGTAGGTCTTCGCCACGCGTTGATGTACGCGATAGATCGTCCGATGGATGATCTCGTAGTCAGAGTCGTGCGGTGCCATGTGGTGCAGCCGATCCTGAATCCATCGATCGGAGAGCCAGAGTGCGTCGTCCTCGATCTTCGGGTCGGTCGGAATCAGTACTCGCCATAAGGTCGGCGTCTTGAGCAGCACCAGCCACTCTTCGGGATCCGACACGTAGTTGACCGGCGAGAGCCGCTCGAACTTCGTCTCGAGCGGAAACGGGGTCGAGGCGACGAGAAACTTCTCAGGATACGTAAACCCTTCGAACTCGATCGCCACCGCTTTGCGAACCGCGCTGTCGGCGCCGTCAGCGGCGATCAGATAGGAGCCGTGCAGGGTCTTCTCGACCCCACCGTCCCAGACCAGAACCTCGACGCCATCGTTGGTCTGGTACACGCCCTTGACCGCGTGATTGAAGTGACACTGTGCGAGTCCGGCATGCGTGGTCTGCAGTTCGTTCCACACCAGTCGCGTGTACTTCCACTGCTCTGCCTGCAAGCGGTACGGGTGTCGCGTGTCGCCACGCAGTACCTCGAGGTCGAATTCAGCGATCTCTCCCGTGCGTCGGTCACGATACTGGTAGCGACGACAGACGAGACCCTGGGCTTCGAGCGGAGCGGCCATACCGAGCTCGTCGAGCATGTCGAGTGAGGGCGGGTGGAACGTGGAGGCGCGCAGCGTTTCGGGCAGGTCGGCGAGACCCTCCAGCAGGATGACGGGAATGCCCGCCTGTGCCAGACGCAGTGCTGCCGTACAGCCGACCGGACCCGCGCCGGCGATGATGACCGGTTGAGAAATGCCCACAGAACCCCCTGCCAAACCCAATGCTTCAGTATTCTATGCGAATGAACACTCGCACCGCCCGCGGCATCACACGCCTGTTCCTCATCGCCTGCCTCGTGGTCGCTGCAGCGCCCTCGGTGCCACAGGAGCGCACCGAAAAGCCGCCGCTGCACGGTCGGCACTGGATGGCGATCACGGGCAAACCGCTCGGTGCCACAGCTGGCGCGCGCATCTTCCAGCGTGGCGGCAACGCGGTGGATGCCGCCTGCGCGATGATCGCCGCCACAGCCACCATGTGGGACGTCCTGCACTGGGGTGGCGAAACCCAGGCGCTGATCTGGCACCCCACACAGCGCAAGGTCATTGCCATCAACGCACTCGGGGTCGCGCCCACGGGCGCAACACCCGAATTTTTCAACTCCAAGGGACTGAAGTACCCGCCCGAGTTCGGTCCGCTCGCAGCGGTCACGCCGGGCACGCCCGGCGGCATCCTCGTGATGCTCGCCGACTACGGCCGGCTGTCGCTTGCCGAGGTATTGGAACCCGCCATCGAATTGGCTGACGGCTACCCAATCGAGGCGCAGACCGCGACGCTCATCGAGCGTAACAAGAGCAAGCTCAAGGAGTGGCCGGACACAGCGCGGGTGATGCTGCCCTACCTCGGTCGCGGCGCAACCCGCGACGGACGCGAGGGTCCGGCAGCCGGCGAGATGTTCCGGCAGCCCGAACTTGCAGCCACGCTGCGCAAGCTCGTTGAGGCGGAAAAGCGTGCGCTCGCCCGTGGCGCCTCGCGCAAGCAGGCCATCATGGCGGCTTACGAGCGCTTCTACCGAGGTGACATTGCAGTCGAACTCGCCGCTGCGGTGCAGGCGCAGGGCGGTCTCATCACACGCGAGGATCTCGCGCGCTGGCAAGTGAAGATCGAGGAGCCGCGCCACGTCAATTACCGTGGCATCGACGTGTACAAGCTCGACACCTGGACGCAAGGCCCGAGCCTGCTGCAGTCGCTGAACATCCTTGAGAACTTCGATCTCAAGGCGATGGGCTACAACTCATCGCGCTACCTGCACACGCTCTACCAGACCATGAGCCTCGCCTTCGCCGACCGCGATTTCTACTACGGCGATCCGGCCTTCGAGCCGCACGAGCCGATCGACGGTTTGCTCTCAAAGGCCTATGCCAAGCAGCGTGCTGCGATGATCGGCGAACGCAACGATCCGGCGATCGGACCCGGTGACCCCTATCCGTTTCAGGGTGGGAAGAATCCTTACTCCTCCCTCTTGAACGCGCCCGCGGCGCGAGCCACCGACAGCGGGGAAAGTAAACCCGCCGGTAATCGCCCCTACTCTCCCGCCGGCGTCGTCCCGACCACCGATCGCAGCTACCGCACCGACGATCCGGAAGGCGCGTTCTGGCGCGGCACCACCACCGTCGTCGCCGCCGATGCGGAGGGCTGGCTCGTGTCAGTCACGCCGAGCGGCGGCTGGATTCCTGCCGTGATCGCGGGCAAGACCGGCATCGGACTCTCGCAGCGCATGCAGTCCTTCGTACTCGATGCAAACGAAAATCCGTTCAACGTCGTGGCGCCGGGCAAACGTCCGCGGGTCACACTCACCCCGAGCCTCGCGGTACGCAACGGCAAGCCATGGCTCGCCTTCGCCGTGCAGGGCGGTGATAGTCAGGATCAGAATCTGCTGCAGTTTTTCCTGAACGTGGCCGAGTTCGGCATGACTCCGCAGGAAGCTACGGAGGCTGCGAACATGAACAGCTTCCAGCTGCGCGACTCCTTCGGCAACCACGAAATCAGCCCGGGTCGCATGCTGCTCGACGACGAAACGCCGCGCTGGGTACGCCGCGAACTCACCTCACGCGGCTATCGATTGGAGTTCCAGCCCCGCACCGCAGGCCCGATCAACGCCATCATGCTCGATCACGAGCACGGCACCCTGTGGGGCGGCTCGGGTAATCACGGCGAGGATTACGGTATCGCCTGGTAGGTTTGCAGATCGCGTCGCAACGTGCGCGATGCGAGCGCAAAGCAGGCGCCGGCGAGCGGCAAGATCGACACCGTGGCGATCATCGAGTTACGCAACCCCTCGGCATAGGCGGCTGCGCACACGGCCTGCTCTGCCGCGGCCAGCGCCACGATCGCCTTGGGATTGCAGTCGCGCGCACTCAGCAACTCGGCATAGCCGCGCTGATCGAGCGCCAGGGTCATGAAGCTGTCGCTCAGCAGACCCACGAGCTGCGGTCCGATACCGTTGCCAACGATCGCGATGATGAAGAGCAGGATCGCAATGGCGGAGGCCCGCGAGGATTGCGGCACCACGCCTTGGCCGATGGTGTACTGCGCACCGAGATACCCGTAGTGGAACAGCCAGGCAAAAAACCAGAACCCGAACGCACGATCGAGTTCCGCCGTCGGTTGCAGTAGGCCGAGCACGTAAAGCGGTACCGCGAGCACGAGCAAGATCGCAGGCAACCCTGCAATCCAGCGAATGGATCGTCGAGTCAATCTCTCCGTCACGACACCCGCCAGGATGGTTCCGAGGGCACCGGCGAAACTCAGCGGCACTCCGAAACGCACGGCGAACTCCGCAGGCGAGAGACCATGCATGCGCTGCATCATGGGCGCCTGGAAAGCCGCGTATCCATAGCCGACCATGGCGACGAGTGATGCGCCTGCCGCCATGTACCAGAAACTCGGCTTCGTGGAGAGCATGCGCAAGGTCATCCGAATGCCTTGCTGCTCAGGCTTTGGCGCATTGGGTGGATCGGAATATCCTCGCGGCGGCTCGCGGACCGTCAGCAAGACGATGAGTGCGAGCACTACTCCGGGCACACCGAGGGCGATGAACGCGAAGCGCCAACCGTAGTCCGCTCCCCAGCCGAGCGCTGCCGGCAATCCTGCCAGTCCGAACACGCCCAGAACGCGGTTGATCGATTCGTCGGGCAATTGGCTGAGCGCACCACCGAGTAAAAAGGCGAGTGCCGTGCCTGCCATGACCCCGGTCGAATAGATCGACAGCGCCTTCGCTCGGCCCTCAGCTCGATAGTAATCGGCGAGTACCGAGTTCGATGGAGGATTGCTTCCCGCTTCGCCTACCGCCACGCCGATACGAGCGATCAGCAAAAACACGAAGCCCGTCGCAAAACCGCAGAGCGCAGTCATCAGCGACCATAACGCGATGCACAGCGAGATGATGACTACGCGATTGTAGCGATCGGCGGCCAGCGCGATCGGAACGCCCATCAACGCATAGAACAGCGCGAACGGAGGCCCCGCCAAAAAACCGAACTGCGTGTCGGTCAGACCAAAGTTCGAGATGACGGGCTGCGCCAGTACGCCGAGCAAGGCCCGGTCGATGAAGTTCAGCGTGTAGACCAAGGTCAGCGACAGCAACACATACCAGCGGTACGCGCTGCTGCCGTAATCCCTTCCCTGTCCCGCGTCAGTGGTGGAGGTCACCGACCGACTATAGCGTGCCCGACGCCGAGTGCAATGAAATCAGCTCCGTACGTAGACCGACTTGCCGTCCTTGATGGTCTCGACGATGCGGATATCCTTGATGTTCATGGGCGCAACCTTGACCGGGTTGCCATCGAGGATGACGAGATCCGCACGCTTGCCCACTTCCAGCGTCCCCTTGGACGCCTCCTCGAAGTATTCATAGGCGCCGTTGACCGTCAGTGTCTGCAGACCCGCATAGGCCGTCAGACGCTCGGCGTCGCCGAGAACGCGTGCGGATCGCGTCACGCGATTGACCGACGTCCACAACAGAAACATCGGATCGGTAGGCGTGACCGTGGCATCGGTATGGTTGGTGGCGCGTATGCCGCGCTGCAACGCGCTCGCCAAGGGGCTTATGAACTCCGCGCGGACAGCCCCGAGGTTCGCGTAATGCACGTCACCCCAGTAGTACACGTGATTACTGAAGAAGCTCGGCAACAGCCCATAGCGCGCGTAGGCGTCAAGCTGATCCTTGCGGGTGATCTGCGAATGCACGATCACCGTCCGCCGGTCCTTCCCGGGCGTCGCCAGTTGTTTCTCGGCGAACTCGTGGGCCGCGATCATCATGTCGACGGCCGCATCCCCGTTGCAGTGCGAGAACATCTGCACACCGTTCTTGTAGGTCAGCAGGAACAGCTGATTCGTCTGCTCCTGTGTGAGGTTGGCGAAGCCTCGGCAGTCGGTCTTGCAGCCCGGCACGGGGGTCAGATAGGGCTCCGTCAAAAACGCCGTCTTGCCCTGCGGAGAGCCGTCGACCGCAATCTTCAAGCCAGCGTATTTGAGACCCTTGCGGTATTCGCCCCAGCGCAACTTGCCGGTGCCGACGAGTTCTGTAGCCATGGTGAATGCAGGCAGGGCGATCACATCGATGACAAACGCATCGGCATCCGCTGCCGCCTCGATCACCGGCATCTTGTCTGACATGACGAGCGCTTCGCTCGCAGTGGTATAGCCATTGGCGGCGTAGTGGGCGACGGCCCGACGGATGAGATCGAGATCCACCTCGGGCTTGCGCGCCCCCTTGAGCATGGACTGGAACGGGTACATGCCCATCTCCTGCACGAGCCCGAGCGGCTCGCGGCCGCCCGGCTTGCGCAGGATGGTCCCGCCCTCGGGGTCAGGCGTGCTGGCATCGATGTTGGCGGCCTTGAACGCCAAAGAATTCGCCACCAGCATGTGCCCGGAGGCGTGCACCACGAGCACCGGATTATCGGGGAACGCCGCATCGAGATCCGCCGCAGTGGGATGCCGCTTCTCCGCGAGCATGTCCTGGTCATAGCCCTGCCCGATCAGCACGTCACCCTTGCCGGCCTTGAGATCGGTCTTGAGCTTGCGCAGCGCCTCGATGATGTCCGGGATACTGCGCACGCCGCCGATCGGCGGTGGGTTGAGATTGGCCTGAACGAGAGAGTCGGCGTAGTTCAGCAAATGGCTGTGACCATCGATAAACCCGGGCAACAGCGTGCGCCCGGCCAAATTCACCTGCGTCGCCTCTGCGCCCGCGGCTTTGGTGACCTCATCGCGCGTACCGACAGCGAGGATCTTGCCTCCGCGCACTGCAAGGGCCTCAGCGTACGCCGGCTCGGCGCCCACCATGGTCAGGATGTCACCACCCGAGTACACGGTCGTGTCGGGGGCAGTGTCGTCGGAGGGCTTTGCACAGCCGGCCAGAATAAGTGCCGTCGCTGCGACGGCAGCGCGGAACGCTCCTCGACGAACAGGATAGGGCATCACCGACTCCTCGGCCGCTGTGGCCTCAAAAACGCAGTTCGGAAGACAGCATCAAGGCGAAGCCGTCGTTATCGACGTTGCCGATGTATTCGGTCCGACGCCAGGTCGCTTCCAGACCCAAGGTGGTCATGGGGCTCGGCTCCCAGTAGATATTGGCAAAGGCCGTTTCGTTGGCACGCACCGCCGGCTGTGCGCTGCTCGTCGACCACGTGCGATCCCGTCCATAGCCAATGTGCGAGTGGGCGTCGGGGCGCCACCACCAGGCGAGCTCGCCCCAACCACCCTCGCTGCGTACCGGCGCGCGATCACTGGTCACGGTCTGGAAAATGCCACCAAGATAGGCGGCAAACGCGCGGCCACGATACCACTCGCCTTGCAGAGCAAGTCGTGGGCTCAGGCGCACCGCGCCCTCGAGTGACACGCCGGAAAGGCGCGTGTCGTAGGCTGCGAACGCGTTGGCGAGCGAGAAGGTTCGAAACGAGCCCGAGGCACCGGAGAGTCCCACTTCCCAGTCAGGGTACGGCGCCCAAGAAGTCGTCCGATCCACCGCACCCTGTGTCCACGCGATGCGCGCCTCGAGGTTGGGCTTTCCTGTGTTCTCGGTGGAATCGAGCGCGGGCGGCTGAATATTCGAAGGCTGTGCATCGGCGAGCGCGCCTTGCAACAGCAGCGTACCGCCCTCAACGGCTACGGTTCGCTCGACGCGTAGCTGTGGCTTCATCGAGTTGCCGGGATTACCGGAACCCGCCATCGCCGACATGCTGTCGACCATACGCGGCATCCGCGGGCTGAAGACGTCCGGCTGCAATCCCGCCGCAACGCGCCAACGATCGTTGACGGCTTCCACATAAGCGACACCCGGATACACGCCGTACTGACCGGAGAGCAGGTCGCCATCGAAAAGCTGCGCCTGAATGACCCCGCCCAGTTGGAAGCCCGCGAACTCGCGTCCACGGATCGCCACGAGCAGCGTCGACAGTCGCGCGTCGATCTTGCTCGTACCCTCACGCACGCCCGGCACGCTGGGCAAAACCACGAACGGCGTCGCATCGGGCAGCATGCGCGCGCCGGTGGTGGTGAGCGTGGTGCGCAACGAACCGCCCACAATGACCCCGACGTTGTCATAACGGCTTGAGACCTTGGGCGCGGACGGCGGGGCCGCAGCTGCGGCCGTAGCACCCGACGCATTCAAGCGACGCTCGAGTTCATCGAGCTTCGCCTGCTGTTCGCGCAGCTGCTGCATCTGCGTCTCGAGGAGCGCCTGCTGCGCTGCAAGGCGTGCCTTGAGAACGGCGAGCTCCTCGACCGACGGCGTTTCGGTTGCCGCGGCACTCCCCGCGAGCGTCAGCGCCGCGGCCACCGCAAGACCGATGCGACGGACGGCATTCATCAGGGCTTGGCCTCGTATACCGTGACACCCTCCTTGAGGGTCTGCATGACCGTGATCGTCTTGATCGTCGCCGGATCCACCTTGAGTGGATTTCGATCGAGGATGACGAGATCGGCGAGTTTGCCGGCCTCGAGCGTGCCCTTGGTCTTTTCTTCCTTGATCTGAAACGCGGCAGAGCGGGTCACAGCGCCGAGTGCCGCGTAGGGCGTCACCCGCTCATCGGGACCGATGATGTTGCCGCTCGCCGTGCGACGATTCACGGCCGCATCGACGAGTGCGAGTACCGACGGCGACGGCGTCACCGGCGCATCATGCGAGAGCGTCCAGGGATATCCCTGCTTCTCCAGTGTGTTGGCCGCCGCCGACTTACCCGCGCGCTCGGCACCCCACATGCGCACGACTCCATCGCCCGCAGTGACGATGCCGGCCGAGAGGAAGGTCGGAATGGCACCGACCTTCTTCATGCGTTCGATCTGTTCGGGACGCATATACGTACCGTGGATGAACACCGGCCGATGATCCCGCATGCCGTACTTGGCGATCGCGGCTTCGATGGTCCGCAGCGCCTGCTCCACGGCAGCGTCGCCGTTCATGTGCATATTGATCTGCACGTTGCTCGTCCAGAACCGATCGAAGGCCGCCTGCAGAACCTCGTCCGGAATCTGTTGGAAGCCGGAGTAGATACCGCTCTTACCCGGCGGATTGGTGCTGTAGGGCTGGGTGAACCAAGCGGTGTCGAGGCTGCCATCGAGCCAGTACTTCACGCCGCCAAGACGCACGCGGTTGATGTAGCGCGTATCGAGGTCCGGGCGCTTGTCGAGCAGCTTCTCGGCAACGCCTGACTCATCCGCGGCATACGCACGTGATACACCATAGGCTGCGTCGAGCACCTGGTCGGTGATTGAATCTTTGGCGCAGACGTACAGATCGATCTTCAGCAGCTTCTTGTCGATCGCATTGAGTACAAGATCGATGTCGTCGTTGCCGAGCCCAAGACCGCAGTCCTGGGCAGTAGTCTGACCGTGCTTCGCCCACTCGCCGGCGCCGGCTGCCATCGCACGATCGGCAAGTTCGCCGGTGAACGGCGGACGTTGTGCACGCACCGCGTTGAGCGCGGTTTCCTCCATCGGACCGAGTGGCTCACGGCTACCCGGCTTGCGCGTGAAGTTGCCACCCTCGGGATCAGGCGTCTCGGCCGTGACGCCCGCCAGCTTCAGCAGGGCCGAGTTGGCGGAACCCAGGTGACCCGAGGAATCGACAATCAGCACGGGACGCGTGGCACTGACCTCATCGAGCTCAGCCGCCGTCGGCGTCCGTTTATCGGCGAGTGTGCGCGCCTGGTAGCCGAAGCCGACGATCCAGGCACCCTCGGGTACCGTGGCGGCGTGCTTTTTCAGGCGCGCCAGCAGTTCGGCGATGTCAGCAGAACCCACAAGATCCGCGTCCATCAGATTCTTGCCGAAGTAGACCATGTGGCCGTGGGTGTCGATGAAGCCAGGGACCATCGTGCGTCCGGCCAGATCCACTTGCGTGACCGTGGTGCCGGCGGCCTTGCTGACCTCATCGCGTGTGCCTACGGCGAGGATTTTCCCATCACGAACCGCGAGCGCCTCGACGTAGGTCGGCTCGGGGCCCGCCATCGTCAGGATGTCGCCCCCCGAATAGACGGTGGTGGTGGCCTCAGGCGGCGCGGCATTGCGCCCACACGCGGCGAGCAGCAGCGCTGCGCCAAGTGCAAGGCCAAGCCCAGCGCGTCGATGGAGAAGGGTTTGATGTCGGTTTTTATTTGTCATACGCATTACCGCGCCTCGATGGGCAATGATGTGGTCAGGGTAGGGGAATCGCGAATGGCGTCGAGAGCGGCCAGCGCCTCAGGCCGCCCGCTCGCGCGCAGGTAGTCAATGACAGGTTGTCGCCACACGGGATGCAGCACGCGCGATCGCAGCAGCACCACGTAGTCCGGCACAGCGTCCCAGTATTGCCAGCGTGTCAGGTCGGCGACGACAAGTCCGCCCAGCGCACGATGGTTTCGGACGAGGCGCGCGTACATGGCGGCGATCTCGCGACGAAGGGCATCGTCTCCAGCGTCCGCATGCACGGTGAAAGCAAGCGCAGCTTCCTGCAATTCCGGAAGCGTACGCGATCGATCCTCGAAATAGAGTTTGCGCAGCACCGCTCGGCGCCCGCGCCCGCCGGCTTCGAGATCTGCGGCAATCAGCGAGGACAACTCGGCGATCCCTCGCTCGCGCGCCAACTCGTTGAGCCGTCGGGAGATACGTTGCGCCTCGGCAGGACCAGCATTGATACCCAGCAACAGCCAGTACAACGATCGCCGCGGCGCGAGCGCGGGGTTTGACACCCAGGACTCGAGAACAGCGGGTGAGATACGGACGCTGCGCATCGCGGCATACGGGGCACGGGCGATCTCGCCGTACGCCGTCTCGGCGAGCAGCGGAACGGGGTGCTCCAACACGGGTGCCAGCGTCGTCACCCGCGCCTGCCAGTCGGCCAGAGTCATGTCGGTGGTTCGTTTTGCACCGACCATCGAGCGTACAAGCGGCGCGGCTGTCGCCGGCATCGGACCCGCGACGAGCCAGGTGCCCCCCAAGCTTTGGCGCAGCAGCAAGAGGCCGGCGGAGTCAGCGCGCTGCGGGATGTCTTCGCCCGGTGCAAAACGCAGTTGGCGCAGTCGCGTGCCGCGACGGGCGAGGAAACCTGGCGAGGACTTTACCGACTCGAGTACTTCGAACTGCCCCGCCCCGAGCGGGCGGACAATCACCGCAACGTCAGCGTTGATCAACCGCTGTAACAAGGTGAGCCGGGGAGCGGTGCCCGAGCAAATCGGACAAGCCTCAGCAATCGGCGAAGAAACCGTCAGTAAGAGACCAATGAGAATGGCGAGGAACAGACCCGCACAAGAAGACACCCGGCGCGATGAGACACCGGGTGAACGGCCTGCTTCCCCAATCGCATGGTGCATCGTGGGCGGAATTATGCCCTGCGAATCCGACGAGGGCGACAGCGGAAAAAGAAAAACCCCGTGAACCTTGCGGCTCACGGGGCTCTCTTTGATAAGGACCCTGACGGTGACCTACTCTAGCGTTGCAACAGGCAAAACTACCATCGGCGCAGAGCGTTTTCACTTCCGAGTTCGAAATGGGATCGGGTGGTTCCCGCTCGCTATGGCCATCAGGGAATTCTTTGAATCCGGTGTTTTTTGACGTGACGCGTTGTCGCGTTCGACACAAATGTTGAGAATCGCAATTCCATCAAACCACTTGAGGTTATATGGTCAAGCCTCACGGGCAATTAGTACCGGTAAGCTGAAGTCATTACTGACCTTACACACCCGGCCTATCAACCACGTAGTCTTCGTGGGCCCTTCAGGGGAGTCAAGCTCCCAGGGAGATCTAGTCTTGGGGGGGGCTTCCCGCTTAGATGCTTTCAGCGGTTATCCCGTCCGCACATAGCTACCCGGCAGTGCCACTGGCGTGACAACCGGAACACCAGAGGTGCGTCCATCCCGGTCCTCTCGTACTAAGGACAGCTC
>CAISHQ010000147.1 GCA_903885195.1 uncultured Pseudomonadota bacterium | reverse complement strand
GCGCGAGCACTCGCTCGCGAAAACGCGGGTCGCGCACCGTCGTTCGCAGTTCCTGATAGGCGGTGTCACCCGTGCAGAGCAGATCGCCATGGGTCAGCAGGACGCGCTCGCCGTGCAGCTCTGCCACCACCGGGTCGGGCAGCAGCGTGCAGCCCGTGCGCGCCTCGAAGCGCTCGCCGTAGAGAAAATCCCGATTGCCCTGCATCACAAACACCGCCACGCCTGCCGCGGTGAGTTCCCGCAAAGCGGCGCAGACCCGTTCGCGAGTGGGGTCCGCATCGTCATCGCCGATCCAGACTTCGAAGAGATCCCCCAGGATGTAGAGCGCATCCGCCTCACGCGCGGTGCCACGCGAAAAAGCGATGAACGCCTCCACCGCAGCAGGGGCGCTGGCATCGAGGTGCAGGTCGGAGATGAAGAGGTAGCGCACCGCCGCATTGTAGGCCAGGGCCCCCGGGCGGCGCAGACCCGCATGTTAGGATTGCGACCCAGATTCCCGAGGAAAATCAGTGAGCACCGTCGTACTGGAAGTTCAGTCGCTGCAGGACGTCTGTCGCAAGGTCGCCCGCGCTGCCAAGAGCGGTAAGGCCGAGCGTGACGCCCGCATCAGTTTCGAGACACCTGAACTCCTCTGGGGAGTATTGACCGCCAAGCGCTGGGAGCTACTCAAGCGGCTTTGTGGGGCGGGGCCGATATCCATCCGTGAGGCCGCGCGGCGTGTCGGGCGGGATGTGAAGGCGGTTCATGGCGATGTGACCGCGCTGTTGCAAGCCGGGGTGTTGCGGCGGGCCGAGGACGGTCGCATTGAATTCCCGTACGACGCCGTCAAGGTTGAATTCCTGCTGCGCGCCGCATGACCGACGCCCCCGCCATGACTGTCACGCGTTTTGCGCCAAGCCCGAGCGGTGAATTACACCTCGGCAATGCGCGCACGGCGCTGTTCAACTATCTGTTCGCCAAGCGCAGCGGGGGGCAGTTCCTGCTGCGCATCGAAGACACCGATGCCGAGCGCAGCAAGCCCGAGTACACCGCTCAACTGAAGGCCGATCTGCAATGGCTCGGTTTGCCCTGGGATGGCGAAATCTTCGAGCAAAGCCGGCGAGGGGAGGTCTATGCCAAGGCCTTCGCGCAGCTTGAGCAGGCGGGGCGTGTGTATCCCTGCTACTGCACGCCGCTTGAGATCGAGATCAGCCGCAAGGCCCAACTCGCTGCAAGTCGTCCGCCGCGCTATGCCGGCACCTGCCGCAACCTCGATGCCCATCAGCGCGCTGCCCGACTCGCGGAGGGCCGTAAACCGACGCTGCGCTTTCGGGTGCCGGATGCGGGTCGCGTCGAGTTCACCGATCTCGTGCATGGTGAGCAGGTGTTCGCCTGCGCGGATATCGGCGATTTCATCGTGCAGCGAGCGGATGGTTCGGCTGCGTTCTTTTTCTCGAATGTGATCGATGATGCACTCACAGGCGTCACCACGGTGCTGCGCGGTGAAGACCATCTCTCGAATACACCGCGGCAGCTGCTCCTCGCCGAGGCGCTCGGCTTGCGCGCACCGACCTATGGGCATTTGTCGCTGATCACGAGCGCGGACGGTTCGCCGCTCTCCAAACGGTTCGGCGCGAAGTCGCTGCGGCAGCTCCGCGAGAGCGGCTATCTGCCGATCGCGCTCAACAATCATCTCTTCAGGCTAGGGCACTCGAGCGACCTTCACGGCTTGCAGCCACTCGAAGCGTTGGCAGCTGCCTTCGATACGCAGCATCTCGTGCGCTCGCCCGCGCGGTTCGACCCCGTGCAGCTCGAGGTCTGGCAGCGAGATGCCGTCCACCGGCTCTCTGCTGAGGCGGCGCTCGAGTGGATGCGGCCGCATCTGCCGGTGTCGCTTGCGGAGGCCGCTGCGCGCGAGTTCGTGGCGGTCATCCAAGCCAATGTCGTGCTGCCCGCCGAGATCGAGCCTTGGCTCGCGGTCGTCTTCGGTGAATTGCCACCGCCTGATGTCGAGGGCGCAGCGCTCATTAGTGCCGCGGGCCCGGAATTC
>CAISHQ010000146.1 GCA_903885195.1 uncultured Pseudomonadota bacterium | reverse complement strand
TGGTGGTACGGCGGGGCGCTCAGCAGGAAAAGGATCGACGAGCGATTCGATCCATGTGAACAGTCGATTGAACAAGATGGCAACCCCGAGGGAGCGGGGAAGTCTACCGGAAGCCCCGGGCGAACAGAGGCAGGGTGCTGCGGCGCAGGCACAAACCGCTACGATAGCGAGACACGAACATCCCAGGAGCCCTCCATGACCTCCATTCCCAGCCGTGGATATAGCGGCCCCGCTGGCGCGCAGATCCACTACCGCGCACTTGGCGAGGGCCCTCCGGTATGTCTGCTGCATGCGAGCCCATTGTCATCGGCTTTCATGATCGGACAGATGCAGGCGCTCGCAGCGGCAGGGCATCGGGCGATCGCGCTCGATACACCGGGCTACGGTCAGTCGGATCCGCTCCCGAATCCGCCGACAACTCTGGCCGATTACGCCCGGGCATTTCTCGCCGGCATCGACGACTTGGGTATCCGCAGCTTCGGCCTCTATGGCACTGCAACAGGGGCGCAACTGGCTCTCGCCATCGCACGGATGGCGCCCGAACGCATTCCGCGCCTCGTGCTCGACAACTGCGGGCTATTCACCGAAGAACAAATCGCTGATTGGGAACCGCAATACTTTCCGGACCTCAGCCCTCGTGCGGACGGCAGCCACATGGCGAAGGTATGGGACGTTGCGCGACGGCAGTTCCTCTCGTTCCCCTGGTTTTCCGAGGCGCCTGAGCATCAACTGAATCGGCCACCCTCGCCGCTCGCGATCGTGCAATCGATGGCCAATCATTTCCTGCTAGCAAGCCCGAGTTATGACCTTGCCTACCGCCTTGCTTTCCACGCCGAAAACGCCGGTAGTTTCGTAGGGCTGACCGTACCCACCGTGTTCATCGACTGGGAGGGGTCTATCGTGCGGCGGGAGGCGCGGGCACTGATCGCGGAGGGTCTGCCCTCGTGTGTGACCGTTATGACCGCGGCATCAAGCATGGAGGCGCGATTCGACGCTGTAGCGGCCGCCTTCGCATGACCCGCAGAGTTCAGTAGCCTCGCGCGACATCGACGACGGACAGCATCTTCTCGCCTGCGACGTAGCGGCGAAGGTTTTCGCGCAGTACCCGAATGCTGGACTCCACCCCGAGATCAGAATCCCCGGAAATGTGAGGCGTTAGCACGAGATTGGGCTGCGCCCACAGCGGGTTGTCCTTCGGCAACGGCTCCGGATCGACGACATCGAGCGCCGCGGCGGCGATCGTTCGATTTTTCAGAGCAGCGGTCAGATCCGCCGTTACAACAGTCTGCCCCCGGCCTACGTTGATGAAGAACGCGCTGCGTTTCATACGGGCGAACATGGCCGCATCGAACACGCCGCGGGTCTCGGCGGTCAGCGGCAAGGCGTTGACCACGACATCGGCCTGCCCGATCAGTGTCGCGAGCTCGCTCGAGGCGCCGACATACTCGATGTACTCGGGCTTTGGCTGCGCCGTGGCGCGCGTTGCAATGACGCGCATGCCGAGTGCATGGGCG
>CAISHQ010000145.1 GCA_903885195.1 uncultured Pseudomonadota bacterium | reverse complement strand
TCGAAGCCATCCACGAAACGGTGATCAAAGGACGACGAGAGATTCATCATACGCCGAATGGCTATTTTGCCATCAAGCGTGACCACCCGCTCCACCGCCTTGTTGATGCCGATGATGGCGACCTCGGGCAGGTTGAGAATGGGGGTCGAGACGATGCCGCCGAGCTTACCGAGGCTCGTGATGGTGATGGTCGAGCCGGTGAGATCCTCGCGGCGGGCGCGCCCTGCCCGCGCCGCCTCGCTCACCCGCCGTATCTCGGCTGCCAGCCCCTCGAGATCGTTCGTGAGCACATCGCGAACCACCGGAACCTTGAGACCATCCGGCGTCTGTGTCGCGATGCCAGCGTGC
The DNA here is from genome assembly GCA_903885195.1 of uncultured Pseudomonadota bacterium. Taxonomy (GTDB): domain Bacteria; phylum Pseudomonadota; class Gammaproteobacteria; order Steroidobacterales; family Steroidobacteraceae; genus UBA964. The sequence continues at coordinate 7,767 of CAISHQ010000145.1, read as the reverse complement.
ACGGCTGCATGACGCAGGATGAGATTTCGCTTCTCGTCGTAGTGGGCGTTGCACTGCGGGAACTCGGCGAGCACCTGCGCCAAAGCCCGAACGATAAAGGGCAGGTACGTGAGTGCGGCACCACTCGGGCGGCGCGAGTTGAGCGCAACGCGTAGTGCCTCGAGTTCGGTGACATCCACCTCCTCGACGTAGGCGAAGTGCGGTGCCACCCGCTTGGCCTCCGCCATGCGCTGCGCGATCAGCCGACGCACACCGATGACCGGGATCTCGGTGATCCCAGGCGATCCCGCACGCGCCCGATCGAGATCGAGTTTGAGGATGCGGCCCTGCGGCCCGGAGCCGCGCACCGCGGCGAGGTCAATGCCCGCTTCGAACGCGCGCCGACGGGTCGCGGGCGAGGCGCGCACGCGACCGCTCGGGGGAACCACCGTCCCCGCTGCCGCGGTAGTACGCGCGGGCGTTGGGGCCGCAGCCGGTGACGCGGCAGCAGCCGGCGCGGCCGATACTGCCGCCGAATCAAGTTCGAAAACAGCGAGGTCCGCACCCACCGCGATGACATCGCCAGGCTTGCCACCCAGCGCCACCACTCGCCCGCTGACTGGCGAGGGCACTTCGACAACCGCCTTCTCGGTCGACATCTCGACGAGCGGCGCATCCTCGCGGATTACATCGCCGGGTGCGACTTTCCAGGCGATCACCTCAGCGGACACCGTGCCCTCGCCTAGATCCGGCAAGCGCATCACATGCCGAGTCATGTGGCCTCCGCCATGAGTTGCTTCAGCGCGTTCATCACTCGTCGCTTGCCCGGGAAGTACTCCCACTCGAAGGCGTGCGGATACGGCGTATCCCAGCCCGCGACGCGCATGATCGGCGCTTCGAGATCCCAGAAGCAGCGCTCCTGGATACTCGCCGAGAGTTCGGCGCCGAAGCCCGCAAATCGCGTGGCCTCGTGCGCAATGAGACAGCGACCGGTCTTCGACACCGATGCGGCAATGGTGTCGATGTCGAGCGGCATCATGCTGCGGATGTCGACGATCTCGGCATCGAGCCCGAGCGCCTCGACCGCTGCGGCGCACACATGGACCATCGTGCCGTAGGTCACGACGGTAATCGCTTCCCCACTGCGAGCAATCGCTGCCTGCCCCAGAGGCACGGTGTAATACCCCTCCGGCACTTCGGCGAGCGGATGACCCGCCCAAGATTGCGCGGGCTTGTCAGGCTCCCCATCGAAAGGACCGTTGTAGACGCGCTTGGGCTCGAAAAAGATAACCGGGTCGTCGTCTTCAATCGCCGCGATCAGCATTCCCTTGGCATCGTAGGGATTGGAGGGCATCACCGTCTTGATGCCACTCACGTGCGCAAACACACCCTCAGGACTTTGCGAGTGGGTCTGACCACCCCGTATTCCGCCGCCGCACGGTGTGCGGATGGTGAGCGGCGCCGTGAACGCGGCCGCACTGCGATAGCGCAGCCGCGCGACCTCACTGACGATCTGGTCATACGCCGGATAGATGTAATCGGCGAATTGGATTTCAGCCACCGGGCGCAAGCCATTCACGCACATACCGACCGCAGCACCGACGATGCCACCCTCAGCGATCGGCGTATCGAGCACACGATGGGCGCCGTGTTTTTTCTGCAGCCCGTCGGTCACGCGGAATACGCCGCCGAAGTAACCCACATCCTCGCCGAGCACCACCACGCGCGAATCACGCGAGAGCATCACGTCCATCGCGGAGTTCAGTGCCTGGACCATGTTCATCGACGGCATGGGTTCACCAATACTCCTGGCATCGTCTTCACGGATTGGCGAGTTCGGCGAGCAAGGCGTCTCGCTGCTCGCGCAAATGAGCCGGCAATTCCTTGAACACATCCTCGAACATCAGCGCAGGATCGAGCCGCGGCCCCTCATTGAGCGAGCCCGCTGCAATCGCCTCACGCCACGCCGCAGTGACCTCCTCTTCGAGTTCAGCCAGCAGAGTCGCATGGCGAGTCTCGTCCCATTCACCGATGGCGATGAGATGTTGCTTCAAGCGATCGATCGGATCGCCGAGCGGCCAGTCGTGAAACTCGTCACGCGGGCGATAGCGCGAAGGATCATCGCTCGTCGAGTGTGCACCGGCGCGATAGCTCACGTGCTCGATGAGCGTCGCGCCATGCCCTTGCCGTGCGCGCTCGGCACCCCAGCGCGTGGCCGCATACACCGCGAGAAAATCATTGCCATCGATCCGCAGACCCGCAAGGCCCAGCCCCGGCCCACGCGCCGCGAAGGAGCGCTGCTCGCCGCCTGCATAGCCCTGAAATGTGGAGATGGCCCACTGGTTGTTGACGACGTTAAGCACAACCGGCGCCTTGTAGACCTTGGCGAAAGTCAGCGCATGATGAAAATCCGCTGCGGCCGTGCTGCCCTCGCCGATCCAAGCTGCTGCGATGTCGGATTCGCCCTTGATCGCGGCCGCCATCGCCCAGCCCACGGCCTGGGGAAACTGCGTGGCCAAATTCCCCGAGATCGAGAACAGGCGATGCGCCGTCGAGTGGTACATCACCGGCAACTGGCGGCCCTTGCACATGTCACGTGTGTTCGAGAGCAGCTGCGACATCATCTCGACGAGCGTCAGTCCTCGCGCAAGGTGCAAGCCTTGGTTGCGGTACGACGGGAACAGCATGTCTCGGTCAGACAGCGCCATGGCCGCCGCGACCGACACCGCCTCCTCGCCGAGCGAACGAACGTAGAACGTGATGCGACCCTGTCGCTGCGCGCGCTGCATGCGATCGTCGAAGACGCGGGTCTGCAGCATGGTCCGCAGGCCTCGCCGCAGCACCTCAGGATCCAGCTGCGGGTTCCAGGGGCCCACGGCGTGATGCGCATCGTCGAGGACCCGGATCAATTCCTCGGCGAGCGGAACCGTGGCGCTGACGGGTGCGTCGATCGGCAAACAGTGAACCGCACCCGCGGGCGAGAGGCGCACATAACTGAAGTCCGGCGACTCGCCCGGACGCGCGGGCACGGCAGGCACATGCAGACGCGGTGCTGACATGCCCCACAGCATAAGCCAGCACGCAGCGAACTGGGCGCCCAGGTCGATGGCCATGGGCCCGCTATCGAGAATAAGTTATTCTCTAAACAGGCTTTTAGGCAATTGAGTTATCCATGAAACTCGATAAACAGGACATCGCCATACTTAGCGAGTTGCAGCACGATGCGACCCTCTCGAGCACGACCCTCGCCGAGCGGGTGGGGTTGTCGCAATCACCCTGCTGGCGACGGGTCAATCAACTCGAGGAAGCCGGCGTGATCCAGCAGCGCGTCGCCCTGCTGGCCCGAAAGAAGCTCGGACTTGAAATGCTGGTGGTGGTCAACGTCAAGCTGGCCAGCCACGGCTGGCAGTCGCTGCCCAAGTTCAAACAACGCGTCGTGAGCTTCCCCGAGGTCTTGCAGTGCTTTCTCGTCATGGGCGACATCGACTTCATCCTGCTCGTGGCCACGCGCACGGTGGAGGAATACAACCGCTTCGTGCAAGGCAAGCTCGCACAGATTCCGGGCGTGCAGTCGATCGACTCGCGCATCGTAATCGAGGAAACGAAGAACACGACAGAGCTGCCGCTCGGCCTCGTCTGACGGCGCACGACGCACAGCCAAGCAATTACAGGGCGTTAAAGCGCCTGGTCTGCCCGCAGCAGCACCAGCAGACCGAGCACCGCAAAAATGGCCGCGGCGACGCCATGAACGAGGCGCATCGGCAACTTTTTCGCAGCCACCTCTCCAAGCAGCACGGCCGGCACGTTGGCGAGCATCATCCCGAGCGTCGTTCCGCCGACAACCGCGATCAGCGAGCTGTACTTGGCAGCAAGGGCCACCGTCGCGATCTGGGTCTTGTCGCCGATCTCCACCACGAAGAACGCGATCAGCGTGGAGAGAAACACGCCAAATCGGGCAGGCTTCGTTTCCTCGTCATCGAGTTTGTCGGGAACCAGCATCCAGAAGGCCATGGCGATGAACGACAGGCCCAAAATCCAGCGCAACAATTCCTCGCCAAGCCAGGCCGCAAGCCACGCACCGACGACACCGGCGGCCGCGTGGTTGAGCAACGTCGCGACCAGTATGCCGAGGATGATCGGCACGGGCCGGCGGTACTTCGCCGCGAGCACGAGCGCAAGTAGCTGAGTCTTGTCGCCAATTTCGGCGAGGGCGACAACGCCGGTGGAAATCAGAAACGCTTCCATCAAACGTTGAACCTGAAGTGCATCACATCGCCCTCGCGGACGATGTATTCCTTGCCCTCGAGGCGCAGCTTGCCCGCCTCCTTGGCGCCTTGTTCGCCCTTGAGCGCGATGTAATCGTCATACGCGATCACTTCGGCACGAATGAACCCGCGCTCGAAATCCGTGTGGATGACACCGGCGGCCTGCGGCCCCGTGGCGCCCTTGCGCACCGTCCAGGCGCGCACTTCCTTCTCGCCCGCCGTGAAATACGTCTGCAGTCCGAGCAAGGCATAGCCGGCGCGGATCACGCGATTGAGACCGGGCTCCTCGAGACCCAGATCCTTGAGAAACTCGGCTCGGTCGGCATCTTCGAGCTGCGAGATCTCGGCCTCGATCGCTGCACAGACAGCCACCACCTGTGCGCCCTCACGCGCTGCAAGCCCCGTGACGGCATCGAGCATCGGGTTGTTGCTGAAGCCCGACTCCTGCACGTTCGCCACGTACAGCACCGGCTTGTAGGTCAGCAACTGCAGATCGCGCACGATCGGTCGCTCGGTCTCATCGAAGGAGAGCGCGCGCGCAGGCTTGCCCTCGTTCAGCGCATCGCGCACACGACGAATGATGTCGCGCGCCTTGATCGCCTCCTTGTCCATGGCTTTGGCGGCTTTCTCGGCGCGCTGCAAGGCCTTCTCGGCGGTTTCAAGATCGGCGAGCGCGAGCTCGGTGTTGATGATCTCGATGTCGGCCAGCGGGTCGATGCGCCCGGAGACGTGCACGATGTCGTCGTTCTCGAAGCAGCGCACGACGTGCGTGATCGCATCGACCTCGCGAATGTTGGCGAGGAACTTGTTGCCGAGGCCCTCGCCCGTCGAGGCGCCCTTCACGATGCCGGCGATGTCGACGAACTCCACGGTCGTCGGCACGATGCGTTCGGGCTTGACGATGGCGGCAAGCTGATCGAGCCGCGGATCAGGCACCGGCACGATGCCGACGTTCGGATCGATGGTGCAGAACGGGTAGTTCTCCGCCGCGATCGCCGAGCGCGTCAGGGCGTTGAAGAGTGTGGACTTGCCGACGTTCGGCAAGCCAACGATGCCGCACTTGATTCCCATGATTTACTGATCCTGTGTATGCAATCGGTTCATGGCCTTCTCTGCGCCCTCGAAGAGCAGCATGGGCAGCAGATCTGCCGACTTGAGAATGGCCTCGTTGATGTGTTGTTCGTCCGCTGCGCTCGCACGCTGCAGCACATAGTCGAGCACCTGATCTTTGTGACCTGGGTGTCCGATACCGAGCCGCAAGCGCCAGCAGTCAGCCCCCACTGCCGCGATGCTGTCGCGCAAACCGTTGTGACCGCCGTGACCGCCGGCCCACTTCAGACGCGCGACGCCAGGCGGCAGATCGAGTTCGTCATGCGCAACCAGCGTGGCGGCGATGGGCAATTTGTAAAAATGCGAGAGCGAAGCGATCGCTCCACCGCTCTTGTTCATGTAGGTCGTAGGCTTGAAGAGCCACAGCTCAGCCGACGTGCCAGCAGATCCGTTGACACGAACGCGCGCAAGTTCGCCCTGATGCTTCGGCTCTGCCCGGAACTGCCCGCCATGGCGACGCGCAAGTTCCTCGACGAACCAGAAGCCCGCGTTGTGGCGCGTGCGTGCGTACTTCTCACCTGGATTGCCGAGCCCGACAACCAGCCGGATCGCTGCCTCAGCCACCACCTGACCTCGCTGCTGAGTTGACGTTGCCGCACTGCGCAAAGACGGAGGCCGCCACGAGGGCGGCCTCCTTCAACGCGCCGTGCAAGGCACGCGAACCGATCACGCCCGTTACTTCTTGGCGTCCTTCTTCGGCTCTTCCTTCTTGGCGTCGCCTGCGCCCGCAGCTGGTGCGGCGGTTGCCGCTGCAGCCGCTGCCTCGGCGGCCGGGGTTTCCGGCTCCTCGGCACGCGGGCTGTGGATGGAGACCACGACCTGATCCTTGCCCTGCACCACGGCCGTGGCGACCACGCCCGCCGGCAGCGGAATGTCCGAGACATGCTTCGTCTCGTTCAATTTCATCTGCGACAGATCGAGACTGATCTCTTCCGGCAGATCCTTCGGCAAACACAGCACTTCGATGTCGGCGATACGGTGCGAGACGATGCCACCTTGCGTCTTCACGCCGGGGGATGCGGCTTCACCCTTGAAGTGGATCGGCAGACGGATGCGGATTTTTTCCGTCTCCACCACACGCTGCAGGTCGAGGTGCAGGACCTGGTTGCGCGCCGGATGCATTTGCAGATCCTTGACGATCGCCGGCTGCACTTCCTCACCGACCTTGAGGCCGATGATCGTCGAGTAGAACTTTTCGTCCTCGATGAGCGTGATCAGTTTTTCGTGGTTGAGTGACAGCGAGCGCGGATCGTGCTTGCCGCCGTACAGGATGGCCGGGACGCGCCCCGCGTGACGGAGGCGGCGGCTCGCACCTTTGCCCTCGTCGTTGCGGAGTTCCGCAGCCAGTTCGATCGAGATTTTCATTTCACTATGCTCCTGGTTGATGTCATTCCGTTCCGCGACCAGAACGGACTCAGTCGACGTACAGCGAACTCACGGACTCTTCGTCACGAATTCGCCGTATCGTCTCGCCAAGCAGACCGGCAACAGTGAGTTGCCGGATCCGCCCGCATTCTTTGGCCTGAGTCGACAGCGGAATGGTGTCGGTCACCACCAGCTGATCGAGCGCCGATTTGGAAATCTTCTCCACCGCCGACCCGGACAGCAGCGGATGCGTGATGTAGGCCACCACCTTGACCGCGCCCTCGTCTTTCAACGCCTGGGCCGCGAGGCACAGCGTTCCGGCGGTGTCGACCATGTCATCGATCAACACGCAGGTCTTACCCGCGACCTCGCCGATGATGTTCATCACCTTTGACTCGTTTGGCCGAGGACGACGTTTATCAATGATGGCGAGTTCCACGTCATCAAGCCGCTTGGCGAGCGCGCGGGCGCGCACGACGCCACCGACGTCCGGTGAGACTACGATCATGTTGTCGTAACCCTGACGCCAAGCGTCACCGAGCAGCACCGGCGAGGCGTAAACGTTGTCGACGGGAATGTCGAAGAAACCCTGGATCTGCTCGGCGTGCAGATCGACCGTCAGTACCCGATCGATGCCGGCGCCCGCCATCATGTTCGCGACCAGCTTCGCCGAAATCGCCGAGCGCGTGGCGCGCGGCCGACGGTCCTGGCGCGAGTAGCCCATGTACGGCACCACCGCCGTCACACTGCGCGCCGAGGCGCGGCGACAGGCATCGGCCATGATCAACAATTCCATCAAGTGATCGTTGACTGGCGGACAGGTCGGTTGAACGAGGAAGACGTCGCGACCGCGGACGTTCTCCATCAGTTCGACGTTGACCTCGCCGTCGCTGAATCGACCGACGACGCTGCGGCCGAGCGGCACCATCAGATGACGCGCGATCTCCTGGGCCAACGCAGGGTTTGCGTTGCCGGTGAACAGGGCCATTGTCTCGCCGTCCAAGCGGGCCTCTCCCGAATAAGCCGCGATGTCACCGAAGTGGCTGGG
>CAISHQ010000144.1 GCA_903885195.1 uncultured Pseudomonadota bacterium | reverse complement strand
TCGACCCGCGCGAGCGCCTTGTAATACGTCGCGATGTGATCGCCCGCCACCGGCTGCAAGCCGAAACTCAGGCACTCGGTGTCCCAGTGCCCGAAGTGGTTGGTGATGATCGGGCCTTTGTACCAGCGCCCGTCGATGCGCACGTTCTCCATTACCAACGCCGGCGCGAAATACATGCCGAAGCGATCGATCAGACGGTACATGAGTGCCGTGCCCTCGTACGCGTCTTGATCGATGTTGCGTACGCGCAGTACGAGGTTGCGTCGTTCGAGTTCGGCCATCCACTCGCGTAGATCCTCGAATGGACCGACCTGCCAGGCAGAGGCGGTCGCAGTCGCCGATGCAGCGGCTGATGCCGAAGTGTTTTGGGCCTCGGCCAACTTCAAATCCGCAGCGGCGAGCGCGGCGGCAGAGAGTCCAGCCGAGTGACTGAGAAAATCGCGTCTGGAGTAGGTGCTCATGCGCTTACGCTGACACGCAGCCCGATTGGCGTAAAGCATCCCGCGATGCGGATGACCGGTCTATGATCGCCGCCATGCGACATCTGGTGCTCGTGCTCGGCGACCAACTCAACCGCGATTCGGCGGCCTTCGACGGTTTCGATCCAGCAGTCGATGTCGTCTGGATGGCCGAGGAGCGGCATGAGTCGCTTCGCGTGCCCTCGAGCCGTATCCGAACTGCGATGTTCCTGGCGGCCATGCGCCACTTCCGCGATGACCTGCGCGCCGAGGGCTGGCAGGTGGACTATCAGCTGTTGGCGGATTCGAAGGGGTCACTGGCGCAGGCGCTCGATGTCGCGCTCAGACGTCTGCGACCGAGCGGCGTGATCTGGGCCGAGCCCGGCGAATGGCAGGTGCGGGCGGATCTGCTCGCGGTGCTCGAACGCCACGGGTTGCCGCCTGTGGTGCGCGAGGATCGGCATTTTCTGTGCACGCCCGAGCGGTTCGCCGCCCACGCGGCAGAGCGCAAGCAGCTGCGCATGGAATTCTTTTATCGTCAGATGCGGCGCGAGCATCGTGTATTGCTCGATGCAGAAGGTGAGCCCGAAGGCGGCGAGTGGAATTTTGACAGCGAAAACCGCAAGAGCTTCGGCAAGGCCGGACCGCCTCGTCTGACTGAGTCCGCACCGGTGGCGTTCGTGCCGGATGCGACGACCCGCGAAGTGCTACGCGAAGTCGCCGAGGCATTTCCGGAGAATCCCGGCGAGCTGGCTTCTTTCGATTGGCCCGTCACGCCTGCCGAGGCACTTCGGGCGTTGCAGGATTTCGTCCAGCATCGACTGGCGAATTTCGGTGACTATCAGGATGCGATGTGGACTGCAGAGCCGTGGCTGTTCCACTCGCGGCTCTCGGCTGCGATGAACCTGAAGTTACTGAACCCGCGCGTGGTGATCGCCGCGGTCGAGGCCGAGTACCGATCGGGTCGGGCGCCGCTGGCTGCCGTGGAGGGCTTCATCCGCCAGATCCTCGGCTGGCGCGAGTATGTCCGCGGGGTGTACTGGCTGCATATGCCAGGCTACCTCGAACGCAACGCGCTCGCTGCTGACCGGCCCTTGCCGGAGTTCTTCTGGACGGGCGACACCCCGATGCGCTGCCTTGCCGATGCACTCGGTCAGACGTTGCGGCTGGGCTACGCGCACCACATCCAGCGCCTGATGGTCACTGGTCTGTATTGTCTTTTGCTCGGTGTGGATCCGCGCGAGGTTCATAGGTGGTATCTCTCGGTCTACGTCGATGCCGTCGAATGGGTAGAGCTACCGAACACCCTAGGCATGTCGCAGTACGCCGATGGCGGCGTGATGGCCTCTAAGCCCTACGTGGCGAGCGGCAAGTACATCGAGCGCATGAGCAATTACTGCGCCGGATGTCAGTACCGTCCGGATCGGGCGAGCGGGGACACGGCATGTCCCTTCACGACCCTGTACTGGGACTTCCTGCTGCGTCATGAGAAGACGTTGGCGGCGAACCAGCGCATGAGTCTGCAGCTGCGCAATTTGGCGCGCTTGTCGCCTGCCGAGCGCGAGGCGATCACTGCGAGGGCGACGGCGATTCGCGAGTCGGGTGTAGTAACCTAGCGGCATGACCAGTGCCGCGAGCAATCTCTCCCAACGCTTCCCCCAAAAGCGCGCCTTCATTACCGGCGCGGCGAGCGGCCTTGGACTCGCTTGCGCCGAGATTCTCGCTCGGGAAGGCTGGCAACTGTTTCTGACCGACGTCGACGGTCCGCGACTCGATCTCGTGGCCGCAGGTTTCGCCCGTGATGGTGCACGCGTGGCCGCTGCGCCCTGCGACGTCCGGGATGCCGATGCGGTACGCGCGATTGTCGATGCCGCAGTGGCAGCGGCGGGTGGACTTGATCTGGCCATCCACTGTGCCGGCGTAGCCATCGCCGGTCCATTCCATGCGAGCACGCCCGAAGAGTGGGCCTGGCAGTTCGATATCAACGTGCACGGTATCGCCAACAGCTGCCGCGCTGTCATCCAGCATATGGCGCGCGGCAAGGGCGGCATGATCATCAATATCGCGAGCGCCGCCAGTTTTTGTACGGGCTCGCACATGTCGGCCTACAACGCTTCGAAGGCAGCTGTCGTCGCGCTCAGCGAATCGCTGATGCAGGAGTACGCGGCCTATGGTGTGGCGGTGACGGCAGCGATGCCTGGCTTCTTCCAGACGAGACTCATGGAGTCGGCACGGGGTTCCGAGCGCACGCTGAGCGCGGCGCGTCGCCTGATCGACACCTCCGGCATTACGGCCGAGGAGATGGCCGAACTGATGCTGTCGGCGGCGGCCCGCGGCCAGACGCATTTCGTCCACCCGATACGCTACCGCAATCTTTGGCGGCTCAAGAGGCTGATGCCGCAGCGCTTCCAGTCATTGCTGCCACGTCTGCTCAACAGGGGAGCCTGATGCTGCAACCATTCCATCTGGCCGTCCCGGTGCACGATCTGCAGGCTGCGCGCGACTTCTACGGTCAGATTTTTGGTTGCCCGGAGGGTCGATCCTCGGTCGAATGGGTGGACTTCGATTTCTTTGGGCATCAGCTCGTTGCGCATCTGGAGCCGGGCCGAAAGCCTTTCGTCGAACCGCTGCACACCAACGAGGTGGACGGCAAGCACGTGCCCGTACCACATTTTGGCGTGGTGCTCGAGTGGCAGAGCTGGCAGCAGCTTGCCGAGCGCCTGCGGGAAGCGGGGGCGGCGTTCGTCATCGAGCCCGGCATTCGTTTTGCCGGTCTCGTGGGCGAGCAGGCGACGTTCTTCCTGTACGACCCGTCGGGGAACGCCCTCGAGTTCAAGGCGTTTCGCGACCCCTCCCGTCTGTTTGCCAAGTGAGCGAATCGCGCTGGGATGAACTGTCGTTGCAGCGACCGGGCGGGTTGCGGCTGCATGCGCGTCATTACCGGCGTCGTGCAGCGGCCGATGTGCTCGCGGATCGTGTGCCGGTGGTGTGCATTCCGGGTCTAACGCGTAATTGCCGTGACTTCGAGTCATTGGCACTGCATCTATCGACGACTCGTGATGTGCTGACCCCGGATCTTCGTGGGCGGGGCCGGTCGGATCATGACCCCGACTGGCGTAACTACCGGCTCGATGTATACGTGGCCGACATCCTCGCCTGGTTCGACTCGCTCGAGCTGTCACGCGTGACAATCATCGGCACCTCGCTCGGAGGTCTCGTCGGTATGTTTCTGGGTGCCGCGCACCGCGACCGACTGGCCGGACTCGTGATGAACGACATCGGGCCGGAGTTCAGTCCCGTCGGCATGATGCGTATCGCGAGTTCCGTCGGTACCGCCGCCGTGGTCAGCCGCTGGGAACAGGCGGAGGCGGATACCCGCACGGGATACGCGCATGTCATGCCTGACTTCACGGCAGAGCAGTGGCGTGCGTTCACGAGGCAGATCTACCACGAAGAAGCGCCGGGTCGAATCGTGCGCGATATGGACCCGCTGCTCGGCACGGCCTTGCGCGACACATCCATGCCGGTGCCCGATTTCTGGGGTGCGTTTGCCGCACTCGATGGTTTGCCGCTGCTCGTGCTGCGCGGCGAATTGTCCGATTTGCTGGATGAGGTCACGCTCGCGCGGATGCAGGCCACGCTACCCAACCTTCAAAGCGTGACGATTCCGCGGCGAGGGCACACGCCGACACTTGACGAGCTCGAGAGCCGCCGCGCGATCGACGACTTTCTGACTCGCTGCTGACAGCCTCAAGCGGCCATCGGCGGCTCCGACCGAGCAGCGAGCTTCAGGTCGGATCTTTGTCCTCAGGTCCGCGCACCCTGTTCCAGGCGATCGACACCAGGATCGACACTGCGAGGATCGACCCGATGATCAACAGCGACCAGCTGATCGGGAACTTGCCGCCGAAGGCTTGATTGAGCCAAACCATTTTGAGACCCACGAAGACGAGGATCACACCGAGGCCGTACTTCAGGAACAGGAAGGCCTTGACCATGCTCTGCAGCACGAAGAACAGCGAGCGCAGCCCGATGATGGCGAAGATATTGGACGTGAAGACGATGAACGGTTCGTTGGTCAGCGCGAAGATCGCCGGAACCGAATCGATCGCGAAGATGATATCGCTGAACTCGATGAACGCCAGTGCCACGAACAACGGCGTGACCCAGGTCTTGCCGTCGATTTCGACCCAGAACTTGTCGCCATGGAACGCGGGGGTGACAGGAAAAATGCGCTTGATGCCCAGGATCACCGGGTTGCGCGACGGATCGATCGGCTTCTCGGGCAGGAACAGGATCTTGAGGCCCGTGAGTATCAGGAAGATGCCGAAGATTGCCACGACCCACTCGTACTGCATGAGGATGGAGCCGAGCGAGATAAACAGGGCGCGGAAGAGGATCGCGCCCATGATGCCGTAGAAAAGTACCTTCTGCTGATACTGCGGCGGCACCGCGAAGTACGAGAACACGGCAACGAACACGAACACGTTGTCGATCGCCAGAGCGTACTCGACCACGTAACCCGCGAGGAATTCGAGCGAAGTGTCCCGTGCCAGCTGTGCATGGTCGAGACCCACCAGATCGAGGCGATTCGGCAGTTCGTAGAGCAGGAACTGGTAGAGGCCGTAATTGAACGCGAGCGCCAGCAGTACGAAGCAGATGCTACGGATGATCGCCGAGCGCAGCGTGGGCAGGGTGCCGGGCTTGCTGAAAACGCCAAGGTCGAAGGCGAGGATGAGCAGCAAACCGGTGATGAAGCCTGCGTAGGCCCACCAGTAATCCGCCAGAGGCAGCAGCAGGAGGTCTTCCATTGACAAAGATATCCTTAGATCGTTGAGGACGAGCCCCAGTCCGTGGGGGCGCCGATTCTACAGTGACGGCTCAGTCTGCAAAAGAGTACCGCCAACGATTTCCGTGGCTTCGGATGTAGCCCGCCGTCGGGGCCGGAAAATGCGCCGGCAGGATCAATGTTTCGGTGTCGGCATGCGCCTCCACAAAGCGGCGGCGACAGGCGGCCGAGGCCGCCGGATCCTCGCAGAACGCCGCTGACCACTCCGGATATTTGACCTGCAGCGGATGGTGGATGACATCGCCGCTCAGTACAGCGTGCTCGCGCCCCGGTTGCAGATGGATCACCACATTCCCTGGCGTATGCCCTGGAGCAGCCTCCAGTCGCAACAAACCCTCCAGTTCATGGTCGCTGTCGACGAGATCGACCTGGCCGCTTTCGACGACAGGCAGGATGCTGTCGGCATAGACGCCATAATCCCCCCCGGGCTTGGTCTCCCGCAGGCGTGCCCTGTGTTCGAACTCGCTGCGTGCAAAGACATAGCGGGCGTTCGGGAACGTGGGGACCCAGCGGCCATTGCTCAATCGCGTGTTCCAACCGACGTGATCGCCGTGCATATGCGTGCACATCACGTAATCGACGCTCTCGGGTGCGACCCCGAGTTGCTGGAGATCGCGCAGCCACCCGGTGGTGAGGCGATGAAAGCCCGCGTGACCGCCCCGGTCCTTGTCGTTGCCGATGCAGGTATCGACGAGGATGGTGCAGGTATCACTGCGCAGTACATAAGTGTGAAAACTCAGCAGGCCGTACTTCAAGGATGCGTCCGCAAAGCGCGGCTGTAGCCAGTGGGCCTCGGCAGCGATGGCGTCAGGCGTCGAGGCGGGCAGGAAGTCTGCAAAGGCGAGCGGTACCCTCGCCACCTCGACGACGGCATCCACACGCACTGAACCGACATTGAGCGAGCAGGGGCTTTCCAACATGACCGTAGGATAGCCGGATTTGGCTGGCGCGGTCCCGGGCAGCGGCATAGGATGCCGGTCATGACCAGTCCAACCGACGTTCGATTGGGGCCTGTTCGCCTGTCACCGGGGTACACGCGCTGGAACGCGCGCACGTATCTCTTCGCGGCCTTCATCACCATCGGCATGCTGGCCTTCGTCAGCTTCATCCAGCCGTATCTGCTCAATGCCAACCTGGACGTTCCGGCCGATCAGCAGGGTCGGGTGCTCGGGTTGCTGGGCTTCAGCAACGAGATCGTCTCACTGCTGCTCGTTGCACCGTTCGGAGCGCTGTCGGACAAGATCGGACGACGCCCCGTCTACGCGCTCGGATTTCTTTGGCTGGCTGCCGGATTCTTTCTCTACCCGCTGGCGCGAACCTTCCCGCAGCTGCTCGCCTGTGCGCTGTTTTTCTCGGTCGGTGTGGCCGCTGTCGGCTGCATGCTGGCGACGGTGCTCGCCGATATTCCCCGCGAGGAATCGCGCGGCCTGTTCGTCGGCATCACCGGCTTTTGTCAGGGCCTCGGTGCCACGCTTGCGGTGCTGGTGCTCGGCAAAGTGCCACAGCGCTTAGCCGCCGACGGGATGGATGCCGTTACGGCAGGACGGATCACGCTCGGCATCGCCGCCGGGTTGTGTCTGCTGACCGCGGCACTGTGCTGGCTCGGATTGCGGCGTGGCACTCCAAGCGAGTTGGGCGAGCGGGAGCCGCTCAGCACGGTGCTGCGCACCGGAGTTCAGGCCGCGCGGGCCAATCCGCGCATCTGGTTTGCGTACATGCTGCAGTTCGTCTCGTTTGCCGACCGCATCGTCATCGGCACGTTTTTCAGCGCCCGTCTGCAGCAGACCGCCATCGCCAACGGACAAACCGTGGCCGAGGCCGTTTCGGCCGCCACTAAGCCATTCGTAATCGCAAATTCAGCAGGGCTGCTGTTTGCCATTTTCTTTGGTCTGGCGCTCGACAAGATGAATCGGGTCAAAGCGGGCGTCGTGGCCATGGCGATCGCCGGCATCGGCTATATGGCGGGTGGCTTCGTCGGTGATCCGCAAAGCGAATGGATCACGCTGGTTGCCATCCTGCTCGGCACGGGCCAGATCTGCGCCATTATTGCGAGTCAGACTGTGCTCGGTCAGGAAGCTCCGCAGGATGTACGCGGCGCCGTGTTCGGTCTTGCGGGCGTCTTTGCATCTTGCGGCATTCTCTTCACCACATCGGTCGGCGGCTGGCTCTACGACGTGCTCAGCAAGGGTTCGCCATTCTTCCTCATCGGTTTCGTGAACCTCGCTATCATGGCGTTTGGAATTTATTTGTTGCGGACTCGCAGTAACGCCTGATGTTGGTTGCCGAATCGCTGATTATCGTGCTGTTGATCCTGCTCAACGGCTTCTTCGCACTGGCTGAGATGGCGTTGGTGTCTGCCAAGCGTGGCCGACTGCAATCCTCTGCAGAGCGTGGCAGTCGCGGCGCGCGCATGGCGCTCGAGCTTCTGGCTGATTCGACCACCTTCCTGTCTTCGGTGCAGGTGGGCATCACGCTCATCGGCATACTCACCGGGGTGTACAGCGGCGCGACCTTTGCCGAGGGCCTTGGTGGCTGGTTCGCTGCGCGTGGCGTCGACGCCGATATCGCCGAGGAACTCGCATTCGGTGTCGTGGTGCTGCTGGTGACCTTCGGCACGCTCGTATTCGGCGAGCTGGTACCCAAGCGGATCGCGCTGACCCACGCTGAATCATTGGCCATTTTCGTGGCGCCCATCATGGCCGTGTTTGCACGCTTGATGCTGCCGCTGGTGTGGTTGCTGCGCATCTCGGTTGACTCGATCC
The DNA here is from genome assembly GCA_903885195.1 of uncultured Pseudomonadota bacterium. Taxonomy (GTDB): domain Bacteria; phylum Pseudomonadota; class Gammaproteobacteria; order Steroidobacterales; family Steroidobacteraceae; genus UBA964. The sequence continues at coordinate 20,048 of CAISHQ010000144.1, read as the reverse complement.
TGAGGATTCTGCCGGTGTCGGCAGCCCCTGCGGCCTCGGTGACGGAAGATGAGGTGCGCGCACTCATCGCCGAGGGCGCTCGGACGGGCGTGTTTCTTGCGTCGGAGCGACGGCTGATTGAGGGCGTACTGGCTCTGGCAGACCGCAAAGTCGAATCGATCATGGTGCCGCGCACCGACGTGTTCTGGCTCGACCTCGACGAGACGCTGCCGGCGTTGTGGCAGCAGGCACGTGAGAGCGGCCACGCCCGCTTTCTCGTCGCCCGCGGTTCGCTCGACGAGGCACTCGGCATGGTGACGCTCGCCACCTTGAGCGAGGCGTTGCGCCGTGGGAATCTGGATACGGACAAGGACATCGAGACACCGCTCTTCGTCCCGGTCGGTATCACGGCGATGCAACTGCTCGATCAGTTCCAGAAGTCGAGTTCGCACCTCGCGGTGGTGACCGACGAATATGGAGCCATTGAGGGCGTGGCGACGCCAATCGATATTCTGCGAGCAATCGCTGGCGAGCTGCCCGACCTCGGTACTCGCGAGCGCGCCGAGATGCAGCGTCGCGATGACGGCAGCTGGCTGGTCGATGGGCATCTCGGCATTGAGGAGGTGCAGCAGCGGCTGGGACGTCGCGACATGGCCTCGGTGCGCTCGGACTACCACACGCTTGCCGGATTCGTGCTGGCGCGGCTTGGTCGGATCCCGAAATCCGGTGACGTGCTCTCTTGGCGCGACTTGCGCATCGAGGTCATCGACATGGATGGCATGCGCATCGACAAGTTACTCATTACCCCGACGAGTCGCTGATGCGTCTGAACATCGCTACGTGCCGGCCTCTGCCCGAGCCCGACGTCGACGAAGACCTGCTTCTAGAAGGCTTGCAGTCGGCCGGTATCGATGCGCGCATGGCCGCCTGGGATGACCCCGCGCAGTGGCGTGACGCAGTGCCGACACTCGTGCGCTCCACGTGGAATTACATTCACGCCCCGGATGCATTTGGGGCATGGGTGCGCGAGATTGCGCCGAAAGCTCCGCTGTGGAATTCCGCCGCCGTGCTGCTCGGCAATCTGCACAAGCGCTATTTGCTTGAGCTTGCTGCGCGGGGTGTACCGGTCACGCCAACCGAGTTACTCAGCCAAGGTTGGAACGGCTCGCTGACCGAACTCTGCCGCAGCCGAGGATGGCCCGATGTCGTGGTGAAACCCGCGGTCGGTGCGGCGTCCTTCGAGACCTACCGTTACACCGATATCAACGCCGACGTCGATGCGCAGGTTCGTAGGTTCGCGAGCCAGCGCGACCTGCTGGTCCAGCCGTATCTTCCCTCGGTGGAGGACCACGGCGAGCGGGCGCTCGTGTGGATCGACGGCGAGTTCACCCACGCCGTGCGCAAGACGCCACGCTTTGCCGGCGGCGTGGAAGTCGTGTCGGAGGCCATTGGTATTTCGCCTGCCGAGCGAGCCCTCGGCGAAGCGGCGCTCGCGCCGTTTGCAGCGGAACTGCTCTACGCCCGCGTGGATGTCGCGCCCGGTTTCGACGGACAGCCTGTGGTCATGGAGCTCGAGCTGATCGAGCCGTCGCTCTTTCTGTTGCAGAGCCCGCAGGCGCTCGAGCGCCTCGTGGCCGCGGTACGTCGCGAACTCGTCCGCCCCTGATCCAAGCGGCGATGACCAACTGAGGATGGTCAACCGACGATAACGAGCGCGGTGCCTTCCGGCGCTTCGAGCTGCGTGCGCGACTCGAGGCCGCGGCGCTGAAACACCAACGCCGGATGCGGGTACTCGGACTCGTCATGGATGGCAATCGGCAGGCCTGCCGCGCTCAGGCCGCTGGCACGCCATTCGGCATCGAGCGATCTAGGTGTCGCACCGAGCGCCTGCCAGAAACCCGTGCTGATTTCCGGAGCCGCCGACGGCAGGCTGAAGGCCACGAATCGGCCTAGGCCACCGGTCGCGTCTTCAGAGTCGTGGATCTGTGCGGCCGGTGCGTGCCGATGCGTCGCCTTCTCCAGCAGCGTCACCATGTGTCCCGCGGGGTCGCGGAAACCGAATTCATTGAAGCAGTCTGGGCCGGTTTTCGCGAAAGCGATTACTGCGCCCGCCTCACGGTAGATCTCGAGCGTCTCCGCCAACGCATCGTGCACGGTGGTGAAGGAGGGCGAGGGAAAGCGGTACTGATGCAAGCCGATCACCAGAGCGCCTGTCACCACCACCGCATAAGGGTGGGGCCACACATCAAGCACCTCGACCGGTCGAAATCCGAGCATGGTGTAAAAGCGCAGCGATGCATCGAGATCGGTCGTGCTGATGCTGATCTCGTGGAATTGACCGAGCGAGAGGCTCACGGTGCGATACCGGCCTGCCAGAGTATGAACGCGTATTCCTCGGCGACTTCCTGGTAGCGCTCGAAGCGTCCGGACTTGCCGCCGTGACCGGCTTCCATGTTGGTGCGCAGCAGCAACGGGTTGTCGTTCGTCTTGAGCGTACGCAGTCGCGCCACCCACTTGGTCGGCTCCCAGTACTGAACCTGACTGTCCCACAGGCCGCTGGTCACCAGCATCGCCGGGTAGCGCTGCGCTTTAACTTGATCGTACGGCGAGTAGGCCAGCATGTAGTCGTGAGTTGCCTTGTTCGAGGCCGGGTTGCCCCACTCGTCGAACTCGTTCGTGGTCAAAGGGATGCTTTCATCCAGCATCGTCGTCACGACGTCGACGAACGGCACATGGGCGACGATTCCCTTGTAGAGCTCGGGCGCCATGTTGGCGATGCCACCCATCAACAGGCCGCCAGCGCTGCCACCCATGGCGAACACCCGCGCCGGGTCTGCGACCTTGTCCTTGACGAGATGGCGGGTGACGTCGATGAAATCATTGAATGAGTTCATCTTGTTCTGCAATCGTCCCTGGTCGTACCACAGGCGCCCCATTTCCTGGCCGCCGCGGATGTGCGCGATCGCGTATACGAAACCCCGATCAACGAGTGAGAGCACCGTGGTTCGAAACGTCGGATCGGTTGAGAGGCCGTAGGACCCGTAGGCGTACTGATACATCGGTGCCGTCCCATCCAGCCGCGTGCCCTTGCGGTAGAGCAGCGTCACGGGAACGCGCGCACCATCCCGCGCCGGAACGAAACGGAATTCCGCCACGTAGTTGCGAGTATCAAACTCGCCGAGCACGGGCTCCTGCTTGAGCAAGGTTCGCTGGCCGGTGCGTACGTCGTAGTCGTACGTGGTCGAGGGCGTCGTCGGCGAGGTGTACACGTAGCGCAGCAGGTGGCTCTGCGCCTCGGTGTTATTGCCGATCGCCATGGTGTAGGCCGCGTCAGGCGCATCCATCAGAAAGTTGCGCGCACCGTCCCAGCTGCGCACGCGCAGCTTCTGCAGGCCGCCTGAGCGCTCCGAGACTGCGAGAAAGCCGTCGAACGCCTCGAAGCTGTCGACGAACGCGTCTTCGCGATGGGCGATCACATCGCGCCAGCTGCTGCGGTCCTGCACGGTCGCAATCGGCGTTTCGACGATGCGGAAGTTTCGTGCCTTCCAGTTGCTGCGGATGATGAAACGATCGCCGACATCCTCAAGTTGGTACTCATGATCGCGCTCGCGCGGCAGCACCACCTTGAACGTGAATTGCGAATCGTTGGCATCGGCGTAGCGATACTCGCTCGAAACGGTGCTCTGCGAGACGATGTAGATGAATCGGTCGGATTTCGACTTACCGAGGCCCATGTAGAAGCTCTCGTCTTCCTGCGTGTAGACGAGGCGATCAGTCTCCGTGGTCGTACCGCGCTGGTGCCGATACACCTGGTTGCCGAGCAGGGTCTGCGGATCCTTGCGGATATAGAACAGCGTAGCGTTGTCGTTGCCCCATGCGAGGCTCGCCTCAGCGTTGGCAAGCGTCGTCGGCAGGTATTGCCCCGTCTGCATGTCCTTGATGCGGATGCCGTACTGCCGTCGACCGACGGTGTCCTCGGCGATGGCGACCCAGCGCCCGTCCGGGCTCACTTCGTAGTTGGCAATCTGGTAGAAGGCGTGACCGGTGGCACTGACGTTGCCATCGATGATTACTTCTTCCGCTGCATCCATCGAGCCCTTGCGCCGTGCGTAGATCGGATACTGCTTGCCGGTCTCGTAGCGCGTGTAGTACCAGTAACCGTTCTTGCGCTGCGGCACGCTCGCGTCGTCTTGTTTAAGACGGCCGATGATCTCGTTGTAGAGCTTTTCCTGAGCCGCACGCTGCGGTGCCATGACGGTGGCGGTGTAGGCGTTCTCCGCTTCGAGATACGCCAGCATGTCCTTATCTTCGCGCTTGTCGTCGCGCAGCCAGTACCACGGGTCCTCGCGGTTACCGAACGGCGACGTCACCGTGAACGGACGTTGCTCGGCGCGCGGGGGCGTGGGGCCATTGGCCGCGGCGTGGGTGGCCGTGATCATGAGACAGACTGCAAGCAGCAGTGATGAGATGCGAGACATGACTTCACGCAGCCTCCGTGGCAAGTACTTCCATGTGTTGAACGGTTTGATCGAATGAGTCGCTGACACCGATCATCAGCGTCGTGACGGGCGAGCGCTTCCACGCGGCCAGTCGATGTCGCAGGTTGTCGCGGCTGCCGGTCACCGACAAGGCATCGGCGAGCTCGTCCGGCACAGCCAGTACAGCCTCTTTCTGTCGGCCTGACAGCCACAGGTCCTGGATGGTCTGTGCAACCTCGGCGTAGCCGGCACGCTCGATCACCCGCTTGTGGAAATTATCTTCCTTGGAGCCCATGCCACCGACGTAGAGTGCGAGCATTTTTTTGACGGGCAGCAACGCCAGCGCTGGGTCGGTCTGCAGCGAGAACGACACCGATTGTACGATCTCGAATCCCGGGCGCCGTTGATCGAGGGTGTCACCGTAGATATCGAATCGATCGGGCGGGATCATGAAGGGAAACCAGCCGTCGCATTCGGTGATCGCAAGGGCGACGTTCTTCGGCCCTTCGGCACCGAGCAGCACGGGCACGTGCTTGCGCAGCGGATGGGTGATGCTCATTAACGATTTACCCTGCAGCGTTGACCCCTCGCCGCGATAGGGCAGTTGATACTGTGCGCCGTCGAAACTGACCGGCTGTTCGCGGGCGAGGATCTGGCGAAAGATCGCCAACCACTCGCGGGTCCGCTCCAGAGGCTTCTTGAAAGGCTGACCGTACCAGCCCTCGACCACCTGCGGCCCGGAGACGCCGATGCCGAGCGACAGACGACCGTTGCACAGATGATCGAGCGTCAGTGCCGTCATGGCGGCGCAGGCGGGTGTACGCGCCGAAATCTGCATGATCGCCGTGCCAAGACGAATGCGAGAGGTATGCGTGGCGATCGCCGCAAGCGGCGTGAACACGTCCGAACCGTAGGCCTCCGCGGTGCACACGATGTCGAAGCCGAGGCGCTCGGCGATCTGTGCGAGTTCGATGAATCGATCGACGGGCTTGCTGCCCCAGTAGCCGAGATTCAAGCCGAGTTTCATCTACCCTCCGCAGGATGTGTCCGCATGAAACGATCGAGAAACACGACGGCGGCGACCGACACCAGCGATAGCGCGGCACAGATGGCCAGCATGGGCACTGGCGTATCGATGGGTACGACGCCCATCGCCTGCACAGTCAGTGCTGCAAACGCTTGTTGCGAGAACCCGATGAGCCCCGAGGCCACGCCCGCATAGCCGGGTGCGAGGCGCACGGCGGTGGCCGTCACGTGGGGCAAGGCGAGTCCCTGCGCAAAGGCGAGCGGCAGCATCGGCAGGAACCACCAGATGGGTGCCGTGAATCCGAGCAGCACGAAGGCTAGCGCTGCACAGGCCGTAACGGCCTGCAGCAGGGTACCGAAACGCGCGACCCGATCGAGTGCTGCATGGCCGCGCAGTCGCGACACATACAAGTTACCGAGAAAATATCCCGAGGACAGGAACAGGACGTACAGGCCGAAGGTGGTCGCCGGTTGGCCGGTCATTTCCTTGACGATGTAGGGCGCCGTGGAGATGAAGCCCAGATACAGCGCGTACATCACGCCTGCATCGATGACGCAGCCGAGGAACGCCCGATTGCGCACGAGACCGAGCGAGGCTACGCCGAGCTCGCGGAACTGTCCGTCGCCTGTCGTCTTCGCACGTGTTTCCGGCAGGCTGCGGGCGGCGGCGACGGCGGTGATCGTCGACAGCACGAGCAGCAGCACGAACGGTGCATGCCAGCCCATGGACTCGGTGATGAGACCGCCCAGCCAGGGAGAGACCGAGGTACCGATCATCATGCCGAGCGTGAGTTGCGCGAGCGCACGAGACAATCGCCAGTCCTGATACAGATCTCCGAGAATGGCGCGCGCTACGGTCGCGTTGGCGGCGCAGCCGATCGCCTGAATGGCGCGGGCGATGACCAGGATCTCGATGCTGGGCGCCACGGCGGCGAGTAGCGAGCCCACGATGAACACCGCGAGTCCACCGAGCAGCAGGGGCCGACGACCGTAGCGATCGGACAACGGACCGGCGAGCGGGATACCGATGGCGAAGGTCAGCAGGAACACGCTGATGATCGGCTGCGTAGCCACCATAGTCGCGCCGAATTCGTCGCGAATGATCGGCAGCGCTGGAATCAGCATCAATGTCGAGACCGGTCCGATCGCGCTGCAGGCTGCGAGCAGCAGCAGCAGACCGATCCGCTTCGGCTCTTGGGTCGTATCGGTCACCCGCCGAGGCCGCCCACGCAGACGTATTTCATCTCTGTGTATTCGTCGATGCCGTAGCGCGAGCCTTCGCGTCCGAGGCCCGACTCCTTCATACCACCGAACGGCGCGACCTCAGTCGAGATGAGTCCGGTGTTGACGCCTACGAGCCCGTATTCGAGAGCCTCTTGCACGCGCCAGCTACGTGCCAGATCGCGCGTGAAGAAGTACGCCGCGAGACCAAACTCCGTGTCGTTCGCGAGTTGGATGGCCTCCGCTTCATTATGAAAGCGAAACAGTGGCGCGACCGGCCCGAAGGTCTCCTCACGCGAGACGCGCATTCCGGGCGTGACATCGAGCAGGATGGTGGGCTCAAAGAATGTGCCGCCCAGCGCGTGTGGCTTGCCGCCTGCGGCGATGCGTGCGCCGTGAGCCACGGCGTCGGCGATATGCGCCTGCACCTTCGCGAGCGCGCGATCATCGATCAGCGGTCCTTGATCGGTCGGACCCGCGAGGCCGTCACCGACCCGCAGCCCCGCGACGGCGACGGCGAGCTTGGCTGCGAATGCCTCATAGACGCCGTCTTGCACGTACACGCGGTTGGCACAGACGCAGGTCTGGCCCGTGTTGCGGTACTTGCTCGCCATCAGTCCCTGTACGGCCGCATCGAGATCAGCGTCGTCGAAGACGATGAACGGCGCGTTGCCACCGAGTTCCATCGAGACCTTCTTCACGGTGCCGGCACAGGCGGCAATCAGTTTTTTGCCTACGGCCGTGGAGCCCGTGAAGCTCAGCTTGCGCACGAGCGGATTGCTTGTCAGTTCGCCGCCGATCTGCTCGGCATCGCCGGTGACGACGTTGAATACACCGGGTGGCAGGCCTGCGCGGCTACCGAGTTCGGCGAGCGCGAGCGCGGAAAACGGTGTCTGTGGTGCGGGCTTGCAGACGAAACTGCAGCCGGCTGCCAGCGCCGGGCCTAGCTTGCGCGTGATCATGGCTGCGGGGAAATTCCACGGTGTGATGGCCGCAGCGACGCCGACAGGCTGGCGCAGCACGAGCAGGCGCGCATCGGCACGGAACGTCGGGATGACATCGCCGTACACCCGTTTGCCTTCTTCAGCGAACCATTCGAGGAACGACGCGGCGTAGGCCACTTCGCCCTTCGCCTCGGCAAGCGGCTTGCCCTGTTCGCTCGTCATGATGATGGCGAGGTCGTCGGCGTTGGCGAGCATCAGTTCGGCAAACCGGCGCAGGATGACGGCACGCTCTTTCGCGGTGCGTTTTGCCCAAGCAGGCATGGCCTTTGCGGCAGCGTCGATCGCCTCGCGCGTTTCGGTTGCTCCCATCACGGGAACTTCGCCAACGACCGTGCCGTTGGCCGGGTTACGGATGGCGATCGTTGCACCGCTGCGGGCGGAGCGCCACTCGCCGTGGATGAAACCGTGCTGACGCAGCAGCGAGGAGTCCTTGAGTTGCATCGTGATTACCGTGACGAGAGGTTACTGCGGCGAGGCCGCGTGGATGCCGTAGCGGGCGCGGTATTCGCGCAGCGCTGCCAACTGTTCGGCGGGCAGGGCGGGCCGCGATGCATTGGGATCGGCCAGGATGTCGATGAGATCGGTGAGAGTCAGCAGGCTGACGCAGCGCAGACCGAACTCCGCTTCGACCTCCTGCACGGCCGATCGCTCACCCTGACCGCGCTCCTGACGATCGACCGCAAGCAGCACGCCGACTGGCTCGGCACCTGCGCGACGGATGAGTTCGACGGATTCGCGGATCGCCGTGCCTGCGGTGATGACATCATCGACGATGACCACTTTGCCGGAGAGCGGCGTACCGACGGTTTGTCCGCCCTCGCCATGATCCTTGGCTTCCTTGCGATTGAACGCCCAGGGTACGTTGCGCCCTTGTTGTACGGCCAGCGCGATCGCTGTGGACGCAACCAGGGGGATGCCCTTGTAGGCCGGGCCGAACAGCATGTCGAAGGGCAGCGCTGAGCGACTCAGCGCCTCGGCATAGCACTGCCCCAGCGTCGCGAGTGATTCACCGTCGTTGAAGAGGCCAGCGTTGAAGAAGTAGGGACTCTCGCGTCCCGACTTCAGGGTGAAACGGCCAAAGCGCAAGGCCGAGCGTGCGAGGGCGAGGTCGACGAATCTGCGTTGATGCGGTTGCATGCGGCTATCATATCGCGGTGCGCGTCATCACCTTGAATGCAAATGGCATCCGCTCCGCCGCCAGCAAGGGTGCTTTCGCCTGGTTGCGTGACCAGGGCGCGGACGTGGTCTGCCTGCAGGAGACCAAGGCGCAGGAGGGGCAGTTGGCCGGTCACGACGTCGACCTGCCGGGCTTCCACCGCTACTTTTTCGACGCCGAGCGGCCGGGATACTCGGGTGTCGCGCTCTATAGCCGGCGTGAGCCCGATTCGGTGATCCGCGGCTTCGGCGTGCCGGAGTTCGACCGCGAAGGACGGTATCTCGAGGCCCGCTTCGGGGCGCTCTCTGTGGTGTCCCTGTATCTCCCTTCGGGCTCTTCAGGCCCGGAGCGGCAAGCTTCCAAGTTCCGCTTTCTCGAAGCGTTTATGCCGCATCTGCGCGCGCTGCGCCGGCGTCGCAGCGAATACATCCTCTGCGGCGACTGGAACATCGCGCACAAAGAAATCGACCTGCGCAACTGGAAGTCCAACCAGAAGAACTCCGGTTTCCTGCCGGAGGAACGATCTTGGATGGACGAGTTGCTGGGTGCCGCAGGTTATGTCGATGCGTTTCGCGAGGTGACCGAGGCGCCCGATCAATACACGTGGTGGTCGAATCGCGGTCAGGCCTGGGCGAAGAACGTGGGTTGGCGCATCGACTACCAGATCGTCAGTCGCGGCCTTGCTGGTGCGGCACGCTCGGTGTCGATCCACAAGAGCAGTCGGTTTTCCGATCATGCGCCGCTCACCATCGACTACGCGCTATGAGTCTGGCAGCGCGATGAGTTTGGCAGCGCGATGAGCATCCTCGCCTCAGTTCGCCCCTACCTCGCTCGCGAGGCACTGGGTGCGTTCTTCGTCGGCGTGTCCTCGGGTTTCCCGTACGCCATGATCGGCGCCACGCTGACGACGCGCCTCGCACAGGATGGCATCGATAAAAAGACCATCACGGCTTTCGCGCTGGCGTTCCTCGTGTACAACCTCAAGGTGTTCTGGGCGTGGATCATCGATGGCGTGCGTTTGCCCTGGATTGGGCGTTTCGGTCAGCGCGTCTCCTGGCTATGGGTGTCGGGGCTGCTCGTCATCGCCGCCGTCGTCAATCTGGCGCTCGTGGATCCGCAGGCGAGCCTGCAGGCCACGGTCATCGCCGCGGTACTGGTCGGCATTGCGGGAGCCACCTACGACATCGTTATCGACGCCTACCGCATCGAGACGCTGCAGCCACATCAATTGGGTGTGGGCGCCGGGATGTCCCAGTACGGCTGGCGCATCGGCTCGGCCGCCGCCGGTGCGTTGGCACTCATCGTCGCCGCACGCGCCGGCTGGTCAGTGGCGTACATGACCTGTGCGGTATTCGCACTACCCGCCATGCTCACGGCGCTGTGGCTGGGCGAGCCGGCACGCCGAATCGTCACCGTACCGCGTCAGGGTATGGCTGAGTTGTGGCAGTCGATTACCGGGCCGTTCCAGGAATTTCTGCGCCGCTCGGGTGCCGCACTCGTGCTCGCTTTCATCCTCGTGCACAAGGTCGGTGACACGCTGGCCAATCTGACCTTTCGCTTGTTGTTCAACGACCTCGGCTACACGAACGACGAGATTGCGGTCTACGACGTCGCCTTCGGCTTCGGGGCGTTCCTGGTCGGCATCTTCGTGGGTGGCGTGCTCTATGAGCGGCAAGGTCTGAAGAACTCGGTGCTGCTCGCGCTCGTGCTGATGTGCCTGTCGAATCTGAGTTTTGCTGCGCTCGCGGCCGTAGGGCACAGCAATGTCGGCATGGCGGCAGCCATTGGCTTCGAGAATTTCGCGAGTGGTTACGGCGGGGTCGTGCTCGTCGCCTATTTCTCGGCCTTGTGCAACCTGCGTTTCACGGCGACGCAGTACGCGCTGATTTCCGCCGCGGCGAGCGTCGTCGGCCGACTGCTGACCGGCACCACGGCAGGCAGTCTCATCGATGCGATGGGCTACGTGAACTTCTACCTGCTCACGACGTTGGCTGCGCTGCCCGGCATTCTGCTGTTCGCGCTCATGTTGCGTCGTGGCGTGGTGGACGAGGCACTTGGTACGGCGGGCAAGCCTGCCGCTGCGGAGTCGCGTGGATGAGCGTTGGCGGTGCAGGCACCGTCGTGTGCTCTTTGCACGATCTCGAGGCGACGGGCAGTCACGGGTTCCAAATCGGCGAGGGCGAGTGGCCTAGACGCGGATTTGTCGTCGCCGTGCCGAACGGCGGCGTTCGAGCCTACGAAAACACCTGCCCGCATGCAGGGCACCCGCTCGATTTGCGGCCGCATCGCTTCCTGACCGCGGCGCGCGAATTCATCGTCTGCGCGTCGCATGGGGCGCTATTCGCGCCCGATTCGGGCCTGTGTGTTGCGGGTCCTTGCGTCGGACGAAGCCTTCGGCCCATTGACGTGATCGTGAGTCCGACCGGCGAGATTGCGCTGGTGGATGACACATCGAACGGCGACAATGCGCGCGGCGGTTGACCCATGCTCGAATCCTTCCTCAAATTTTTCGTCGTCTTCTTTCTCGTGGTCGAGCCGATTTCGCTCGTCCCGGTGTTTGCGACGCTGACCGAGGGGGCGAGTGCCACATACCGGCGACGCATGGCGGTCAAGGCCGTGGTCGTGGCGGCGTTCATCATCATCGGTTTTGCATTGAGCGGCGCCGCATTCCTCGATGCGCTCGGTGTGAGCGTCGATTCATTCCGCATCTTCGGCGGACTGCTGCTGTTTCTCGTGGCGCTCGAAATGGTCTTCGCCCGTGAATCGGGCACGCGGACCTCGAGCGACGAACAGGCCGAGAGCCGTCGGCGTGCCGACATCTCGGTGTTTCCTCTGGCCTTTCCATTCCTGTCGGGGCCGGGCGCACTGACCACGGTCCTGCTCTGGTTCGGTCCGGTGTCGGTGCTTGCGCAGCCTATGCTTTTCTCGGTGCTGCTCGCGGCCGCCGTGCTCGTGCTGCTCATTGCCCTCGTCATGATGCTGGGCGCAGGGCGGTTGATGCGCTTGCTGGGTGCCACGGGTACCAACGTCGCCAACCGATTGCTCGGCGTCGTGCTGGGCGCACTGGCGGTGCAGTTCATCGTCGACGGCATCCGCGCGAGTTTCGCGCCGCTTGCCGGGCAGTGACCCCTCAGCCTGCGTTCGTCACTCGCTCGAACGACAGATCGTAGACGCCGTGCCCGAGTCGTTGCCCGCGACGCTCGAAGCGGGTGAGGGCACGCCATTCGGGTCGTGCAACGTAGGGCGACCCCGGTGGGGCAAGGTTGCGGAACGCCGCATGCGCGCCAATGACTTCGACCATGTGCACCGCATAGGGCTCCCAGTCCGTAGCCAGGTTCAGCAGGCCGCCCGGGCGTAAACGCGAAACGAGCAAGTCGACGAACTCGGGCTGGATCAGTCGGCGCTTGTGGTGGCGCGTCTTGTGCCAGGGATCCGGAAACAGGATCAGCACTTCGTCGACTGCGCCCGGTGTGAGTTGCTGGGAGAGCACTTCGACGGCATCGTGACAGGCGACGCGCACGTTGCGCAGGTCCGCCTCGGCTGCTTGATGCATCAGGTGGCCGACACCGGCACGGTGGACCTCGATGCCGAGGAAATTTCGCTCCGGTTCACGGCTCGCGAGCGCGAGCAGGTTATCGCCGTTGCCGAAACCGATTTCGACTACGAGCGGAGCGGAGCGACCGAACAGTTGTTCCGTGTCGAGGTATTGCGTGACCCCCGCCGCCGGCGCGTCGATGCCGTATCGCGGCCACAACTCTTGCAGCGCGCGTTGTTGCGCGGCCGTGATGCGGCCTGCACGCAACACGAAGCTGCGGATCCGGCGCTGCGGCGGCCCGCCGGATGCGGGAGTGGGTCGGGTGTCCGGCATGCCGTGTATTATCGCACCGCAAATCGCCCGGCTTGCGGCATTCGGTGCATGACAGACTTGCATCCGGGGCCGGCGGCTTGCGAAAGTTGCATTATTCCCACTCCGACATCCTTGGTTGCGCCCATGCCAGACACCTCCCATACCGACATCATTCGCTACCGCGCAGGCGGACGCGATTTGGCGAGTTATCTCGCCTACGATCCCTCGCGTTCGGGCAAGCGTCCCGGGCTCATCGTGCTACCGGAGTGGTGGGGCCTCAACGACTATCTGCGGCGCCGTGCGCGTGAGCTCGCGGGTCTCGGCTTCGTGGCGATGGCGACCGATGTCTATGGCGATGGGCGCGAAGCGGCGGATGCCACTGAGGCAGGTACTCTGATGGGCGGCCTGTTCACGGACGTGCCCGCACTCGGCGAACGCCTCAAGGCGGCCTACGAGCAACTGAAGGCGCATCCGCTCGTGGATCCGGATCGCATCGGTGCGATGGGTTACTGCCTGGGCGGTGCCTTGTCGCTGCACATGGGCCGCATCGGCGTCCCGCTGCGCGGCGTGGCCAGCTTTCATGGCGCCTTGACCCGCGCCCACGTGGCCAAGCCCGGTGAGTTCAAGCCGAGCGTGCTCATTTGCCACGGCGAAGCCGACGGCATGGTGCCCGCGGACGATCAGGCTGCCTTCCGCAAGGAAATGGAAGAGCTCAGCGTCGACTACCAGTTCATCTCCTACCCGGGCGCGAAGCACGGGTTCACCAATCCGGAAGCAACCGACAAGGGCAAGAAGTACAACTTGCCGCTCGCCTACGACGAAAAGACCGATCGTCAGTCGTGGGAAGACATGAAGGCCTTCTGGGCAAAGGTGTTTCGCTGAGCCCGCGCGTGTCGCGGATCCTCGAACTGCCGCTGCTTGCGGCTACGCCAGAAAACATCGCGCCTTTCGGTGAATTGGTCGGTGTCGATCGCGGTCGGCCCACCAGTCGCACGCGCTTCTATGACGATGCGGTCGAACTGGTCGAGAAACCGCACTTCATTTCCGATGCCGATACCTGCTTGTCCGTCGCCCGTGTGCGGCCGCGGGCACTCGAGGTCACCTGGATGGAGCGGCATTTCAAGCACACGCAGGCTTTTCTGCCTCTGAATGGCCAGCCCTACGCGGTCGTCGTGGCGCCGCCGGGTGAGACCGAGTTGCCGGATCTTTCTGCGGTGAAAGCCTTCAGCTTCGACGGAAACTGCGGCTTTCTCATGCATCTTGGCACCTGGCACGAGTTTCCGTTTGCGCTCTCGCAGCCGCTCGATCTCGTGGTGATCCTGCGCAACGAGACCAACCGCAATCTCGATGCCATCGCCGATGGTGAGGCCGTCGGCGAGGATCTACAGAAGCGTCACATCGGCAAGCGCTTCGATGTGACCTTGCGGATCACTCGTCGAAGCGCAGGTGCTTGACGCTCTTGCCGTGACGGCGGATCAATCGCAGTGCCTCGATGCCGATGCGGATATGACGATCGACGTATTCGTTGGTGACCTTGCGATCGGAGGCTTCCGTCTTCACGCCTTCAGGCACCATCGGCTGATCGCTGACGAGCAATAGCGCACCTGCGGGAATCGAGTTGGCGAACCCGGCGGCGAAAATCGTCGCCGTTTCCATGTCGATGGCCATGCAGCGCGTCTTGCGCAGGTACTCCTTGAACTCGTCGTCATGCTCCCAGACGCGTCGATTCGTGGTGTAGACCGTTCCCGTCCAGTAGTCGCAGTCGAGATCGCGGATCATGGTCGATACGGCGCGCTGCAGGCTGAACGCGGGCAGCGCCGGCACCTCCGGCAGCAGGTAGTCGTCCGAGGTGCCTTCGCCGCGAATGGCGGCGATCGGCAACACGAGATCACCGATCTGATTCTTGCGTTTCAAACCGCCGCACTTGCCGAGCAGCAACACGGCTTTGGGCTCAATCGCCGACAACAAGTCCATCACGGTGGCCGCGTTGGCACTGCCCATGCCGAAGTTGATCATGGTGATGCCATCGGCCGTGGCGTTGGGCATGGGGCGATCGCGGCCGACCACCTCGGCGCCGGTTTGTGCGCTGAACAGATCAAGGTAGTTGCCGAAGTTGGTCAGCAGCACGTACTGGCCGAAGTCGGCGAGTGCCGACCCCGTGTATCGCGGCAGCCAGTTGTCGACGATTTCCTTCTTGGTTTTCATAGGAGAGACGTTATCACGGTCATCCGGCACGGGGGTATTGCGTGAATGCAACATAGTATTTATGCTATAAGTCTATGAGCCGCTCGAAAGAAGACCCGGTTTTCAATCGCGTCGAGGAGTTGCGTCTGCAGCAAGGCCTGAGCCGGCAGCAGCTGGCCGATGCCGTCGGCGTGCATTACCAGACCATCGGCTACCTGGAGCGTGGCGAATACAGCCCGAGCCTGCTGCTGGCCCTCAAGATCGCTGCGGTGCTCGGTGCCGAGGTCGGCGAGATCTTCTCCATCAAGCCGTTCCGCAAGGGTAAATAGCATGAACGAAAAGAAACGTAACCGAATCTTCTGGTTGGAAGGGATCACCGAGCGCACGGTGCTCAACAGCCTCAACGATCGCACGCCCTCGCGCTTTCGGCAGCAGGCCGCACGTCGTCGTCTGGTGGTGACGATGGCCGTGCTGATCTTTGCGCTCGCAGTCCAGATCCTGCTGCCGACCACGAAATTGCAGTCGTATATCGAGTTCGCGCTGCTCGCTGTCGTCATCATCCTGTACTTCGTGTTGCGCAAGGCGGTCCGGCATATCGCCGATGCACCGAACGAGCTGCTCGACGAGCGGCAGATCGCCGTTCGTGACGCCGCATTCACCGTGGCCTACCGCCTGCTCGCCGTTGCGTTCACCGTTTATGTGCTGCTGTACGTCGCGCATGATGTGCTGCGCGATCTATCGTTCGATAGCGATCGGACCGCTCTCGGATTCATGTCGTTGCTGATCTCCGCCGCCATGCTGGCCGGCTCGCTACCCGCGATGGTGCTGGCGTGGAACCTCCCGTCTGAACCTGCGGTCGAAGACTGACTTTTTGCTCAAAGGAGCCATCGCATGACGCTCGTCAAAGCCCTCTGTCTCGGAGTACTCGTGACCCTCTCGACCTATTCGACGACTACGCCCGCCGTGGCCGCGGCCCAAGCTGCGCCGCTGATCGAACGCAGTAAATTATTCGGCAATCCCAGTCGAGCGGGCGCTTCACTGTCACCGGATGGTCAGTGGTTGTCGTGGCTCGCGCCTAGGGATGGCGTCATGAACATCTGGGTTGCGCCGGTGGCACGCCTCGACGAGGCGCGGCCCCTGACTGCATCCAAGGACAGGCCGATCCGTCAGTCGTTTTGGGCGCCCGACAGCTCGATGGTGATGTACATCCAGGACAAGGGTGGTGACGAGAACTTTCTGCTTTATGGCATCGATTTGCAGAGCGGCCAGGAGCGTACGCTGACGCCGTTCTCGAATACCCGGGTCGAGATCGTCAACGTGTCGCCCCTCGTGAAGGATCGCATCCTCATCGGACTCAACAACCGCGATGCGCGGTGGCACGACGTTCATAGTCTCGAACTCAAGACGGGTAAACTCACCGAGATCATCCGTGGCGATGGCTATGCAGGTTTCATCGCCGATGCGAATTTCGCACTGCGCATGGCCCTGCGGCCGAACGACTCCGGCGGCTATGACTTCTTCACCGTGCGCAATAACGTGGTCGACTCCAAGCCCGTGGCAACCACGACGCTCGAGGATTCCCTGACGACGCAGCCGGTTGGTTTCACCACCGACAGCAAGACGCTGTACTGGATCGACAGTCGTGGCCGAAACACGACGGCGCTCGTTGCGCAGGACGTGGCGAGCGGCAAGACCCGCGTCATCGGCGAGAGTGCGCGCGCGGACGTGAGCAACACGATGAGTAATCCGCGCAGCGGTGAGATCGAGGCCTACGCGGTCAACTTCCTGCGCGAGGAGTGGACGGCACTCGATTCGAAGATCGGAGCGGATCTCGCGTGGTTACGCGAGCAGCTCAAGGGCGACGTCAGTGTCACCACCCGTACCGACGACGATCGGCTGTGGACCGTAGCCGTGGATCCCGTCGTGGCGTCACCCTCGGTCTATCTCTTCGATCGCGCGCAGCGCACGCTCAAGCAACTGTACGTCTCGCGTCCGGAGTTGCAGGGTGCGCCGCTGCAACCCATGCACACCTTGGAACTCAAGTCGCGTGATGGCCTGACGCTGCCGTCGTATTTGACACTGCCGCCCGGCAGCGACGCCAACGGTGACGGCCGCCCTGAAGCGCCCGTGCCGCTTGTGCTGCTCGTCCATGGTGGGCCTTGGGCACGTGACGATTACGGGTACGACGCCTATCACCAGTGGCTGGCGAATCGTGGCTATGCGGTGCTCTCAGTGAACTTCCGCGGGTCGACGGGCTTTGGCAAGCAGTTCGTCGAGGCGGCGAACCTCGAGTGGGCGGGCAAGATGCACGACGATCTGATCGATGCCGTGCAATGGGCGATCAACAATAAAGTCGCACCGGCCGACAAGATCGCCATCATGGGTGGCTCCTATGGTGGCTATGCCACGCTGGTGGGACTCACGTTCACGCCGACCGCGTTCGCCTGTGGCGTCGACATCGTCGGGCCTTCCAACCTGGAGACGCTGCTGAAGACCATTCCGCCCTACTGGACAGCGGGCATCAGGCAGTTCCATCAGCGCATGGGTAATCCGAACACGGCCGATGGACTCAAGTTGTTGAAGGAGCGCTCACCGCTCTACAAGGCCGGCAACATCGTGCGGCCCTTGCTGATCGGCCAGGGGGCCAACGACCCGCGCGTCAATCAGGCCGAGTCCGATCAGATCGTGTCGGCGATGAAGTCGAAGGGTATCCCGGTCACCTACGTGCTGTTCCCGGACGAGGGCCATGGTTTCGCGCGGCCCGAGAACAACATTGCCTTCAACGCCATCACGGAGAATTTCCTCTCGGGCTGTCTCGGCGGTCGCGCCGAGGCCATTGGCACTACGGTCAAGGTCTCCTCGGCCAAGGTGCCAGAGGGTGCCAGCTTCACGCCGGGCCTCGAAGCTACACTGAAGTGAGATTCGATGCGCAGCCGCGATTGAGTGGTGCGCGGGTAGTGCTGCGCCCGCTCGAACGCGGGGACTACGCGCCGCTGCAACAGGCGGCCGCCGACCCCTTGATCTGGGCGCAGCATCCCGAGCCCGACCGCTGGCGAGAACCCGTGTTCTCGCGATTGTTCGATCGCCTGCTCGAATCGGGTGGCGCGTTGCTCGCACAGGATCGCGCCTCGGGCAACGTCATCGGGTCCTCGAGTTACTACGCCTGGAATCCCGAGGCCAACGACGTCGTCGTCGGCTACACTTTCCTCGCACGCTCGTGCTGGGGCGGGCAATACAACAGTGATCTCAAGCGCTTGATGCTGCAGCACGCATTCCGTTTCGTCGATCGTGTCTGGTTTCACGTTGGGACAGCGAATCTCAGATCACAGGCGGCGATGCGCAAGATCGGAGCGCGCCTGTCGCACGAAGCCGTACGCGAAAGTGGAGGGGTGACGACCTCCTTCCTGCACTACTACATCGACAAGAGCGACTTTGCGGAGCCCGTGTGAATACTGAATCAAACCCTCAGCACGATGATGAAGAGGCTCGGGCTCGCGCGCAGTGGAATCGCAACAAGTATTCGCTGGCAGTCGATATGTCGCTCGGCGCGTTGTTTTTCATCCTCGCCAAGGTCACCGACGATTTGACGTTCTCCGCTTTGGTTACCGCAGGCGCGGGGTTGGCCGTGGTCGTTGTGCAGCGTTTCGTCAAAGTGGATCTGCTGGGTGGCCTCGCCATGTTCGGCGTGTTCATGCTGCTGATGTCGGCGGCATTTTCGTACGCGTTCGACGACGACTGGGCCGTGAAGATGAAAAGCACTTTCCTCGGCGGTTTCATCGCACTGCTCATGTTTGCCGACGCCTTGTTCAACAAGGGTGGATACTTTGGCGGACGTTTGCTGCGCTACATGCCGGCACCGCTCGATACCCAGCGTTTTTCTTTCGGCATGGGCACGCTGGGCGTTGTCATGGCGGCAGTGAACTATCTCGTCGCCACGTATCTTTCGAAGGACATGTGGCTCTACTACACGAGCTTCGGCGATTTCGTGTTGTCGATGGTGATGGTGTTCGCGGTGATCAAGTACGCGACCATCGAAGAACGCTGAGCTCTCTGCAAATCAGGCTAGCTCAACCCAGCGCAGCGATCTTCGCTCGCAACGATGTCACGAGCTCACGGCACTTAGTCGGAAGCTTGCGCAGCGGCGGGCCGTCGATCTGCAGCGGCGCGTAGGGCATCAGCAGCATCAGCACGAGATACAGCACGATCATCGTGCCGCCCGTGACAAACAGCAGCAGGATGGCAATCACCCGAGTGAGCGTCACGTCGATGCCTGCGCTGCGGGCGAGCCCATTGCACACGCCGCTGATCCAGGCGCCTTCGCTGATCTGCTCGAGGCCCGCACCGCGCAGAACTTCGGCCGACTGATTCGGAGTTGCGCTCGACGCGTTGTCGCCCGAGGTGGCGGTTTGCGCAGCTGGGTCGGACACGCGTCCGATCTCCGCCAGTGCTGGCTGCAACTCGGTCAGCGTGATCACCGAGCGCCCGGGTTGCAGGCGCCGCGTGCACTGATCGGCAATGGCTTGCTCGAGGTCGGCGAGGATTTCGGCACGATCGGGATTGCTGGCGAGCGTGGCGGCAGACTCGGCAAGGTACTGTTCGAGGCGCGCGTGGGCGTCCTCCTCGAGCGAATACGGGTTTTGGTTGAGACTGACGGTGATCACGCGTTGCATGGTGTGTGTCCGAGGTCGGCGACGGTACGGTGCAGTTGCAGCCAGTATTGATCGAGCGCGTGCACCTGGGCGCGCCCGGCTTCGGTCAGTTGGTAGTACTTGCGGGGCGGGCCCGTTTCGGACTCCCGCCATTCGTAATGCACGAGACCTTCGCGACGCAGTTTGGAGAGCAGCGGGTACAACGTGCCTTCCTGAGTGGCGAACTCGGTGTCAGCGAGGCGGCGAAGGATGTCGGGGACATAAACGCTATGCCCAGCGACGATCTTCAGGACAACAAATTCCAGCAGGCCTTTGCGCAGGGGGAGCAGTTTGAGGTCGAGCTCTGTGGTCATAACGGTACCTTTATTTAAAAAGGTACATGGATCAACCCTGCTTGTCAACCTTCACGCCGCCGACCTGCAATGATCGACGGGTGAAGGAATCAACCAAGGACGTACTCAAATTCCTGCTGGCATTCATCGTGGTGCTGGTTGCGTTTGGGGG
>CAISHQ010000143.1 GCA_903885195.1 uncultured Pseudomonadota bacterium | reverse complement strand
TCGCCGAGTGGCGTGTGCCCGGTTCGTTCGTGCGACTGACCTACGAGACGCGCGATGCGCTGCAACGCAAACTGAGTGACCATTGCCCGGTGGGCGTCGACCTCGCCCCTGCGCGGTCCGGTGCAACCTCTGCAGGAGTTCAGCCATGACGCTCGATACCGTGTTCGAAGGGGCGACGGTATTTGATGGCACCGGGACCGCGCCGTACACCGCCGATGTCGGCGTACGCGATGGGCTCATCCAAGAGATTGGCACGGTGCGCACCGCGGCCACCGAACGCATCGATGCGCACGGCGCCTGGCTGACCCCGGGCTTCGTCGATCTGCATACGCATTACGACGGGCAAGCGAGCTGGGATCAAACCTTCAGCCCGAGCATCCATCACGGTGTCACCACCGTGCTCTTCGGCAACTGCGGGGTCGGCTTTGCGCCGCTCGGCGGTGGCCCGCGCGAGCGCGCCATCGACAACCTGATCTCGCTCATGGAAGGCGTCGAGGACATCCCGGGCGCCGTGCTCGCCGAGGGCGTGAGCTTCGACTGGCAGAGTTTTCCTGAGTACCTCGATGCGCTCGAACGCCGGCCACACAGTCTCGACTTTCTGGTGCAGGTACCGCACGACCCGCTGCGTATGGCGGTGATGGGCGAACGGGCGCTCGAGCGCCAGCCTGCCACGGCCGAGGACGTTCAAAGCATGCGGGTGCTGCTGCGCGAGGCGCTGGAGGCGGGCGCCGCGGGCTTTTCCACCGGCCGCACGGACAACCATCGCACCACCCGCGGTCTACCGACCCCTGCGGCAGAGGCCAACGCCGCCGAACTCATCGGTCTCGCCTCAGCCTTCGAAGGCCTGAGCCATGGCGTCGTGCAACTCGTCAGTGACTTCAATCTGCTCGAGGGCCCGGAGGGCTTCAGCGCCGAGTTCGATCTGGTTGAAACCTTGGCGCGTCATAGCGGGCGCCCCCTCTCAATGACCTGGATGCAGCGCGACCCGGGTGCAGAGCAGTGGCGAGCCATCCGCGCGCGCACCGAAGCAGCCGTCGCGCGGGGACTGCCGCTGTGGCTGCAGACAAGTTCCCGCGGGATCGGCGTGATCCTGGGTCTCGATACGAGCTTCCATCCGCTGATGGGCTTCCCCGGATACCTCGAAGTCGCGGCACTGCCACTGGCCGCGCGCGCAGCCGCGCTACGCGACCCGGCACGCAAGGCGCGCATCCTCGGCGAACGCTCGGGACGCCTTGCGGGCGATGGCAGTGCGATTCCTCCGATCGTCGATCTAATGCTTGCCCGCATCGAACTCATCGCGGGGCGCATGTTCCCACTCACGAGCACACGCGCCGATGGCAGCCTCGCGGTGGACTACGAGCCGTCGGTCGCCCAGAGCCTGCTCGCAGTGGCTCGGCGCCGGGGCTGCAGCGCCCTCGAAGCCATCTACGACCATCTTGCATCCGGCTCGGGCGATCAGTTGATCCACTTCCCGATCTTCAATTACAACGACGGCTCGCTCGATGTGGTGCGCGAGATGCTGCAGCACCCTCGCGCGCTGTACGGCCTATCGGATGCGGGTGCCCACGTCGGCACGATCTGCGATGCGAGCAGCACCACGTTCCTGCTCAACCACTGGTGTCGCGATCGACGGCACGGCTCGCTCGAGGCCGCACAACTCATCGAAATGCTGACCCATCGCAATGCGCGGCATCTAGGGCTCACCGATCGCGGACGCATCGCCTGCGGCCTGCGCGCTGATCTGAATCTGATCGACCCGGCTCGACTCGCGCCGGGTGTGCCGCAACTCGTCAACGATCTGCCCTCAGGCGGCAAGCGGCTGCTGCAGACGTCTTCGGGGTATCTCGGTACCTGGGTTCGAGGGCTGCCCGTGATACGTCACGGCGAGATCACTGCGCACCGGCCGGGCGCGCTCGTGCGAGCGCACTGA
>CAISHQ010000142.1 GCA_903885195.1 uncultured Pseudomonadota bacterium | reverse complement strand
CCCCCGTAATCCCCGTGATTCAGCCGCTATACTGTGCGCCCTTTGAACGACGACGGCGAGTGCCGCGTGCCGGGAGCCATGGCTCACACCTTTCAAGAACTCATTTTCGCCCTGCAGAAGTACTGGTCCGATCAGGGCTGCGTCATTTTGCAGCCCTACGACATGGAGGTGGGGGCCGGCACATTCCACAGCGCTACCTTCCTGCGCGCCGTCGGACCGGAGCCGTGGAGCGCCGCCTACGTGCAACCGTCGCGCCGTCCAACCGACGGCCGCTATGGCGACAACCCCTTTCGCCTGCAGCGCTATTACCAGTTTCAGGTGGTCATCAAGCCCTCACCGCTCGATATCCTCGACTTGTACGTCGGTTCGCTGAAGATGCTCGGCTTCGACCCGCTGGTGCACGACATCCGCTTCGTCGAAGACAACTGGGAGTCGCCCACGCTCGGCGCCTGGGGTCTCGGCTGGGAAGTCTGGCTGAACGGCATGGAAGTCACTCAGTTCACCTACTTCCAGCAGGTGGGCGGCATCGACTGCAAACCGGTGACGGGTGAGATCACCTATGGTCTCGAGCGACTCGCAATGTACCTGCAGGGCGTGGACAGCGTGTTCGACATCGTCTGGACCGACGGCCCGCTCGGCAAGGTCACCTACCGCGACGTCTACCACCAGAACGAGGTCGAGCAGTCGAAATACAACTTCGAATATGCCGACACTGCGTTGCTGTTTCGGCACTTCGACGAGCATGAGGCGATCTGCCAGAAGCTGCTCGAAGCCAAGCTCGGTCTTCCTGCCTACGAACAGATGCTCAAGGCCTCGCATACCTTCAACCTGCTCGATGCGCGGCGCGCCATATCGGTGACCGAGCGTCAAAGATTCATCCTGCGCGTGCGTACGCTGGCACGCGGCGTGGCGCAGACGTACTACGAATCGCGCGAAGCCCTGGGTTTCCCGATGCTCAAGTCGGGAGCGCAGCCATGAGCAACGCGGTAGGCGCAGAAGATTTTCTCTTCGAGCTCGGTACCGAGGAGTTGCCACCACTGGCACTGCCGGAGCTCGAGCGCGCGCTGGCCGAGAGCCTGCGCAGCGCACTCGCTGCGGCTGGTATCGCTCATGGCGAACTCGTTTCCTACGCGGCTCCGCGCCGACTCGCAGTGCTCATTCGCAGCCTCGCCACGCGGCAAGGCGAGCAGCGGATCAAACGACGCGGTCCGCCCGTCAGCGCCGCCTTCGACAAGCAAGGCCAGCCGACTCGCGCTGCGACCGCATTTGCCGACAGCTGCGGCGTGTCGCTCGAAACGCTCGGACGAATCCACGAAGGCAAGGGCGAATTCCTCTACTTCGAAGCGACGCAGCCCGGAGCCGAGACGGCCTCACTGCTGCCGAGTATGGTGCAGGCCGCGCTCGATGCATTGCCGATTCCCAAACGCATGCGCTGGGGTGCCAGCGAGGCCCAGTTCGTGCGCCCCGTGCATTGGGTCGTACTGCGACTGGGTGCTGCAGTCCTGCCTGCCCGCATCCTCGACACCGACTCCGGTGGTCGCAGTCGCGGGCATCGTTTCCACGCACCGGGTTGGCTCGACATCGACGCCCCCGCTCGCTACGCCGACATCCTGCGTGAGCAGGGTCATGTCATCGCGTCATTCGCCGAACGTCGCGACATGATCCGTCATCAGGTCACCACGAGCGCCGCGGCCCAAGGCGGCACGGCGGTGCTCGACGAATCGCTGCTCGATGAAGTCACGGCTCTCGTCGAGTGGCCGGTGGCGGTCGTAGGTCGTTTCGACGAACGCTTTCTCGCCCTGCCACGCGAGGTCTTGCTCTCCACGCTGCAGGAACACCAGCGCTACTTTGCGATCGAAGGCGCGGACGGTGCGCTGACCCCGTTCTTCATCACGATCAGCAACATCGACAGCCGCGAACCCGTGCGTGTGCGCGAAGGCAACGAGCGGGTCGTGCGACCGCGTCTGTCAGATGCGGCGTTCTTTCAGCAGCAGGATCGTCGTGCGCCACTCGCTGCTTGGCGTGACGATCTCGATAAGGTCACGTTCCAGGCCAAACTGGGCTCGATCGGTGACAAGGTCCGGCGCGTGCAGGCGCTCGCAGCGCACATCGCCCCCGCACTGGGTGGCGATGCGACACATGCCGAGCGCGCGGCGCTGCTCTGCAAATGTGATCTGCTCTCAGCGATGGTCGGCGAGTTTCCGGAACTGCAGGGAATCATGGGCGCCTATTACGCGCTGGCCGACGGCGAGAATCCCGAGGTTGCCGCCGCCGTGCGCGAGCACTATCAACCCCGCGGCGCAGGCGATGCCTTGCCGGGCACGCTCACCGGTGCCGCGGTAGCGCTTGCCGACAAGCTCGATACGCTCGCGGGCATCTTCGCCATCGGCCAGAAGCCGAGCGGCACCAAGGACCCCTTTGCGCTGCGACGTGCAGCGATCGGCGTGTTGCGCATCATTCTCGAGAGCCGCTTCGATCTCGATCTCGGCGAGCTCGTCGCGCAGGCGGTGAAACTGCAACCTGTGCAACAGGCCGGCTGCGCCGAAGAAGTATTGAGCTACATTCTGGAGAGACTGCGCGCGCACTATCAGGAGGCGGGCGTCGCCAGCGAAATCTTCGACGCCGTTCTCGCCACGGGCTCGCGTCGACCCCTCGACTTCGATGCACGAGTGAATGCCGTCGCCGCGTTCCGCTCTCTGCCCGAAGCCGAGAGCCTGGCCGCAGCCAACAAACGCATCGCCAACATCCTCAAAAAGTCTGCCGCGGAAGCCGCAGCGAGCGTCGATGTCAGCCTGTTGCAGGTCGATGCGGAACGCGCCTTGCACGCCGCGCTCGAAGGCGTGAGCGCAGGAGTCGAAGCGGACCTCGGGTCGCGGCGCTACAACGCCGCCCTGACAACGCTGGCCGGTCTGCGCCCGGCCATTGACGCTTTCTTCAATGACGTGATGGTCAACGATCCCGATCCGGCCCTGCGCGCCAACCGGCTGGCACTCGTCGGCCGGGTTCGCGAGCTGTTCTCGGGTGTCGCCGACCTGTCGCGATTGCCGGGCTGATCGGCTCGCGGAGCGCAACGATGCAATGGCTGCGTTCAGTGGTGTTCACGGCGTTCATGTTCGCCTGGACTCTGGCGTACGCCATCTTCTTCGTGCTGGTGTCATGGGCGGTACCGCTGCCGCAACGCTTCGCGATGGTGCGCTGGTATGGGGCGCGGATGCTGGATGCACTGCGGGTGCTGTGCAAACTCGATTTCGTCGTCGAGGGGCTCGAGAACATTCCGTCGCAGCCACATGTCTCGTACTGGAAGCATTCGTCCAGTTGGGAGGTGTTCGCGCAATTCCTGATCGGGCCCCCGAAGGTGATCGTGCTCAAGCGCGAGCTGATCTACATCCCGTTTTTCGGCTGGGGCCTGATGCTGTTGCGCTCGGTCGCGGTCGATCGGGGCGCCGGTGCGTCGGCCGTGAATCAGGTCGTCGCGCAAGGCCACGCCCGGCTCGATGAGGGCCTTTCAATGCTGATCTTCCCGGAGGGCACCCGCATGGCCGCGGGTCAGACCCGCCGCTATGGCGTCAGCGGGGCGCTGCTCGCCAGCCGCACCGGCTGCAAGGTCGTGCCGGTAGCCCACGATGCCGGCTATTACTGGCCGCGCCGGGGATTGATGAAACGCCCCGGCACCATCCGCGTCATCATCGGACCGCCAATCGATACGATGGATCGCGAACCCCGCGACATCAACACACAGGCGCAAGCCTGGGTCGAGGCGGCCGTCGAGCGAATCCGAAGCGAAAAAGCCGGGCTCGCTACCCCCTCCAGCGCGGCAGGTCAGTCGCGCGGCTGAGCCGATGCCGGCTTGTGCGCCCGGATCTCCTCGGCCGACAAGCCCACCAACTCGTGCGGAAACACCAGCCACTGCTCCGTGACATGCACGTAGTAGTCTGGCACGAGCCGGCTGCGATTTCGTAACGGCTTATAGTAGACGGTGGCAATACGTACATTTGCCGGGTGGTTGTCGGGGCAGCGTTTCTGCAATTCTTCGAGCACGGCTTCCAGACTTCGGCCCGAATCGAACACATCATCGACAATCAGCAGATCATCCTTGGGCGTCAGGTGAGAGAGCAGGTAATCCATGGCATGCACTCGAACCGTCCGCTGAGGCTGGTCGATACCGGTATAGCTGGAAGTTCGTATGGCGATGTGGTCGGTCTTCAGTCCATGATGTTCGAAGAGTTCCTGAACGGCGATGCCGATGGGCGCGCCGCCCCGCCACAGGGCGGCGATGAACGAGGGTCTGTAGCCGCTGGCCAGCACGCGTTGCGCCAGCTCGAAAGAATCGGCCAACAATGAGTCGGCTGAGATGAACCACTTGTCAGTCATGGTATGAGGTCACGCATGTCCACGATCAAAATATTCGTCGCCGACACCCGCCACGCGCATGTCTTCGAAATGCCGTCGCCCACCGGCACCCTGCGCAAGATCACCACGCTCGAGAATCCGTACACCGGTAAACACGAGCGAGATCTCGGCGCGGACGCCCCGGGTCGGCGAATGAGCCGGGCCGGTGGTGGTCTGCGCGTGACGGCGCTCGAGGGTCGCACCACACTCAAACAGCATGCCACGGAATTGTTCGTGAAGCTGCTCGCGCGTAGCGTATCGGGCGAAGCGCGCACCCCGGGGGTCAAGGGTGTGGTGCTGATCGCCTCGCCACGGCTGATGGGTTTGCTCGAGGAGCAACTGCCGAAGACCGTGCAGAAGCGCATCGTGGCGCAGATCCGTCGCGATCTCGTCGATGTACCGCGACTCGAATTGCAGAAGCGGGTGAAGACAGCAGTGCAAAAAGCCGCTCTCACGGCCCTCTGAGTCACGGCGCCGCTCAGCCGGAGCCGTCACCGAGTTCATCGGCTCGCGGCATGGCGGTAGCGGCGCCGATTCGCCCCACAGCCAGTGCAGCGGCGCGGTTAGCGCGTTGTACTGCCGCAGACAGGGGCACCTCGGCCGCCAACGCGGCCGCAAGCACACCACAAAAACAATCTCCCGCCCCAGTCGTGTCCACGGCCGTGACGCGGGGCGCGGGGTGGTGCGCGATGTCTTCGCCGCAAATCGTCAAGGCACCGCGCGCACCCAATGTCACCACGAGGGTCTGCGTAGGTCTGGAAGAAGACGACGACCCCGTCGCGAGCCGCCGCGCGACACTCGCACACGCCTCGAGTGATAGAGCAGGTTCTGCGCTTTGCTCGCCGGCGTAGTAGGCAAGCTCGGTTTCATTGAGCACCACGATATCGGCGTACGCCAGCAGTGCCTGGCTGCCCGGCAACGCCGGAGCGGTGTTGAGCAGTGTGCGCACGCCCTCTGCCCGCGCCGCCTCGAGAAAGGCAGCGACCGTCTCGAGCGGTGTTTCGAGTTGCGCCATTGCCACCTTGGCCGTAGCGCTCACCGCACGCAGCGCCTGCCGCGCTTCTGCAGCCGTCAGCGTGGCGTTGGCGCCGCCCTGCACGACGATGGCATTTTCACCGTCGGCAGCCACCCAAACCATGGCGAGTCCCGTGTGCGCCTCGGGCCGTTGGCGAGCCTCTCGGATCGCTACGAACCGCGTGTCTATGCCTTCGCTGTCGAGAAGCGCGCGCAGCATTTCGCCGTCGGCATCGTCAGCGCAGGCGCCGAGCATCGCCGTACGCGCCCCCATGCGCGCCGCGGCGATGGCCTGATTCAATCCTTTGCCACCCGGAAAACGCTGTAGCGAGCTGCCGGGTACGGTCTCGCCGGGCCTCGGCAGTGCGGCGACCCGCGCGACGAGATCCATGTTCAGACTGCCGCAGACGATGACGTCGATACTCACCGGAAATCAGCGTCGTCGCTGAGCAAACCGCTGCGGGCGTAGACATCGAGCTTCTCGCGGGTATCGATAATGTCCATGTTGCGCATAGTCAGTTGTCCGATTCGGTCCTGCGCGGTGAACAAACCTTGCCCGCTCTCCATGGTCAAGCGTTCCGGGTGATACGCCAGATGCGGTCCGCGGGTGTCAACGATCGAGTAATCGTTGCCACGGCGCAGTTCGAGTGTGACCTCACCGCTGATCGCCCGCGCCACCCAGCGCTGCGCGCTGTCACGCAGCATCAAACATTGCGGATCGAACCAGCGTCCCTGATAGAGCAAGCGACCGATCCGACGACCGTTGTTGCGATACTGCTCGAGCGTGTCTTCATTGTGGATGGCGGTGACCAGTCGTTCGTAGGCGATGAACAGCAGCGCCATTCCCGGCGCTTCGTAGATCCCACGACTTTTGGCCTCGATGATCCGATTCTCGATCTGATCGCTCATGCCGAGCCCGTGCCGCCCACCGATCTGATTGGCCTGCTCGAACAGGGCCAGGGCAGAGCCCGGTCGTTCGCCGTTCAACGTCACCGGAACGCCGTTTTCGAAGCCTATCGTCACGCGCTCCGGAACAATGGTGACGTCTTGGCGCCAGAACGCCACGCCCATGATCGGCGCGACGATGTCGATGCCGCAATTCAGCTGCTCGAGATCCTTGGCTTCGTGCGTAGCGCCGAGCAGGTTGGAGTCGGTCGAGTAAGCCTTGTCGGTGCTCATGCGGTAGTCGAGCCCGGCCGCCTGCAGATACTCGGACATCTCGCGACGACCGCCGAGCTCAGCGATGAACCGCGCATCGAGCCACGGCTTGTAGATCCGCAGCGCCGGATGCGCCAGCAAACCGTAGCGGTAAAACCGCTCGATATCGTTGCCTTTGTGAGTGCTGCCGTCCCCCCAGATATCGACGCCATCCTCGCGCATGGCGCGCACGAGCATGGTGCCGGTGACGGCGCGACCCAGTGGCGTTGTGTTGAAGTAGGTCGCACCGGCCGTGGAAATATGGAAAGCGCCGCTCTGGATCGCGGCAATGCCCTCGTTGACGAGTTGTGCACGGCAGTCGATGAGCCTTGCGTGCACTGCACCGAGCGCGAGGGCCTTGCGCGGGATGGCCTCGTAGTCGCTCTCGTCAGGTTGCCCGAGGTTGGCGGTGTACGCACACGGCAGCGCGCCGCGCGCACGCATCCAATGCACGGCCGCACTGGTATCGAGGCCACCGGAGAACGCGATACCGACGCGTTCCCCACTCGGCAGACTTTGCAGAATGGTCGTGCTCATACGCCGCGCTCAGCTTTGGCGTCGACCTTGGCCACGACATCAGGCGTGGCTTCGCTCAGGGCGCTTCCCGATTCGTAGATCACGTACGTCTTGCGGGTCTTCTCGACGACCTGCCACGTGCCGACGAACCCGCGCGGGATGACGAACTCGTCGCCGGGGCCCACGGGGGTGGCAGTGCCATCGCTCGCCGTGAGGATGCTGCGACCCTCGAGGATGCGGCAGTACTCTTCTTCGGTGTACTGCACGCGCCAGGTGCCGGGATCACTCTCCCAGACGCCGACGAAAAATTTGCCACTCGGATCGATGTACTCCGACCACAGGCGCTGCTCGGGGTCTCCGGCAACCCTCTTGTTCGCAGGTACCCGATTGGTTTCAGGTACGGTCCTGGGAGTGGACGTCAGCCTGCGGATCATGCCGCACCGTTTGCCGTTAGACGTCGAGATTGGCGACGGACAGCGCGTTCTTCTCGATGAACTCGCGTCGTGGCTCAACCTCGTCACCCATGAGCGTGGTGAAGATTTCGTCGGCCGCCACGGCATCCTCGATGCGCACCTGCATCAAGCGCCGGGTTTCCGGGTTGATCGTCGTATCCCACAGCTGCTCGGGGTTCATTTCGCCGAGACCCTTGTAGCGCTGGATCGTCTGGCCGCGCTTGGCGTGTTCGAACAGCCAGCCGATCGCCGCCTTGAAGGAGGTGATGTTGTGACGGGCTTCGCCGCGCTTGACGAACGCGCCGTCGCCGATGAGTCCAGCGAGCGTGCGAGAGAGCTCGGCAATCCGCTGGTACTCGGGCGAGTCAAAGAAATCACGATTCAGGTGTCGGGTGATCACAGAGCCATGTTCGGCCTTGGTCAGGTGCAAGCGGGTGTAACCGGCCGATTCGGTGCTGCCCTGCAGTTCGAGTCGGTAGGTCGCCGTGCCGTCGCCGACGACGTTGAGTCGGTTCGCGAGCTCCGAGGTCCAGGCCTGCAACCAGTCGCCACGGTCAAAATCGGCGCGGCTGATGACGGGCACGTAGAGCAATTGCTCGAGCAGGCGCTCGTCGTAGCGCTTGGCCCAGCGGCGGATGATGCCCTGCACTTCGACGTACTGGCGGGCGAGGGATTCGAGGCCAGCGCCACGCAACGGGGGCGCCGAGGAATTCAGGTGCAACTCGGCCTCATCGAGTGCGGAGTTCAGCAGGATGGCGTCGAGTTCGTTGTCGTCTTTGACGTAGAGTTCCTGCTTGCCGCGCTTGACCTTGTAGAGCGGTGGCTGCGCGATGTAGATGTGACCACGCTCGATGAGCAGCGGCAATTGACGGTAGAAAAAGGTCAGCAACAGCGTGCGGATGTGTGCGCCGTCAACGTCGGCATCCGACATCAGGATGATGCGGTGATAGCGCAGTTTCTCGATATCGAATTCGTCGCGGCCGATGCCGCAACCAAGGGCTGTGATGAGTGTGCCGACCTCGGCTGAGGAGAGCATCTTGTCGAAGCGCGCCTTCTCGACGTTGAGGATCTTGCCCTTGAGCGGCAAGATCGCCTGCGTTCGGCGGTCGCGACCCTGCTTTGCGGAGCCGCCTGCCGAGTCGCCCTCAACGATGAACAATTCCGACAGCGCAGGATCCTTCTCCTGACAGTCGGCGAGCTTGCCGGGTAGACCGGCGATGTCGAGCGCGCCCTTGCGCCGAGTGAGTTCGCGCGCCTTGCGTGCCGCTTCGCGCGCGCGTGCAGCGTCGATGATCTTCGCAGCGATCGCCTTCGCTTCCTGCGGTTTTTCCAGCAGGAACTCCGAGAACTTCGCAGCCACCGCGGTTTCTACGACGCCCTTGACCTCGGAGGAGACGAGCTTGTCCTTGGTCTGCGAGGAAAACTTGGGATCCGGCAGTTTCACCGAGAGGATCGCGGTCAGGCCTTCGCGCGCATCGTCACCGGTCGTTGGGACTTTCTCGCGTTTGGCGATACCTTCCTTTTCGATGTAATCGTTCAGCGTTCGGGTCAGTGCAGCGCGGAACCCCGCAAGGTGCGTGCCGCCGTCTTTTTGCGGGATGTTGTTCGTGTAACAGAACATCGACTCGGCGTACGAGTCGTTCCACTGCATCGCAACTTCAACGCCGATTGAACCTTCCTGCAGACGAAACCAGAACACCTGATCGTGGATCGCTTGCTTCGATCGGTTCAGGTGTTTGACGAAGGCCTGCAAGCCCCCTTCGTGCTGAAACACCTCCGCCTTGTCTTCGCGCTCGTCGATGAGTTCGATGCAGACGCCGCTGTTGAGGAACGACAGCTCACGCAAACGCTTGGCGAGAATGTCGTAGTCGAACGCGATGTTCGTAAAGATCGTGGCGCTCGGCTTGAAGCGCACGCTCGTGCCCTTGCGGTCCGTCGTGCCCACTTCGGCGAGCGGCGCCACAGGCTCGCCCAGCCGGTATTCCTGTTTGT
The DNA here is from genome assembly GCA_903885195.1 of uncultured Pseudomonadota bacterium. GTDB lineage: Bacteria > Pseudomonadota > Gammaproteobacteria > Steroidobacterales > Steroidobacteraceae > UBA964. The sequence continues at coordinate 2,363 of CAISHQ010000142.1, read as the reverse complement.
AGAGCTTGCCGCCGCGGTGGATCGTAAGTTGCAACACGTCGGACAACGCGTTGACGACCGAAACACCGACGCCGTGCAAGCCACCCGAAACCTTGTATGAACTGTCGTCGAATTTACCGCCGGCGTGCAGCACGGTCATGATGACTTCGGCGGCGGAGCGACCCTCTTCGGCGTGAATGTCGACCGGAATGCCGCGACCGTTGTCTTCGACGGTGACGGATTCGTCGGCGTGGATTGTGACCACTACGCGGTCGCAATGACCCGCCAACGCTTCGTCGATGGAGTTGTCGACGACCTCAAAAACCATGTGGTGCAGACCGGTACCGTCGTCGGTGTCACCGATATACATTCCCGGCCGTTTTCGGACAGCGTCGAGGCCCTTTAAGACCTTGATTTTACTGGAATCGTAGACGTCTGCGTCGGTCATGCGAAAGCCTGCTGGGAGGATGCGAAATTATACCCGAATTACCCTGCCCTGTTCCACGTGAAACACGTGTTCAGGTTGGCCGAACAGGCGGTAGTCCCGCTCAAGCGCCGTCACCAGAATTTGGGTCTCCAGAGCTTGCACCCGTGTGATGAATCGACCGAGCCGCTCCTGGTCCAGCTCGGCTGATGGATCGTCGAGTAGCAGCGTCGGCCGCAGGCTGTGCTCAGCCTTCAGAAACTCCAACTGGCTGAGACTAAGCGCCACGGCCGCCAACTTTTGTTGGCCGCGAGAGAGAATCTCCCGCGCCGCCTTACCGCGAATACGCAAACTGACATCCGCCCGATGAGGACCAACGTGGGTCATGCCTCGATCCCGGTCGCGGGGCAGCGAAGCGGACAAGGCATCGACCAGCGGGACCGACTGATCCCAGCCCGCGGCGTACCCCAAGGAGAGATCCAGTCCGAGCAACTCGGTCGTGAGTTCCGCCCAATACGGCTGGAGCGCCGCCAATACCCGTTCGCGTGAGGCGGACAACACCTCCCCTTCCTTGGCCAATTCGTGATCCCAGGTGTCGAGAGACGCTAGGCCTCGCTTCAGGGCCGCGTTGCGCTGCAGCAGAGCCCGCTGGTACCGGGCCCAGGCACCGGCGAACGGTGGTTCCACGTGGAACACGACCCAGTCCAGCCATCGGCGCCGGCGTGTCGCGCTGTCCTCGATGAGTTTATGGGCGTCTGGATCCAGGACCTGGACGGGAAAGGCCGTTGCCAAGTCCGCGTAAGACCGGACGGCGGCACCGTTGAGCCGTGCCGCCGTACCCGACTCCGACTCCGTGGCCCGTCGAGCCTCGATTCCTAGACTCTGCGGCAACTCCCCACCCGTCCGCCCGATGGCCCGGCAATAGGTTTGGCCATGGCGGATGAGCCGTTCATTGGAACGGGTGCGAAACGAGCGGCCTCGCCCCAATAGGAAGGCCGCTTCGAGTATCGAGGTTTTGCCGGCGCCGTTCGCGCCAAAAATCAGGTTGATGCCTGACCCGAACTGGAGCTCAGCAGTCTCGATACAGCGGAGGTCTTCAATCCGAAGCTCCGCCAGCGTCATTTCACAGACGCATGGGCATGACCACGTACCGCGCCCCATCGGCGGTGGCGGCCGTAATCAAACAACTGCTGTTGGCATCGGTCAGCGCAATGTTGACGCGCTCGGTATCGATGGCGGACAGCGCATCGAGCAAATAGGTCACATTGAACCCAATCTCGATCTCTTCGCCCGCGTACGTGACCTCAATCTGATCTTCGGCCTCTTCCTGCTCCGGATTGTGCGCCTGGAGCGTCAACACGCCGGGCTTGATGTTCAGACGGATGCCTCGGTACTTCTCGTTCGACAAAATCGCCGTTCTCTGCAGACTTTGCCGCAAAGTGCCGCGATCTGCGTCGATTATGCGGTTGGCATTCTGTGGGATGACACGGCTGTATTCCGGGAACCGGCCGTCTATCAACTTGGAAGTGAAGCGAATTTCGCCGATTTGGCAGCGAACATGATTCGTTCCGACGCTAAGTTCCATATCACCGCTCTCGCCGAGCATCCGCTGCAGCTCGAGCACGCCCTTGCGTGGCAAAATGACTTGCTGCTTCCCGGTGACACGCTCTGCCAGATTGGCTTCACACAGGGCCAAACGGTGACCGTCCGTCGACACCGCCCGCAGCCGTCCGCCCTCTGACTCGAGCAGCATGCCGTTGAGGTAGTACCGGACGTCCTGCTGGGCCATCGAGAAATGGGTTTTTTCGATCAGCTTCCGAAATTCAGCCTGCGGCAGACGCAACACCTGCTGGGCGTTGATCTCCTCGACCAGCGGAAATTCCGCAGCCGGCAACGTCGACAGGGTGAATCGGCTGCGGCCTGCGCGCACCACCAGTCGATCGCCTTCCACCGTCAGCGT
>CAISHQ010000141.1 GCA_903885195.1 uncultured Pseudomonadota bacterium | reverse complement strand
GTCGGGTTTTGGGGGGTGCGTGGCAGCGTGCCTTGTCCAGGGCCGGACTATGTCGAGTTCGGCGGCAATACCAGTTGTGTCAGCGTTGAGTGTGGTGACGCGCTGCTGATCTTCGATGCGGGCTCGGGCATCCGGTCGCTTGGCAATAGCGCAGCATTCGCCAGTCGTCGAAGTGCCTCGTTATTCTTTTCACATTTCCATCACGACCACATCGTGGGCTTTGCCTTCTTCGGGCCAATTTTTGTTCCTGGGTTCCAGTTGAACATCCACGCCGCGCGTCGCTCCGGCACCCCGAGTGTGCATGCGGTGCTGAATGTGGCGCTCAGTTCGCCTTATCTGCCAGAGCTGATGCCCGTGGTGAGTCCGCAGTGCGTATTTAATGATTTTGCGGTCGGCGAGGACTTGCAGGTCAACAGTGAAGTTCGCGTCAAGACGCATGATTTGTGTCATCCGGGTGGGGCCACCGCCTACCGCGTCGAGAGTGGTACCCGATCGGTGGCCTACATCACCGACCATGAAACAGCCTTGGCGGCGGATGATGCCTTGCGTGGTTTCGTCCAAGGCTGCGACGTCTTGATCTTTGATTCCATGTTCGATGAGCGCATCGATGCAGACAAGCCGCGCTGGGGTCACTCGACGGTGCAGGAGGGGCTCACGCTGGCGCGCGAGGCCGGGTGTGCACAGTTCGTCGCGTTTCACCACAACCCGAACTATCCCGACTCAGTGATGCGGGGGCTTGACGCCTGGCTGGTCGAACAGCGAGGGGTCAAGGCCTTTGCAGCCCGTGAAGGCCTGAGCCTTCTGATCGAATGAAGTCGCGGACGCCGTGACATCGACCTATTTCCACGCGGCGGACTGGGCCGTCGTCGCGCTCTATTTCGCGCTCGTGACCTGGATCGGTCACAGTGTCAAAGGCCGACAATCCACTATTCAGGAATACTTCCTGGGGTCGCGGTCTCTTCCATGGCCGGCGGTCTCTGCTTCGATTGTCGCCACGGCGGTCAGCGGTGTCACGTTCATCGGCGTGCCATCGCTGGTGTTTGCGCAGCAGGGCGATTTCCGCTACTTGCAGTTCTGTCTTGCAGGGCTCTTGTCAAAGTGGATTCTCGGTCGCTGGATCTTGCCGCAGCTCTACGCGCGCAACTATTCGAGTCCGTACGACTTCATCCGCGAGAAGCTTGGCTCCGGCTTGGGCCGTTTGTCCGCCATGCTGTTTTTCATCGGTGCCGTACTCGGTCAGGGCGTTCGGGTATTCGCCGTTTCGCTGGTGCTGGAACTTCTAACGGGCCTTGGTTTCGCATGGTGTGTACTGCTCAGCGTGGGTGTGGCGGCGATCAGCACGCTACTCGGCGGAGTACGCGCCGTCGTCTGGTCGGACGTGCTGCAGTTCGCCATGTTCGTCGGTGGCGGACTGCTGGCAGTGTGGTTCGTTTCAGCCGGCTATCCCGGGGGATTTTCTGCGGTGCTGGATGCTGCGGACTCGGCCGGCAAGACCCATGTGCTCGTGCTTGATGCCGACCCCCGGGTCAACTTCACGTTTTGGGCCGCCGTGTTCGCCATGCCATTTCAGAATCTAGCGGCATACGGCACCGATCAGCTGAATACCCAGCGCATGCTTTGCTGTCGCTCGGTGCGCGAAGCACGGCTCGCACTCTATGCGAGCAACGCGGGCGAGTTCGTCGTGCTGCTCTTTCTGCTGGTGGGCGCGTCGCTGTGGGCTTACTACCAGGTCAAACCACTCGATCCCGCCTTCGCGGCGCTCGTACAGCAGAACATCGACCGAATCTTCCCGGCGTTCATACTGTCGGAGATGCCGATGGGGCTGCGCGGCTTCATGGTGGCCGCATTGTTTGCGGCGGCGATGTCGAGTCCTGTGCTTTCGGCGCTTGCGGAGACGTCGATCACGATGTTCCATGCCGGGCACGCAGCCGGCACGCTCGCCGAGGATCGCGCCGTATGGCTCTCCCGCTTGCTCGTCGCCGTATGGGCAGCGGTGCTCGGAGGCTTCGCGCTGTTGCTATCGGGTACTGGCGAGCAGTTGGTGCCATTGGCTTTCGCGATGACCGCCTACACCTATGGCCCGATGCTGGGGCTGTTTCTCTTGGCCTTATTCGTGCCGAAGCATCGCGTCGTGAATCCGAAGGTCGGCGTGCTCGTGTCGCTCACGGGAGTATTTGTGGTACACAATGCCCATTGGCTCGGGTTGTCGGCGGCCAAAGAAGTGGTCGCCTTCCCATGGCTGTTTCCATGGGGTGTGATGCTGTGTGTGGGGTTTGCCATGCTACCGCTCCGGCTTCGGGCTGGCCGCGATTGAGCGTATAGAGGGGGTGTTTATGCTGGGTGCAATGCAGGATCATCCGCTACTGATCTGGCGGCTGATCGAGTTCGCAGCGCGAAATCATCCGACCACTGAGGTTGTCTCCCGGCGCGTGGAGGGAGACCTGCACCGCTATGACTACCAATCGGCTGTGCGTCGGTGTCGCAAGGTGGCCAATGCGCTCGATTCACTGGGTGTAGGCCGCTGCGAGCGGGTAGCGACTCTGGCCTGGAACGGCTATCGCCATTTCGAGCTGTACTACGGGGTTAGTGGCAGTGCCCGCGTGCTGCACACTATCAATCCGCGGCTGCCTCCCGAGCAGATCGCTTGGATCGTCAACGACGCAGAAGATCGAGTCGTCTGCTTCGATCTGACGTTCCTGCCGATCGTGCGCGCGATCGCTGCGCAGTGCCCGACGGTGAAGCACTGGATCGCTCTCTGCGATAGCGACCGACTGCCCACGGATACCGGAGTTTCCGGTCTCATGAGTTACGAGGCGTGGATCGAGCCTGCGGCCGAAGAGTATGTCTGGCCCGAGTTCGACGAAAAGACTGCCGCGGCGTTGTGCTACACGAGCGGTACCACCGGCAATCCGAAAGGTGTGCTGTATAGCCATCGCTCGACGGTGTTGCACGCCTACGGCTCGGCCTTGCCCGACATGGTCAACGTATCGGCACGGGACTGCATCTTGCCTGTCGTGCCCATGTTCCATGTCAACGCCTGGGGTGTGCCCTATGTGGCACCGATGGTCGGCGCCAAGTTGGTCTTCCCGGGTCCTGCCCTTGATGGTAAGTCGATCTACGAGCTGCTCGAGAGCGAGAAGGCCACGGCCGCGGCGGGCGTTCCGACGGTATGGCTCGCCTTGCTGAATCATGTCGACTCCATCAGAGGCCGTTTCAATACGCTGAACCGCACTTTGATCGGTGGTTCGGCGTGTCCGCCCTCGATGATCGAGCGGTTTCTGGCCTATGGAGTCACCGTACAACACGGCTGGGGCATGACGGAGATGTCGCCGCTCGGCACGATCAGCAATCTCAAGTTGGCCCAGTTGGCGTTGCCCGCCGATCAGAAACGCAGATATCTGGAGAAGCAGGGTCGCGCCGTCTTCGGTATCGATCTGAAGATCGTCGACGAGACGGGTCGCGAGTTACCTTGGGATGGCAAGTCGGCGGGCGATCTGCTC
>CAISHQ010000140.1 GCA_903885195.1 uncultured Pseudomonadota bacterium | reverse complement strand
GTTACTGAAGGTGGACGAGCACAGCGGATATGAACCCCTGGCGAGCCTGCTGCGGGCGAGTGAATCACGTCAAGCGGCCGCGACTGCCATCGATGTGGCAAGCGGCGAGTTCACAGTCTGCACGACTGCATCGATCGGACGTGCGGCATCGGACGGCCAAAACGCCTCAGCGCTCGAAACCGTATGCGCGCAACGCCTCGCCGAAGGCGGAGCACGAACAGCGTGGCTCGACACTCTGCACGGTCGTCGCGAGATATTCTCTGTTGCGGCCGAGCACGCGCCGACGCTGCTCTTGTGTGGCGCGGGCCCAGACGCCGAGCCCGTCGCCGGGTTCGCCGCGCGGCTTGGTTGGCAAGTCACCATCGTCGATCATCGCTCGGCGTATGTGGATGCCGCCCGGTTTCCAGCGCATTGCCGAGTCATCGAAGTGGACATTGCGACACTCGGCGAAAAAATCGATCTGCAGCATATCGATGCTGCTGTGGTGATGAGTCATCACCTCACGGCCGATGGTCGCTATCTCGCGGTGCTTGCAAAAAGTAACGTGGCATACGTTGGACTGCTGGGACCCGCGGCTCGCCGCGAAAGACTCGCAGCAGAACTCGGTGATCGTGCCGCTCGCTTGCGACCCCGCCTCTATGCCCCCGTTGGACTCGATCTCGGCGGACGCACACCCGAGGCTATCGCGCTGTCGATCGTTGCAGAAATCCAGGCCTTCCTGAACGGCCGCCGCGGGGCGCCGTTCTCGGCCGTTCACCAGGGCAGCTTGTCGCCGGTGTAGAGCGTCATCTCCGCATCTTGTGTCAACGCTTCGATGTGCCTCATCACGGCGGTGACGCTCTGCGGAGCCTCGATGACGCCCGGACCCTCGTAGCCGCTGCTGCGCAACAGGCGGGTGTCCACCATGCCGGGTGCCAGAATACCCACCTTGACGCCCCGATCACGGACCTCGGCTTGCAGTGTGCGCATGGCCATGTTCACCGCCGCCTTGCTGAGCCGATAAAAATACAGATTGCCGAAGCGCGCGGTATTGGTCAGCGACGACAAGCCACTCGTGATCACGACAATTTTCTTTTGCGTACTGGCCAGCACGTTTGGCATGAAAGCTCGTGCCATGGCGAGCGGGGCGTAGGTGTTGATGCGCAGCACCTCCTCGAAGGTGGCGTAATCGAGTTCCGATAATGACTGCTTGTGTCGATCGCCGAGCCAGCCTGCGTTATTGAGAAGCACGTCGATCGGTTGACTGGCAAGCCGTGCAGCCAAAGCCTCGATCTGTGCGGGTACGCCGACATCGAGCGTCTCGAGACGGATGTTTTCGTGAGCGGCGGCAAGCTCACGAAGCGCCGTGGCTCCGGACAAATCACGAGCACAGGCGATGACCCGCCAACCGGCCTCCGCGTACTGCTTGACGAATTCGAGCCCCAGACCTCGATTGGCGCCGGTCACGAGTATTACGGCAGACATGGATACCTCGGATGGTTCAACTGCGCGGCCGCACCCGCCGCGTGGGCTCGGCCTGCAACGGATCCTCAGGCCAGTAATGACGAGGATACCGCCCGCGCATGTCCTTGCGCACATCAGCGTAGGCATTGCGCCAAAAGCTCGCGAGGTCTGCCGTCACCTGCAATGGGCGCTGCGCGGGAGAGAGCAACTTGAACGTCACCGGAACCTGTCCACCTGCCAGACGCGGTGTGCTCGCGAGCCCGAACACTTCCTGCATCCGCATCGAGGCACAGGGCGCGAGATCGTCACGATAGTCGATGCGGATGCGCGACCCCGTCGGCACAGTCAGATGTGACGGAAACCATTCGTCGAGTTGCCGCAGGCGCGCGGCCCCAAGCCGAAAGCGCAAAGCTTCGAGCAGCGGCAACGATTTAAGGTGCGCGCGGCGCGTGATGCCCTCAAGCCAAGGACCGAGCCACTCGCCGAGCGAGCTCGAGAGCGCGTCGGGCGAGAATGAAGGCCACTCGGCCGTGCCCGATAGTTGCTTGCGTCGCGCCAGCTCGATGCGTGCGCAGAGACTGTGTGACTCTTCGTCCCACGGTAGACACTCGATACCGAGCGCCGCGATCCCTTCGAGCATGGCTGCTGCCGCGTCCTCCGGCGGCACGGAAGTCAGAGTCTTTTCGCTCAGTACCAAGGCATCAAGCTGCACGATCTCACGCGCCAATACGCATTCGTCCTGCATCGACCAGCGCACCTCTCTTTGGGTACGCAGCCGCGCACCCGCCACGCGCCGGAGTTCAGCCACCTCGATCGCGGCGGCCAACTGGATCCGCGCTTCGCTACCCGTATCGTCGAGATCGATGGCCACCACGTACTCACTGCCCGCCGCACCGCCCGCTTCTGCAAAAATGGCGCCGCGCCCATTTGCCAGCAAGTAACGCTGCGCACCGCCCGCTCGACGCTTGCCGATGCGATCGGGATAGGCACAGGCCAGCAAGCCGCCCACCGATACACCCTCGCTGTCGACCGCTCGCCACTCGCGAAGACGCGCTGCGAACTGACCCGCGAGTCGGCGCGCACGTGCGAGCGCGCCCCGATCGATCGAAGCACCGCCCCGGTCACCCTCGAACAGTTCAAGCCGTGTGCGGATGTCCGTATCTCGGGCCTGAGAGTCCCGCCGCAGTACATCACGCTCGCTAAGCAGGGCCGCAAGCCGCGCTCCGAGGTCGGGCACGCCACGAGCTGCAGCCTCGAGCAACAAGTGCGCGAGGCGCGGATGCACCGGCCAGCGGGCCATGGCTTTACCGTGTTCGGTGATGCGCGCACTCTCGTCGAGAGCGCCGAGTTTGCGCAGCAGATCGCGACTCGCGGCGAGCACTGCGGCAGGCGGCGCATCCAGCCAGCGCAAGCTACTGCTTTGCGGCCCTGCACCCCAGCAAGCCAGATCGAGCGCGAGCGGTACGAGATC
>CAISHQ010000139.1 GCA_903885195.1 uncultured Pseudomonadota bacterium | reverse complement strand
TCACTGGTGTCCGGTTAATTTTCGAATAAAGTCAATTGGGTAGTGATGTCGAGCGGATCGATCTGGGCGGCATCGGTCTGCAAGGCGCATGAAATCTGGGTTTTCTCGAAGACCGAGACGGACAAGATCTGTAGACATGTGTAGAGCGAGGCATCGAGTTGAAGCTCTTTCTTGACGATCGCGATGAGCACGTAGGTGGCGACGGCGCACCAGACTTGGGTCTTTACGGCGTTCTCGCTGTTGCCGAGAAACTTCTTGATGCGCAGGTGCTGCTTGATCCACTTGAAGAACAGCTCCACCTGCCAACGGCCCTTGTAGAGTGCGCCAATCGTCAGCGCCGGCAATGTGGTGTTGTTGGTCAGGAAGATCAGGGTCTTTCCCGACTCGGGGTCCTTGAACCGAACGCGGCGCAAATGCTCGGGGTACTTCTTGGCCGAGTCGTTGCTTTCGAGCATGACCCGCTGATCGGCGATGACGCCGGTACTTCGATCGGTCGGGGCCGAGTAAACGCGCCGTGCATGCATCGAGGACTTGGCACGGGTGACGAAGAAGGCACCGGCTTGATGCAAGGCATACAGCCGCGCGAAGTCGACATAGCCGCGATCCATCACGTAGAACGCCCCGGCTTCGAAGACCAGCCTGTCCAGCACATGCACGTCGTGCAGTTTGCCATTGCTGATATGGATGAAGGCCGGGATGGCGCCTCTCAAGTCCAACAGCGTGTGCACCTTGATGGCTGCCTTGGTCGAGCGAAACGGTGCCCAGGCAAACAAGCTCAGGCACAAATCGATCGTGGTGGAATCCAGCGCATAGACCGTATTGTCCAATTCGATGCCAAGCGCCGACTCGCTCGCGTAGAGTTTGCTCGCGTTGGCCGACAGGCTTGCCTCGATGTCGCGCAGACTCTCTCGCCACGTGAGCTGTGCAAAGGCCATGGCGCGGAACTGCTCGGCGCACGACAAAGTGCGCACGCCCGAATCGCCCCCATGGCGTTGAACGATGCGCGTGAAGCTGGTCCACGGCACGAACTCCATGACCTGAGCGAACAATGTCTTGCCGGCGTTCACGGGCGCTCCTCGAGGATACTAATCCCGCGAAGCTACGCAGTTTTTGAAGACAACAGTTCAAATCGGCACCAAATGAAATCGACCTACAACCCGCGCCAGTGCTCGATCTATGGCGCGGCACAGGGCATTTAACCGGACAGCAGTGATGCAATATATATACCGATTCTCCACACGCCTGCACAAAAAGCACCGTGGCGCGCATTGCAGTGAATGTCGATACGCTGTGTCGCGCTGGAGCGCTCGCGTCGATGGGGCGAATCCTCGAATACGCGTCCATGCAGTGAACCTCGCGCTGACCCCGGGGGGACTCAGACAGGGATTCGGTCGTTCACGAGGCGTTGCCCATCCGAAACGTCGCCGCTTGTCCGGCGGTCCAGGGCAGGTCGCGGCGGATGCGCTGGACCAGTTCCAGTGCATAGGGTGCGGTCTCGAACAGCAGCGCGAGTTGAGTCGGCGGCAGGGTAAGGCCGGCCCGCTGAGCCATCATCTGGACCATGCCACGTGTCGCATCGTCGAGCGTGATGCGGATGTCCTCGTCGGATCCGGGATCGACATGTGGGGGCGCGGCCCCGGGAACCAGACTAGGACGGCGTTCGCACCAAGACGTGGCGCTCTCGTACGCGTGCCCGATGCGCAGCACCTTCGCGTCCTCGAAGGGGCGGCCGGCGATCTGGAAACCGAGCGGCAGCCCGGCGGCTGAATAGCCGCATTGCAGGGCAAGTGC
>CAISHQ010000138.1 GCA_903885195.1 uncultured Pseudomonadota bacterium | reverse complement strand
GAAGAACAATATCGAAATCGCGCAAGCCGCGACGTTGCGGCCTATTTCCGCCCTGGCGGCGGATCGTCTCGGCATTCCGGAAGAGGCGCTTGAGCCGTACGGTCGGCACAAGGCGAAGTTGTCGCTCTCGTATATCAATTCGCTCGCCGATCGACCGGACGGCAAGCTCGTGCTCGTCACGGCGATTTCGCCGACGCCCGCCGGAGAGGGCAAGACCACGACGACCGTAGGCCTTGGCGATGCCCTGAATCGCATTGGCAAGCGAGCCATCGTGTGTCTGCGCGAGCCCGCGCTCGGGCCGGTGTTCGGCATGAAGGGTGGTGCGGCGGGTGGCGGTTACGCACAAGTCGTGCCGATGGAAGACATTAACCTGCATTTCACCGGTGACTTCGCCGCCATCGCGCTCGCCAACAACCTGCTGGCCGCGATGATCGACAACCACATCCACCACGGCAATGAGCTCGGCTTCGACGTGCGGCGCATCACGTGGCGCCGGGTGGTGGACGTCAATGATCGCGCCCTGCGGCAGATCACCGCCTCGCTCGGTGGTACCGCGAACGGCTTTCCGCGCGAGGACGGATTCGACATCGTTGTCGCTTCCGAAGTGATGGCGATTTTCTGCCTCGCCACGAGCCTTGCTGATCTCAAGGAGCGTCTCGGCAAGATCGTCGTCGGCTACACGCGTGACCAGAAGCCCATTCTCGCGCGCGACCTCAAGGCGCATGGTGCGATGACCGTGCTGCTCAAAGATGCGCTCGCGCCGAATCTCGTGCAGACGCTCGAGAACAATCCAGCGATCATTCACGGCGGTCCGTTCGCCAATATCGCGCACGGCTGCAATTCGGTGATCGCGACGCGCGCTGCGCTCAAGCTCGGCGACTACGTCGTCACCGAGGCCGGCTTCGGTGCGGATCTCGGCGCCGAGAAGTTCGTCGACATCAAGTGCCGCAAGGCGGGTCTCAAACCCGCCGCTGCAGTGATCGTGGCGACCGTGCGCGCCCTCAAGTACCACGGCGGCGTTGAAGTGCCCGATCTTCGCACGGAGAACGTTGAGGCGCTGCGCAAGGGCATGGCCAATCTCGAGCGACACATCGCCAATGTGCGTGATCGCATGGGTCTGCCGTGCCTCGTCTCGATCAATCATCGTGCCGAGGACACTCCGGCCGAGATTCAGGCGCTGCACGAGCGGGCGAGTCACCTTGGCGTGAAGGTGGTCACCGCGCGGCATTTCGCCGAGGGCAGCGCTGGGGCGACGCAACTCGCCGAGGAAGTGGTCCGGCTGACTGAGCAGCCCAATTACTTCTCGATGATGTACGAGGACAGTCTGCCGCTTTGGCAAAAGATGAAAAAGGTGGCGACCGAACTCTACGGTGCCTCCGACATTACGGCCGACGCCAAGGTGCGCGCCAGCATTCGCACGTTGCAGGAGAATGGCTACGGGCACTACCCCGTGTGTGTCGCCAAGACGCAGTACTCGTTCTCGACTGATCCCAAGTTGCGTGGCGCACCGAGCGGCCACGTGGTCAACATCCGCGAAGTGCGCCTCGCAGCCGGTGCGGAGTTCATCGTCATGATCTGCGGGGACATCATGACCATGCCGGGTTTGCCGGCGATGCCCGCTGCATGCAACATCGACATCGACGAGGCAGGCCGCGTCGTCGGCATGTTCTAGGGGACACCGAATGGCGTGGGATGTCCTCAAGGCTGCAGAAATCATCGACGCTCACCGGCACCTCGACGGAGCGACCTTGCCGGTGCTGCGTGCGCTGCAGGAGGCTTTCGGGTATCTGCCCGAGGAGGCCACGGCGCAGGTAGCCGATGCGCTGAATCTCTCTCGCGCCGAAGTCCATGGCGTGATCAGTTTCTATCACGACTTTCGTCGCGCGCCGATCGGACGCACGAGCCTCAAGCTCTGCCGTGCCGAGGCGTGTCAGGCGATGGGTGCCGATGCACTGGCGAGCGAAGCCGCCGCGAAACTCGGTACGACGTGGCATGGCACGACCACGGATGGGCGAGTGACGCTCGAACCTGTGTTCTGCCTGGGTCTGTGTTCGGTAGCGCCTGCGGCACTTGTGGGTGACGAGTTGGTCGCTCGTGCTGATTGGCCACGGCTCGCTGCAGCACTCGATAAGTGTGGACGCTGATCGCATGAGCCGCACCCATCGCATTTTTGTTCCGGCCGATTCCGCGGCGCTCGCGCTTGGCGCTGACGCAGTCGCAGTGGCGATCGCCGACGAGGCTGCCCGACGCCAGCTGTCGGTGCAGATCGTGCGCACGGGGTCCCGTGGTATGCATTGGCTCGAGCCGCTGGTGGAGGTCGAGACCGCCTCGGGGCGCATCGGTTATGGACCCGTGGGTCTCGCCGATGTGGTGAGTTTGTTTGAGGCCGGCTGGCTTGAGGGTGCCGCCCATGCGCTGTGCATCGGCGCGCCCGAGGCGCACCCGTTCATGGCGCGCCAGACACGTTGGACCTTCGAGCGTTGCGGCGTCGTCGATCCACTGTCCTGGGAGGACTTCGTCGCTCATGGCGGCGGACAGGGGCTCGCGCAGGCACGCGCGCTCGGAGCCGAGGCGACTCTTGCGGCGTTGATCGAATCCGGTCTGCGCGGGCGCGGTGGCGCGGGCTTCCCTGCGGGGATCAAGTGGCGCACCGTACGCGAGACGCAGGCGAACATTCGCTACGTCGTCTGCAACGCGGACGAGGGTGACTCCGGAACTTTCGCCGATCGCATGCTGATGGAGGGCGACCCGCTCGCCCTGATCGAGGGCATGGCGATCTGCGGCTTCGTGGTCGGTGCACGCAAGGGCTTCATCTACATTCGATCGGAGTACCCGCGCGCGATCCGGGTGCTCGAGCAGGCGCTCGAACTCGCGCGGACGCGCGGCCTGCTCGCTGACTGCGACATCGAATTGCGCATTGGAGCAGGCTCGTACGTATGCGGCGAGGAAACGGCGCTGCTCGAGAGCCTCGAGGGCAAGCGCGGGCAGGTTCGGGCCAAACCGCCACTGCCCGCGCATGCCGGCCTATTCGGCAAGCCCACCGTGGTCAACAACGTGCTGACGCTCGCCACCGTGCCGTCGATCCTTGTGCGCGGCGCTGCGGGCTACGCGGCACTCGGCCACGGTCGCTCCCGTGGGACCATGCCGATTCAGCTCGCGGGCAATATCCGCCACGGCGGTCTGTTCGAGGCACCCTTCGGCATCAGCCTCGCCGAACTTGTCGATGAGATCGGAGGCGGCACGGCCTCCGGCCGTCCGGTTCGCGCCGTGCAGGTGGGCGGCCCCCTTGGCGCTTACTTCCCGCGAGCCCTGTTCGATACGCCGCTCGACTACGAGGCTTTCGCAGCCCGTGACGGACTCGTGGGTCACGGCGGCATTGTGGTGTTCGACGATACCGTCGACATGGTCCGTCAGGCGCGTTTCGCGATGGAATTCTGTGCGACGGAATCCTGCGGCAAGTGCACGCCGTGCCGTGTCGGGTCGGTACGCGGCATGGAAGTCGTCGATAAAATCATTGCCGGGCGGGATGTGGCTAGCAATCTCGCCCTGCTCGAAGATCTGTGTCATACACTGCGTCTAGGCTCGCTCTGTGCACTCGGCGGCTTCGTGCCGTTTCCCGTGCTGAGCGCCGTGCGCCACTTTCCGCAGGACTTTCAGCGCCCATGAATGCGATGCTGGATCGGGATTTCGGTACGCCCCCGTCAACGAGCGAGACGCGAGTGTCGGTGGAGATCGATGGCATGCGCATCGAGGTTCCGGCAGGCACTTCGGTGATGCGGGCCGCCGCAGAAGCGGGAGTCTCGATCCCCAAGCTCTGCGCCACCGATACGCTCGAAGCCTTTGGTTCCTGTCGGCTGTGTCTCGTCGAGATCGACGGGCGCGCGGGAACGCCCGCCTCCTGCACCACGCCGGTGGCGGAGGGCATGCGTATCCATACGCAGACGAACAAGTTGAAGTCGCTGCGTCGCGGCGTGATGGAACTCTACATCTCCGACCATCCGCTCGACTGTCTCACCTGTTCGGCTAACGGCGACTGCGAATTGCAGGACATGGCAGGGGCCGTGGGCTTGCGCGAAGTGCGCTATGGCTTCGACGGCGCCAACCATCTGTCGGCGCCGAAGGACGAATCGAATCCCTACTTCACGTTCGATGCCTCGAAGTGCATCGTCTGCTCGCGCTGCGTGCGAGCCTGCGATGAAGTGCAGGGTACGTTGGCGTTGACCGTGTCGGGCCGCGGCTTCGAGTCGAAGATCGCCGCGAGCGCCGAAGAGTCGTTCCTCGACTCCGAGTGCGTCTCCTGTGGCGCCTGCGTCAAGGCCTGTCCGACTGCGACACTCACTGAAAAAACCGTCATCGAAATCGGCCAGCCTGAGCGAAGCGTGCTCACAACCTGTGCCTACTGCGGTGTCGGTTGCAGCTTCAAGGCGCAAGTACGCGGCAACGAGGTCGTGCGGATGGTGCCGCATGACGACGGCAAGGCCAATCGCGGACACTCTTGCGTCAAGGGTCGGTTCGCCTGGGGTTACGCCACGCACCCGGATCGGGTGCTGACGCCGCTCGTGCGCGAACGCATCGATCAGCCCTGGCGCGAGGCGAGCTGGGAGGAGGCGGTCGGTCGCATCGCGAGCGAATTCCGCCGCATCCAGACGCAGTACGGCAAGGATTCTGTCGGTGCCGTGACCTCGTCCCGCTGCACCAACGAGGAAACCTTCCTCGTACAGAAGATGGTGCGTGCCGTGTTCGGCAACAATAACGTCGACACCTGCGCCCGCGTCTGCCACTCGCCCACGGGCTACGGACTCAAGCAGACCTTCGGTACCTCGGCGGGTACGCAGGACTTCGACTCGGTCATGCAGGCCGATGTGATGGTCGTGATCGGTGCGAATCCGACCGATGGCCATCCTGTGTTCGCTTCGCGCATGAAGCGACGTCTGCGGCAGGGCGCCAAACTCATTGTCATCGACCCGCGTCGCATCGACCTCGTGCGTACGCCGCACATCGAGGCCAGTCACCACCTGCAGCTCCGTCCGGGCACCAACGTCGCGATCATCAATGCGCTCGCCCACGTCATCGTCACCGAAGGCCTCGTCAACGAAGCGTTCGTGCGCGAGCGCTGTGACCTTCCGGAGTTCAGTAGCTGGGCGCAGTTCGTTGCCGAGGCGCGCAACAGCCCGGAGGCAACCGAAAGCATCACCGGCGTACCCGCGGCGACCGTGCGCGCGGCGGCGCGTCTCTACGCGACCGGTGGCAACGGCGCGATCTACTACGGTCTCGGTGTCACCGAGCACAGCCAGGGCACGACGATGGTGATGGGCATCGCGAATCTCGCGATGGCCACCGGCAACATCGGGCGGCCGGGCGTGGGCGTTAACCCGCTGCGCGGCCAGAACAACGTGCAGGGCTCCTGCGACATGGGTTCCTTTCCGCACGAGTTCGCGGGTTACCGGCACGTGTCCGACGAAGCGGCCCGAGAATTATTTGAAGATATCTGGGGCGTTCCTCTGGCGTCCGAGCCGGGGCTGCGCATTCCCAACATGTTCGATGCGGCGCTCGATGGCAGCTTCAAGGGCATGTTCATCCAGGGCGAGGATTTCGCGCAGTCGGATCCCGACACGCAGCACGTCGTGGCCGGGTTGTCGGCCATGGAATGTGTGGTGGTGCACGATCTATTCCTCAACGAGACGGCGAAATACGCCCATGTCTTCCTGCCGGGCGCATCGTTCCTCGAGAAGGACGGCACGTTCACCAATGCCGAGCGGCGCATCAGTCGGGTGCGCAAGGTCATGCCGCCGCGAGCGGGTCTGGCGGATTGGCAGGCGGTGATGGCCGTATGCCAGGCTCTCGGTTATCCGATGCAGTACGAGCATCCGTCGCAGATCATGGACGAGATCGCCCGCACCACACCGTCGTTCACCGGCGTCAGCTACGCGAAGCTCGACGAACTCGGCTCGATACAGTGGCCCTGCAACGACAAGGCACCCACCGGTACTCCCGTGATGCATTCGGCCGGCTTCGTGCGCGGCAAGGGTCGCTTCATCGTCACCGAGTACGTGCCCACCGAGGAACGTTCGACGGCACGGTTCCCTTTGCTGCTCACCACGGGACGTATCCTGTCGCAGTACAACGTGGGCACGCAGACCCGCCGCACGGCAAATTCCCAGTGGCACGAGCAGGATCTGCTCGAGATCCACCCGCACGACGCCGAGCAACGCGGTATCCGCGACGGCGATCGCGTGCGCGTGGCGAGTCGAACCGGAGCGACGGAGTTGCGCGCGGAAATCACCGATCGTGTGGCGCCGGGCGTCGTGTACACGACCTTCCATCATCCGGATACGCACATCAACGTCGTCACGACCGATTTCTCCGACTGGGCCACCAACTGTCCCGAATACAAGGTCACTGCAGTGCAGGTGCTGCCCTCCAATGGAACTGCCGCCGCCCGCAGTTGATCTGCGGCGGCTGGCCGTCGGCCGCGTCGGTGATGAGTGGGGCGAGCGCAGTGTCCCCGAGGAAGTGGCGATTTCCTTGACCTACAACCGCGACTCGTACGCGGTGATGATGGCGACACCGCTCGATCTCGAGGACTTCGGCGTCGGCTTCTCGCTCAACGAGGGTCTGATCAGTCGGGTCGGTGAGCTCACCGAAATAGAGCTGTGTCGGCACGAACTGGGTCTGGAGCTGCGCATGAGCCTAGGTGGCGAGGCCAGCGAGCGCAGCCTCGAGCGGCGCCGTCGAATCGCGGGGCCAGTGGGCTGCGGCCTGTGCGGCATAGAGAGTCTGGCCGAAGCACTG
>CAISHQ010000137.1 GCA_903885195.1 uncultured Pseudomonadota bacterium | reverse complement strand
TCCGCCAGTCCGCACCCGCTCGGGTCGCCGTCAATTCGCCGCGTGCACGGACACGATCGCCCGCACCGACATCGAGGCGTGCGGTCACGCCGGATTCTGTCGACAGAGCTTCGAGTGATCCGGAGCCGAGGGGAACGACCTCTTCTTTCCCGCCTGCGCGAGTCCATCTCAGCCGCGCATCCTTGAAGTCTGCGCGCACGCTGCCGAATGGCAGACCTTCGTCGGCCGATTGCAATTGCGCCGACGCATTGATCACACCCTCGTAGCTCGCCCGCGTCGAGGGTTGCGGCAGCAAACTGACCAGTGGCAGCCGGGAGATGTCGAGGGCGGCTTTCCAACCGTCTGCTGACCACTCGCCAGAACCGCAGGTGGTCGCTTGACCCGCCACCGTGTCAGCCCGACGGGTGTTGAGGCAGAACGGTTTTACCTCGCCTGAGTCGCCACGCAGCAGCAGTTCGAGTGGCGCCGCGAGTCCGAGTGCGAGCGCATCGCGCACGTCGACATCGAGTTTTGACCAGCGTTGTTGCCAGCCTTCGGAGAGAAACGATCCCTGCGCGCGTCCATCGAGACTCAGGTCATCCCCGCGCAACACGAGGCGCAGTGCGTGCTCGGCACTTGTGCCCTCGACGTCGAGGGCAAGGCGATCCGCGCGTCGCCCGGCCACCGACAGTTGCTCCGCCCGCAGTTGGACCACCGCCTGCGCTGTCGGCCCACCGCTCGGGTCGAGATCGACCTTGGCCTCGAGCGTGCCGATTTCGATGCCCTGCAGTGCTACGCCGCGTCCTTCGGCGTCGAGTTTCAGCAGCATGCTGCGTGGAGAGCCCCGCAACGAACCCTCGGCACGTACCTCGCCACGACCACTCGGGGTCAGGATGCTGAGGTCGTTGGCACGGATGCGGAAGTCGAGATCGCGTCGGCGCGGCGACAGCGAGCCATCGAGAGCCAGTTGTAGTCCGCCGGCCGCCAAATCGATCTTGCGCAAGCCCACTGTGTCGCCGCTCAGGCGAACGCTGCCCTGTCCGCGAGCGGCGGTGCCGCGCACTCGGCCGGTGAGACTGCGCACATCGATGTCCACCACGCCGCTCTTGCCAAAGCCGTTGCCGCGCGCCTCGATGCGAAACGCCAGTGAGCCGGGCAGATCTGCGCGCACACCCGACGGGTCGATGTCTCGCGCGAGACCCGCGATCCGCCAGCGTTCGTTCGGTTTCCATTCGACTTCGCCGTTCAGGCGAGCCGTGCCGCGCAGCAGCGCGGCCTTGACCTCGACGATGTCCAGTCGGCCAGGGTTCAGTACGGTGCGTGCCTGCACGTCGGCCGGGGGCAGAGTGCCGGCCAGCACTCGTGCCGTTACGTCGAGTCGATACGGCTGCAGACCGTTGAGCGAGATCGTCCCCCGCGGGCTCGTCACCACGGCAGGGCCCGGCTTTAGCGGCCAGCGGAAACTGTCCCAGCGACCCTTCAGGGCGAGCTCCGGACCCGCATCCCGCAGTGTCACGCTGCCGTCGAGTTCTGCACGCACGCTACGGCTGGCTGTGGCGAGGGTCACTTGTCGCAGCGACAGCACGCCTCGCGAGTAGAGGCTGTCGATGCTGACATCGAGCGGGCCCGACTCGAGCCGCGGCGGCAGCACCTGGCCCTTGCCGCGGTAACCCTCGCGATCGATGTCGAGTTCGAGCGCCCCTGAAAGCGGCCCAAGGAAATCCGAACCGCCGAACTTCTCGAGCTCGAGTGCCTCGAACCGCACGGCCCCCGTCAGTCGCCACGGCGGCAAGGCGCGAAAGATTCCATCCTCGATCTCGGCTTTGAATGGTTCGCCGAGCGTCGCATCGACGAGCATTTTCTCGAGGTTGCCGTTGACGGTAGCCTCTGCGACCCAGCGCGGGCCCCTGACGGGCTCCAGTACGGCCTGCACGCGTCCCTCGAGATCGAGCGGGTTGTCGGCACTTAGCAGCGCCTCGCCACGCAGTCGCAGCCGCAGCAGGCGGGTGGCGACCTCGGTGACACGCAGCGTCTTGCTGCGCAAGGTACCGGTGACGACATTGGCCTCGAGCACGACCGGCGCACCCGTGAGGGGCTGGATGGTGATTTCATTGATCTTCGCGTCACGGGTATCGATCGTCAGCAGACCCGGCAGGAAACGGGGTGGCTTGTCGGGCGGGGGCTTATCGCGCGGCAAGGCCGTGATGTCGATCTTGCGCACGTCGAGTCCACGGACCTCGATGGTCTGCCACAGCAGCGGCAGCAACTCAACGCGGGCGCGCACATCGCGTGCCTCGACCCTTACGACGTCGTGCTGGATGAGTACGCGCTCGATCCGCAGACCGCCTGCGATGGTGCCGCTCACGCCACTGATCTGCAGCACTTCGATAGTGCCGATGCTCGCAGGCAGTCGCGCTACGAGCGCGCGTACCAGCCCGCTGGAGTAGCCGAGCGTCCACATCGCGCCGAGCGGCAATAGCAGCAGTATGCCGAGCAGAATCAGTGCCAGTTTGCCGCGGCGTGTCATGGGCTCAGAGTTTCGGTGAGAAGTTCAGATGCAGCCGCGGTCCGCTCGGATCCTTGAATCCGCCGACGGTGGTGCAGCGTGGGTCGGGCGTGGCGCTGCGGCAGCTGGGGTTCGTCATCGGTTGCGCCACGTCGATGCCGAGTGTCACCACCGGCAGTCTCAGGCGCAGACCCACGCCGACCGACCACTGCAGCGGGTCGCCGAATCGATCGAAGGAGTTGCCGACGTCGACGAACACCGCCGCGCCGAGATTGCGTGGCAAATCGCGGATGACTTCGGCAGTACCGGTGAATAGGTGGCGCCCGCCGATCTTTCGACCTTCCTCATCGACGGGCGACAAATCGTTGAAGCCGAAACCGCGCACGCTGCGATCGCCGCCGGCAAAGAAGCGTTCGGTACCCGGCAGCTTGGCCGTATCCGATACGAGCGTCGCACCGACCTGCCCGCGTATGAATGCATGCCAGCGCGTACCGAGATCGAAAACCCGTTCGGCTTCGAGTTTCAGTTGCACGAAGCTGTCGGGCGCGCCGATGCTGCGAGCCGAGCCGCGCAGCTCCGCGTACAGCGCGCGGGAGAACAGCGCTTCGCCCAGATAGCCTCGCGGCACCGAAGCGTAGCTGATGCCCGGGATGATCAGCGTGTTGGCGACATCGCTCGCGGGGTCGGTAAGCGAAGCCGGGGTGATCGTACGCAGGCGGTTGAGCGAGACATAGGTCACGCGCTGCCAGTTTCCGAGTACCTGCGTGACGGCGGGCTGGAAGCGCGTCGTGCGCGTGTCGAGATCGCCGAGCTCGTCGCGGGCGTAGCGAAACTCGAAGCCGAGTTTCTCGAGCGCCGGATCGCCGATCGGGATCACGTAGCGTGCTTCGAGAGACTGTTCGGTTTGCGCGGTCTTGAATTCGGTGCGCAGCCGATGACCACGTCGGTTCAGCCGGCGATTTTCCCAGGACAGCGTGCCGCGGGCGCGGCTGTCGGTGGCGTAGCCGACGCCGATCGAGTATCGATTGCGACGATTGGGTTCGGCGCGAATGCTGACCGGAATCTGCAGCGTGTCGGCATCGGGTTGCCCCGCGATGACTTCGACGTTGGCGAAATACTGGCTGTCGTCGAGGGCGAACTGGGTGCGCAGCAACTGCGTGGCATCGTACGGCGTGCCGTCGCTGAAGCGCACGTAGCGGCGAAGCAGGCCCTCATCAAGAGTCGTCTGCTCGATCAGCGTCGTGCCAAAACTGTAGCGCGGACCGGTCTCGAGCACGAGTTCGGCGAGGGCGGAGAGTTTCGCCGGATCTACTCGCAATTCACTGCGCGTCAGTTTGGCCTCGGCATAGCCGAGCGTCGCCGCCGTGCGCAGCAAGGTGTTACGCACCTGATCGTACGTGGCGTGATCGACCCGCTCGCCAATACGCAGCCGTGGCGAGCCGACGATGTCGCGAAACGCCGGATGCTCGAGACCGGGTCCGATCACCTGCACGATCACCTCGGTCAGCATCACCGGGCGACCCGGGTCGACGTCGATGCGCGCTCGCCATTCGCCCTCTCGAATGCGCTCGACCCGGCTCTTCACGGTTGCGGCGTAAAAGCCGAAAGGACGCAGCGCGGCGGCAGCCTCTCGTTCGGCCCGTTCCTGCAGCCGCTCCACCAAGGCTTCGTCGAGATCGTCGCGTGTGCGGTAACGCTCGAGACTCAGGAATACCAGCACGTTCTGTCGCAGTGCACCGTCGACACCGTTGATCTGGATGTCGATGTCCGCGTGGGCGACGGAGGCGCCGCCGAGCACGCCGAGACCCAGCAGCGCCCTGCACAGCAGCGCTGCAATACGCCCCGTGCGGCGCGCGGCGACGGCAGTGGACTCGGACGAACGATGCATCGGGGGCGCGGGTGCCTGTGCGGCCTCTGGCGAGGATGGTCGGATTCTACTGCAGACTCGCCAGGATCAGACCCGCACCGGCGCGGGCGGCCACATGTTCGGATCCGCTCGCCAGCGCACCCGTTCGCGGATGCCGCCGTCGGTGGCATAGCTGCGCTCCTCGATGTCCAGCGAATCGTCGTGACCGACGAGCACGAGCGTTGAGCAGCGTGTGCCGTAATCGGCATGACGAATGAAGGCCGAAGAGAGCAGGTGCTCCCATTCCGGTGAGACGCCGGTGGAGGGCAGCGCGTCGGGGGCGGCGCGTTCGTCGTCCGTCAGCGCAGTCCAGAGCGGCTCAAGGCTTGAGGCCATCTCACCCGGGCTCTCCGATGCCGTCTCGAGCCAGGTGGTCAACCGCTCGCGCAGCCGGCGCAACTTCGGCCAGGGCGTATCGAGTAGATGGTTGCTCAGGCCGTGCACTCCGCGTGGCAAGTCAGCGGCGAAGCGCGGGTGCCGATTCGAGGCGTACCAGAGCGTGTCGCGATCGGCGAGCAGCAGGTTGAAGCCCGCGTACTTGTCCGCTTCGGCCGCAAGTTCGGCGACGAATCGCTCCGGCGGCTGCGTGGCCGACAGGAACGCCGGTACCAGCCGTCCGCGGGTCGGTGCGTCTGCCGCGGCCCGCGCAGGTTCACGATAGTTGGTGACGAGCCCGACGCGCCGATGGCGATCGACGGCCAGCCATGTGCCGCCTGCGCGCTCGTCGCGGCCGCCGAGAATGCTCGGCTGATCACTCCATAGGTGGGTGCTTAGCGCAGGCCGCGCATGAAACTCATCGCGGTTGGCCAGCACGATCAGTCGATACTGCGGATGGACGCGGTGGGCGATCGCCGCAAGACACATATCGGCAGTAGCCCTCGGCAGCTCAGCCGCGACGCGGCGGCGTCCAGAGCCGTGTCGGCAATTCGCGGAGGGGCGTTGATGAGCCCGCATCGAACCAGTTCGCGATCAAGCGATGCGAGATGGAGGTCGGCGGTGGGAGCACCGCTTCGCCCGCTGCAATCTGCCCGCGCGTGAACCAGCGCGCGTCTTCGAGCTCAGCACTGCTACTGGCGATCGAATCGGGCGCCGCGCTCGCCATGAAGCCGAGCATCAGCGACGAGGGAAAAGGCCAGGGCTGCGAGGAGTGGTAGTGCGCTTCGGTGACCACGACGCCGGTTTCCTCGAGCACCTCGCGTGCCACAGCATCTTCGAGGCTCTCGCCCGGTTCGACGAAGCCCGCGATGGTCGAATAGCGCCCCGCCGGCCAGCTCGCCTGACGACCGAGCAGGGCGCGTTCGCCGTCGCTGACGAGAACGATGATCGCCGGATCGACGCGCGGAAAAAAATCTGTCGCGCAGTCGGTCGACGCGCAACGCATGACGTGTCCGGCGCGGTGCGGCGCGGTCGCTGCGCCGCAGACGCCACAGCGTCGATGCCGGTATTGCCAGTACGCGAGGGCGCGGGCGTAGGCCAGCAGGCCCGCTTCTCCTGCCTCCAATTCCGAGGCGAGCGGTCGCAACTCCTCGAAGCGTATGTCGGGTGGCGGGGGCACTGCGGTATCGAGCTGCACCAGCACGCAACGAACGTCGCGAAACCAGCCGAGCAAGACCAGGGTTTCAGGTGCCGCCGCTTGCACCAAGGGGTGCTCGGCCGAGACGAAGGCGGCCGTCGCAGGCTCGCCGCGGATGGCCAGTTCCGTGCCGCGTATAAACAGGTACCGAGTGCTGGAATCGCGACGCGCATCCTCCAGCCAGTGCTCGACCTCGCGCAGTTCCGCGCGCCGGTCTATGTACGGGCCTGCAAGAAAATTGCGATCTTGGGAGGGGTGCGCTCTGGACATGCGGTGCGCTCGTTCGCACCTTTCGGGCACCGTGTGGAAACGCGGGCGCTCAGTGCTGTGGAGCACCCGGGATTCTAGCAGCAACGGGGGTGGTTCTTCGGCCGTTGGCGACGGCCGGCTTGACATATAGCGGCTCGCCGCAGGCGCGGCAGTCGC
>CAISHQ010000136.1 GCA_903885195.1 uncultured Pseudomonadota bacterium | reverse complement strand
TCCTGTTCTCGAGTCACGTCATGCAGGAGGTAGCACTGCTCTGCGACGAAGTGGTGGTGATTGCACAGGGGCGCGTGGCTGCGAGCGGAACCGTCGAGGCACTGCGCTCACAAGCCGGTGAAGCCACGCTCGAAGATGCGTTCGTGAAGCTGATCGGTACGGCAGAGGGGTTGAACTGATGCGCGGTATATTCACGGTGTTCCGCAAGGAGTTCATTGAAAACCTGCGTGATCGGCGCATCTTGCTCTCAGCGCTGGTATTCGGACCGGTGCTTGGGCCGCTGATGCTCGCCGCCCTGTTGCAGTTGTCGGTATCGCGTGGCGAGGCGACCTTCGACAAGCCCATGACGCTGCCCGTGGTCGGTGCAGAGTATGCACCCATTCTCATGGCGATGCTCGAATCGAAAGGCATCACGGCCGAGCCTCGCAATCTCGACGAGGAGCAGATTCGCGAGGCGATTGCCGCCCGAGAAATCACGTTGGCGCTGCGCATTCCGGCGGACTTCGGCGAGCGGTGGGCGCGTTCGGAGCCTGCGGCCGTAGAGATCTTCGCGGACAGTTCCGATCAGTTTGGGGGTGACGCCAGTGCCGATCGGGTGGCCCAGGCCATACGGGCCTACGGTCGGCAGGTGTCGCAGACGCGGCTCATGCTGCGAGGCGTCGATCCGATCAGCACGATGCCGTTGGTGATCCATGACATTGACGTGTCGACGCCAGCGAGTCGTGCAACGTTCGCATTGGGCATGCTCAGTTACCTGGCAATTTTCGCCATGCTGTTCGGCGGCATGTATCTGGCCATCGACGCCACGGCCGGTGAGCGTGAGCGCGGTTCGCTCGAAGCTTTGCTGACTGCGCCGATGCCAAGGCCACATCTCATCTACGGCAAGATTGCCGCGACGATGGCTTACATGCTGATCTCCATGGTGCTGACGCTGACGGCTTGTGCGGTCGCATTGAATTATGTGCGTCTCGAGGAGTTCGGCATGAGTCTGTCGATGGGGCCACTCACCACTCTCAAGCTCTTTGCCGTGTCGGCACCACTTGCTGTGCTCGGCGCGGGGCTACTGACAGTAGTGGCTTCCTTCACCCGCAGTTTTCGTGAGGCGCAGAGTTATCTGACCTTCGCTATTAGCGCGCCGACACTGCCGCTGGTGTTCATCGGGATACTGCGGATCGAGCCGTCGCCGCTCGTGATGGCAACGCCATCACTCAGTCAGCACTTCCTGATGATGAAAGTATTGCGCGGCGAGGCGCTGGCGATGCCCGACCTGCTGTACTCAGCCGGCGCGAGCCTGCTGATCGGCGGGATCCTGTGCTGGATCGCGGGTCGGCTGTACGAGCGGGAGGCGATCCTCGGCTGAGGAACGCCCCCCGCTACGCTGACAGGGTCGTTTAGAAGCTCTTGGACAGCGTCACGTATACGTATCGGCCCGTAGCATTGGCGAGGCTGCCAAAGTAGCCGAAGTTCGTCGATGTGACAGGTGGGTCCTTATCCTCGATGTTGCGCACACCGAGTCGCAATGAGGTCTGGTCCAGGATGTCGTCGCGCCGACGGAAGTCGTACTGACCGTAGACGCTCATAGTCGTCCAGCTGTCGACTTCAAACAGTTGCCCGTTCACTGCGGCCGGACCGGTGTCGAACACGGAGCCAACGTAATTGACGAACATGCCAGCGCGCCACTGTTGCTGTCGCCAGGTCAACGAGGCTGAGCCGCGCCACTCCGGGTTACCGTTGATGCCGATCTGATTGCCCGCCGCCGTCACCACGATACCGGGGCCGAAGCGGCCAGCGTTGTTGGCGTCGATCACCTTGCTCGCCATCTCGGTGGCTTGCTGCTCGAACTTGGTCAACTTTGCGGCATTCACGGTGAAAGTGAAGTTGCCGAACTTCGTACGCCGAAGTTCATAGCGCAGGCTTGCATCCAAGCCCTCGAGCTGACGCGGGGTGATATTGAAGTAGTTGTCGTTGATCTGCAGCAGCTGTCCGACACGGTTCGTGCCGACGGGCGCATCACGAACCAGATTCGGGTTGCTCTGCCCGTCGAGTCGCAGCAGGTAGTCGTACAGCAGTTGCACCTGACCGCCCTCGATGCCGATGACCTCGGTCTGCTTGATCGACCAAAAATCGACGCTCAAGGTCAGCTTGCCGGCGGATTCCGGCAGGCTCGGTTCGAGCACAAGACCCGCGGAAAGATTATCCGCCTCCTCGGGGCCGAGTCCCTGGTTACCCGAGCGAACCTCGATCGTGCTGGCACCGGCGCAGGTTACGGCGTTCAAGCGGCAGAAAGAGAAGTCGGTACGAGTATTGCTGACCTGCGTACCGGAACTGTAGAACTGCGGCAGATTCGGCGCACGAAACGCCTGCGAGGCGGAGCCGCGCAGGGCGAGCCAATCGGTCATCGTCCAGTTCAGTGCAACTTTGGGCTTCGTCACAGTGCCGAAGTCCGAGTACCGCTCGGTGCGCGCAGCCAGCTGCATGTCGACGGACTTGACGAGCGGTATCTCCATCGCCGGGGACACCACCGGTACTGCAAGTTCTAGATATGCCGACATGATCGATCGGTGTGCGCGAACATCCGGTGACGGGCTGGCGCCCATCACGTCGGTGCCATAGGTGATGTTTGTGACGACGTCGGTGTACTTGATGGTGCCGTCAAGGCGCGGATCGCGGTTGTCGACGTAGCTCTCGCGACGCACTTCGAGTCCACTCGCGATGCCCACATCACCGCCGGGCAGGGCGACGAGATCGGGACGCGAGACTTTCAGGTCCCACATCGCCAGAGTGGTTTCGCTGATGCGATTCACGCCAACGAGGAAGCCCGCG
>CAISHQ010000135.1 GCA_903885195.1 uncultured Pseudomonadota bacterium | reverse complement strand
AGGCCCGGCGCGAACGGCCGAGGCGGACGGAACTGGTACTTGTCCTCGATCATCAGCGCATCGGGATAGTTCAGGCTGCAGGCCTTGACGGCAACGCGCAATTCGCCAGCCTTCGGGCTGGGATCGGGCAGATCACGCAAAACGAGCGTTTCCGGGCCACCGGGCTGCTCGCTCAATAATGCTTTCATCGACGCTCCGTGAATTCGAATAATTCTTCGTTGGGACCGCGCACCAGCATGACACGCTCCGCGTCCACCTGCTGCGGTGCGGCCAGGACGTTCGCGCCGATCCTGCGCAGCTGCGCATGTAGACCGTCGAGATCGACCGTCTCATGGTGGAAGAGGGCGACACCCAGATGCCGCGGATGCATACGCCCTTCGAGTCGGCGTTGCGACAGTGCGCCGAAGTGCACGAGCAGGATCTTGCCGCTCGGTTCGTCGGCCTGCTGATACAGCAGAAAATGCACGCGCGAACCGGCCGGGATACCGACGAGTTCGTTGACCTTGTCGCGAAACTCCGCAGGCGTCTCGGCGTCAGTGCCGATCGCAAGACCGAGCCCTTCTCCATAAAAGCGGCGCGTGGCTGCAAGGTCTCCCGCCACGACACTCACGGTGGGCACTTCGCTGTAGTTGCCATGCGGTGATCCCGGGCGCATCTGCGAGGGTGGGTGCCGATGGCCGACCATGATCAGTAGCGGCACACCGTCCGGACCGAATAGCACGCATTCCTCGCTTTCGACGTCGCCGATCACGTGTCGCACGGGTGGCGAGCGCGCGATGCAGCCGGCAGCGATCATTTCACGCCACGCATCCGTGGCTGGGCTGCGCACGTAGAAGTCGACGGCCTTAGGCCCGATGTCGAGCGGTGAGTCCGGCCCGCCGAGCTGGGTGTCGAGACGGGCAACGACCTGCGCGCGAGGCGTGAGTTGCAGCAGACGCAGGCGCCCGGTCGCGTAGCCACCACAGGAGAGTTCGACGATGCGGGCGCTGCAGCCTTCGTCGAGTTCCCATAGGCGACGACGCGCGGCGCTGACTTCGTGATCACTTTCGAGACGCAGGCCCATGGTGTTGCGAAACAAGGTGAGGGCCTTGTCGAGATCCGTCACGCCGAGGGTGATGGCGCGCATGGCCGACGCACGATGCATGACGCTCGGGTTGTCCATGACTCCTGGGCGATCCACGGCGTGCTCTAGCTCCTATTGCGGCAGGCTATTCCGGCAACGGTCGGCCGCGGGTTTCGACGATCCAGCGCGGCGCCAGCAGCGCAGCCAGCAGTGGCACTGCAGCGACCCAGACCACGGTCTGGGTAATCACTGTCGAGGAGCCGCCTGCGCCCGCGGCGATCGCGCCCACGGCGAAGGGTCCGAATGCGGCGATCACGCGACCGATGTTGTAGCAGAACCCGGAGGCGAGACCGCGGACTCGGGTGGGAAAGAGCTCCGGCAGATAGAAGACCAGCGCACTGAATACGCCGTATACGCCGAGGCCCACCACGAACAGCATGGCGAGGCGGGTCTGTGGCGGTAGCGGCAGGCCGAACGTGAGCAGGATGGCGGCGGCCGACCAAAGAAAATAAGCAATGAACGTAGGGCGACGTCCCCAGCGCTTCGCCAGCGGGATCGCCGCCAGTGCGCCGATCAGCCCGCCGAGATTGAAGGCGTTCGAGGCATTGGATTTCCATGCCTCGGCCAGGCGCTGTGCAGCCTCGGGTGCCAGGCCTTCGGCGCGAGCGACATCGCCGGCGAGCAGGCTGCCGAGCAGCGGTACGAAGGCGTTCACCGCCCACCAGCCGAGCAGCGCCGTCAGCGAGACGAGCAGCGCGGCGCGGGTTGCAGCGCGAAGCGAGGGGCTGAAGAGCACGGCGAGGTGAGGTGCCTCACCACTGCTTGCCTGCCAGCGTTCACTTTCTTTGATGAACACGCGCACCGCGAGCGCGAGGAACACCGGCGCGAGACCGCACAGGAATACGTAACGCCAGGAATTTTGCGGATCGTCGGCCAACCAGACGCCCGCGATTTGGTAGTTGACGACACTCGCCAGCATGATGCCGAGCGGGGAGGCGGTCTGCAGCAGCGCGCCGGCTTCGACGCGATGTTCCTCGGGTACGGTCTCGGCCACGAGCGCGGCGCCGACGGCCCACTCGCCGCCGATGCCGAGGCTGGTCAGCGCGCGAAACAACGTGAGCTGCTCGATGCTGGTCGCAAAGGCGCACAGTGTGGTGCCGAGCGCGTACGCGAGGATGGTGAGCATCAGCGCAAGGCGTCGTCCGTGCCGGTCGGCGAGCCAGCCGAACAGCACGCCTCCCGCCGCCCAGCCGACCAACAGCACGGCCGAGAGGATCCCGGTCCAGTAGACCGTGGCTGAGCGCGCTTCGTCGGTGCCTGGTGCAAGTCCGAGCAGTGTCGGGATGCAGTTCGAGGCCACGAAGTTGAACAGCATGGCGTCGAACACATCGAAGCCCCAACCGAGCCAGGCTGCGCCGATCACCAGCCACTGATAACGCGTGAGCCCTCTCAGCACGGTGACTCCGCTCGCTCAGTCGGCGCAAGCACGGCCGCGGCGCGCAGTAGGCCGAGGCAGGTCTTCGAATCTTCGATGTCGCCCTGCAGGCAGCGTTGCACGGCCTCCTCGAGCGGCACCCACTGCACCTCGAACACCTCAGCCGCCTCCGGCGCACTCGCCACGGCCGTCAGCTCGGTGGCCAGATATAGGTGAATGCGTTCGGTGAATACACCGGGCGAGCTCAAAGATACGCCGAGCTCGCGCCAGCGAGCCGCGTGCATGCCGGCTTCCTCGGCGAGTTCACGCTCGGCCGTGCGCGCGGGCGGTTCAGCCGGTTCGAGTCGCCCGGCCGGCAACTCGACGACGTAGCCCCCTGCGGCGTGACGGTATTGGCGCAGCAAGCACACGCGCCGCTCGCCATCGACGGCGACGACCGCGGCACCACCCGGATGGTGCAGCACTTCGAGGTCGGTGCGATGGCCGTTGGGCAGCTCGACGGTGTCGACGGTCATGCGCGTGACACGGCCCGTGAACACCTCGCGAGAGCGGATCAGCATGACATTGGCGCGTGAGGCGAGTGCATCCTGCGATGACCTCGTTCAGCGCGAGGCGGCAAGGTATTCCTCGTTCGGCATCATGTCGGTGGCCGCTGCGAGGCGATTGGTCATGTTGAAGAACGCGGTGACCGCGATAATGTCCCACAGGTCACGATCGCTGAAGCCGGCCTTGCGTAGTTTCTGGCGCGCCGGAGCGGCATCCGCCGTCGGGTCGACGGTGAGTTGATGTGCAAAATCGAGCATCGCGCGCTGCCGGCGTGGAATGCGTGCGACGCGATAGTTCATCACCAGCGCTTCGCCGAGCGAGGGATCGCCGGACATTTCGCGCACTGCCTGGCCGTGGGCCGTCAGGCAGTAGTAGCAGCGATTGGCCGATGAGACGACGACGGCGATCATTTCACGCTCGAGAGGACTCAGGCGCGACTCGCCGAGCATCAAATCGTTGTACATGCCGATGAAGGCCCGCAACTTCTTCTGGTCGAAGCTGTAGACCTTCAGCACGTTGGGCAGGAAGCCGAGTTTCTCGTCGCAGACGGCGAAGTACTTGCGCAGATCCGGATCGAGTGCCTTGCGAGGTGGTATCGGCAGCTTCAGCCCGACGGCTGTGGCCGGTTGTGCCCGATATCGGCGAGGCCTGCGGGACGGACTCATGGATAACCCTGCGTCAGGTGGCTTGCGCGCACACTGCGCGCAGGGAGCAAACGTTGATCAGCGACGGCCGTACCCGCCGCCACCGTCGCCGTATCCGCCACCACCGCCGCCATATCCACCGCCACCGCCGCCATATCCACCGCCACCGCCGCCATATCCACCGCCACCGCCGGAGCGTGGCGGACGCGGGGCGCGTTCCTGCGCTTCGTTGATGCGCAGGGCGCGGCCGTTCATGTCATACCCGTTGAGGGCTGCGATGGCCGCCTGGGCCTCGGCAGCGGGCATATCCACGAAGCCGAAGCCGCGTGGACGACCGGTCTCGCGATCGTTGACGAGCTTGATCGAGTCGACCTTCCCGTAGCGCTCAAAGAGCACTCGGATATCGGCCTCATTGGCGGAGAAGGGCAAGTTGCCTACGTAAATGGTGGTCATTTAACCGTCTCACTTTGGGTGGGCTCAACACACGCTCCCGATGCTACTACCGAATTTGACGGCAAGTAAACGGGGGGTCTTGCGCTACTTTTTCCCGGGTGTGGTCGGCTGCACCTTTTTCTTGAAGTAGGTCCAACTCGTCTCATTTTCGCGACTGTCGTCACCCGGAGGCGGGTTGCGGTACTCCGGATACTCGGTCTCGATCGCCTTGCGCATCACCGTCGGCAGCTGCTCGTAAGACTCGAGTTTCCGACCAGCGGCGTGGATGTAGATGATCCCGGCGCGGCCACTCATTTCCATCCAGGGCAGCCAATCGGCCAGACGCACCCAACCCACCTCGATGGCCGGATTGACGTTCTTCGGGTCGACGAGCTCGCTGACCTTGCCGAAGAAATTGAACATTTCCGTGGCGTGGTAGTAGCCGCCGACGTTCTTCTGGTACTCCCCGCCGAGCGGGTTGATGTAGAAGAGCGGCACCGTGATGGTGTTCCACCAGGTATCGCCCGAGATCGTGCCCGGCCACTTTGCGGGCGTGCCATCGGCGGCTTTGGCGAACACCGGCCGCTGGTTCACCGGGTCATTGGCGGTTTGCAGCACCTTGACCGTCTGTCCCGTCCACGGATTTTTCCACTCGCGCAGCAGTTCCCCGGTGGTGGGATCGACGTAGAGCAGCAGTTCACGCGAGATGAGGCGCCAGCCTGCGCCGCGCACCGGGTCGTTTACGGTCACGCACTGCCGGACGTTGTAGCCCTCGACGTCAAAGAGTTTCCGGTCTCGCTCGCCGGGGACGCGGCTGAAGGCTTCGCCGTGGAAGTAATAGATCGTCGGCACGTTGTCGTTGGCCGAGCACTGGATCTTGCGGGCTGCAAGGTTCGCACCCTCGGGCGTACCGAGGTCGATGGGCTTGGCCTTGCCGGCAGCGAGCACGGCGGCGCTGCCGAGCGTCAGGGCAACGGCGAGCGGAAGGACGTTCCAGGATCGGCTCATGACGGTCTGTCTCCTGCGGATCGATTGAGATATTTGACGACTTCGGGATGGATGCGCGACACAGGCACGCGATTGCGGGTCAGCTCCGCGAGCACGCGGGCGGTGAAGGCGGCGAGGTCTGCGGCTCGCGCTTCAGCCTCGGCCGGTGTGTCGCGATGACGTTCGACCGCCTCGGCAGGTAGCACCTGTCGACCAGTGAGTTCGGCTTCGAGCGTCGCCAGTCGTTCGCGCAGCACGTAGACCTCCGCGGTCAAGGCGACAATGGCACCGACGGCGTTGTCCATCGGCAGCGCTGCGAGGAAATCCGGTTCGACGTCCGTGACGGGGCCCTGCAGGGCAGCGTTGCGCTCGCTCATTTTTCGAACACGTAGAGGTTCCAATAATTCGCGTTGATCGGTGCGCGTCCGGGACGTTTCACCGATCGGTTCAGCCGCTCGAAAGGCGTGATGCTGATTTTGGAGAATCCTGCCGCACGCGCCCACTCGGCGATTGGCGAGTCATACCAGGGCGTCGCGTAGGTTTCGTTGTTGGTCCAGGCGTGGGTACGTTGCAGCACGTTCTGGAAATCATCACCCGGACGCAGGTGAAACTCGTGGCCGGCAAACAGGCCGCCGGGCTTGAGCACTCGCGCGGCTTCCGCGAGCAGCGCCGGCGTATGCGCGGGCGGCAACTCGTGCAGCATGAAATTGAAGAAGATCAGATCGAAGCTGTCGTTCGGGTACTCAAGGTGCTCGAGATCTTGCTGCGACAGATGGAAGTGAAAGCCCTGCTCACGGGCGCGTCGATGGGCCACCTTGAGACACGGTGCCGACAGATCGACGCCATGACACTCGGACTCCGGGTGCAGTTGCTGCCAGGTGATGAGCGCTGCGCCATGCCCGGTGCCCCAGTCGAGCACCCGCGGCCAGGCCCTCTGCGGCAGTGCCTCGAAGAGGATGCGATAGATACCGTTCGGATCGGCATGTGCCGGGACGGTGGTACGCCGACCGATTTCATAGGCGAGACCGTCGAGAGCGTCGTGGGCGACGCCACCGGTGTGCTGATGAAACGGCACGAAGCGAAAGTATTCGGGCAGTGGCAGCGTTGGATTCAGCCGCAGTTCATCGGGCGCCGCCGTGCGGGCGGTGGCCTGGAGCTCGGCGACCAGACGCTCGCGCTGGGCTTCAAGGGTCGCGAAGATGCCGAACGACGGGCGGTGGTACTTGAAGCGCTGCAGGTTGCGGTAGGACCAGCAATAGAACTGGAACTCAGTCGTGCTATCGAGCAGCGCCTCGACGCCGTGCCAATCGCCCGGTGCGGGTCTCGCTTCGCCGGGCGTGCGCTCGAGTGCCGCGTCGTAGGCATCGTGCATCTGCGCCACCAGCGGGCCTTCCATATAGTTGCGGGCGGCGCGCAGGAAGTTGTGGTAGCTGCGAAATTCGCGGCTCTCCTCGACCTGCAGCGGCGGCAGTCGGGTGTCGTCCCGCAGTGTGTCTATGACGGCGTTCATTCGAGGTAAGCATACCCGTTGAGCTCGCCTTCGTAGAAGCGTTTGAGCGCTTGGCTCTCGGCCACCGTCATGCGCCCCTCGCGGATCGCGCGCTCGCAGTCCCGCGCGAGCGCGGGGTAGAGCTCGGCCACGTCATACTCCATGTATTCGAGCACCTTGTTGGCGGTGTCACCCATGACCACTTCGTCAATCCACCATTTGCCGTCCTCTTCCAGACGGATGTGCACGACGTGAGTGTCGCCGAACAGGTTGTGCAGGTCGCCGAGCGTCTCTTGGTACGCGCCGACCAAAAATGCGGCCAGGTAATACTCGTCGCCCTCGGCGATGTCGTGCAGCTCGAGGGTGCGCTTGACCTCGCGGTGGCTGACGAAGTGGTCGATCTTGCCGTCGGAGTCGCAGGTGATGTCGGCGAGCACGGCGCGCCGTGTCGGGCATTCATCAAGGCGATGGATCGGCATGATCGGGAACAGCTGGTCGATCGCCCAACTGTCCGGCAGTGACTGGAACACCGACATGTTGCAGAAGTAGATGTCGGAGAGGATCGACTCGATGCCCTCGAGTTCTTCGGGCACTTCGTCGAGCTTGCGGCAGTAGTCGCGGATCTTCGCGCACGTGGCCCAGTACAGCCGCTCCGCCAGCCCACGGAACTCGAGCGATAGCAGCCCCAGGTTGAACATCTGCAGACACTGCTCGCGCGCCGTGAGCGCATCGTGCCAGCATTCGACGACCCGTCGCTCGCTGACCTCGCGATATGCACCGAGCAGATCCTGCACGGGCTGCGGCAGGGGCCGGCCTGCGTACTCCTCGTCCTCGCGGCCGCTGACTCTGAATTTGTCGAGTGCGGAGGATCCTAGGGTGTTGAAAATCAGTACGCTGTGATGCGCGGCGATCGCGCGACCCGACTCGCTGACGATCAACGGGTGATCGATACCGCGCGCGTTGCAGACGCTCGCCACGCGATAGACCACATCATTGGCGTACTCCTCGACGCTGTAGTTCATCGAGGAGGTGTAGTTGGTGCCCGAGCCGTCGTAATCGACGCCAAGACCGCCGCCAACATCAATGTATTCGAGACCCGCACCGAGCAGCTTCAGCTCGGCGTACACATGAGCGAGTTCATTGATCGCATCCTTGACGCGCCGGATATCCTGCAGCTGGCTGCCCGGATGGCAGTGCACGAGCTTGAGGCAATCGAGCATGTTCTCGCGTCGCAGCACCTCGACCGCTTCGAGGATTTCGGTGATGAAGAGGCCAAACTTGGATTTCTCACCGGCCGAATCGCGCCAGCGGCCTGAGCCTTCGCTCGCGAGCTTCACGCGGATGCCGATACGCGGCCGCACGTCGAGCGCCCGAGCGTGCTTGATGATGAGACCCAGCTCGGCAAAGTTTTCCACCACGGGCACGATGGTGCGCCCGAGTTTGGTGGCGAGCATCGCCGTCTCGATGTAACTGTCGTCCTTGAAGCCGTTGCAGACGATGAGGCGATCCGGGGAGTTTTCGGTCATTGCCATGACCGCGAGCAGCTCCGGCTTGCTGCCGGCTTCAAGCCCAAAGCCGAAGTCCGCGCCGTAGCGATAGACCTCTTGCACCACCAGGCGTTGCTGGTTCACCTTGATCGGAAACACCGCCGAATAGCGATTTCGGTAGTCGTTCTCGCTGATGGCGCGCGCAAAGGCGTCGTTGAGTTGGCGCAGGCGGTGCGCGAGGATGCCGGAGAAGCGCACCACGACTGGAGTCGTTAGCTCGCGCTGTTTCAGCCCCTGCACAACCTCGTAAAGGTCGATCTCGCGACCCGCCACCTGCTCGGGGCGCACCACCACGTGGCCCGCCTCGTTGATGCCGAAGTAGCCTTGGCCCCAGGCGGGCAGGTGGTAGAGATCAAGCGAGTCGCTCACGCTCCAGGGCGGGACGCGCCGCGTTCCGTTCGCTGCGGGGGTGAGGTTCTGGCCCTCGACGCTCACGGGGTCATACCCCGCGCCACCGGCCGCGCCGGGTCGCGTATCCACTCGCTCCACGAGCCCGGATACAGCCGTGCGCCGCGAATTCCGGCGTGCTCCATGGCGAGCAGGTTGACGCAGGCGCTGACGCCCGAGCCGCACATGGCGATCATCTGCTCCGCGGGTACTCCGTTCAGTGTGCGCGTCCACTCGTCGCGCAGCGTTTCGGCCGAGTGCATCAAACCCCGCGCATCGAGGTTGCGGCCGTAGTGGTGGCTCACGGCACCGGGGACGTGACCGCTGATGGGGTCGATCGACTCGCTGCCGCCTGCGTAGCGCTCCACGCTTCGCGCATCGACCAACCGTATGCTCGGGTTGCCAACCTGGGCCAGTACCTCATCGATCGCGGCCACCCGCCGCGGATCAGGGCGAGCGATGAAACCGCGCGGCTGGATGCGCGGCGCGGCCTCGCTCAGCGATCGACCGCTGCGCGTCCAGGCTGCCAGCCCGGCGTCGAGCACGGCGACTCGCTCGTGCCCGAGCCAGCGAAAGATCCACCAGGCTCGTGCAGCGTAAAAACTGTTGCCTTGGTCATAGACGACCACCTGCGTGGCGGCATCGATCCCCCACGCACCGGCCCGCAGTGCGAAGTCGGCCGGATCGGGCAGGGGATGACGTCCCGAGGTGGACGTCGGTGGGGCGGCCAGATCACGGTCGAGGTGCGCATAGCGCGCACCCTCGATGTGACCGGCGGCATAGGCTTTTTCACCGGCCGCCGCATCGGTGAGCTCGAAGCGACAGTCGAGCAGCACCCAGCGTGAGTCGTGCAGGTGGGCCGCCAGAGTGTCGGCGTCGATCAAAGTCGAATGGATCATCCAAAAGGTCCCCGTCTTCTCAAGGCGCGAATTCTCCGGCCAGAGCGTTGCAGTTACAATCCTCCGATGACGATAG
The DNA here is from genome assembly GCA_903885195.1 of uncultured Pseudomonadota bacterium. Lineage (GTDB taxonomy): Bacteria > Pseudomonadota > Gammaproteobacteria > Steroidobacterales > Steroidobacteraceae > UBA964. The sequence continues at coordinate 13,201 of CAISHQ010000135.1, read as the reverse complement.
ACGTGTACTGGGGCAGTGGCAGTCCGTACTCCTGGAGGGTACTGCTGGCACTCGAGCACAAGCGGCTCGAGTACCGCAGCCATGTGCTGCAGCTGGCGTTTCAGGAACAGAAGTCTCCCCAAATGATCGCCATGAATCCTCGCGGGCGCCTGCCCGTGCTCAAACACGACGATTACGTGGTGTTCGAGTCGGTGGCGATTCTTCATTACCTCGACCTGAAGTACCCGCAACCGCCGATCTTCGGTCGCTCGCCCGAGGAGTCCGCAGTGATCATGCGGGTGATCGGTGAGTTTCAGGCCTACACCGAGGCGCATATCCTCGGCATCTGCCGTACTTTGCTGCCGGGCGAGGGCGCGCCTTCGGCAGAGCCGCCGCTCGATAGCGACCAGCTCACCGACGCCATGCACGTGGTGGCGCGCGAGGCGCGCACCATCGAGCAGCGCGTCTCGCGCTTCGATTGGATCGTCGGTGAGGACTACAGCGCCGTGGACATGGCGATTTTTCCGTTCATCCAGCTGCTGCGCCGCGCCCTGCTGCGACCCAGAGCCTCGGACCTCGCCCGTCGCTTCCTGCCGCTCGAGGCGAATTACCCGGCGCTCGGCCGATGGTTGCAGCGCATCGAGGCGCTGCCGGGATACGATCGCACTTTTCCGCCGCATTGGCGCACGACCTGAAGGAGCATCATGAGCCAACACAAGGTACACGTCGAATTTCCAGGCCGCATTGTTTTCGTCGGCTTTGGCAGCATCGGCCAGGGCGTTTTGCCGCTCATCCTGCGGCATATCGGCACCCAGGCCGAGCGCATCACCATCGTTTCGGCCGACGAGCGCGGCGCAGACGTGGCGGTGCATTTCGGCGTGCGCTTCATCAAGCAGGCGGTGACCGCAGAGAACCTGCGTGGCCTTCTTGAGCCGCTGCTGTCGAGCGGCGATTTCCTGATCAATGTGTCGGTCGACGTGTCCTCTTGCGCCCTGATCGAGTTCTGCCACGAGCGCGGCGCGCTCTACCTCGACACCTGCATCGAGCCTTGGCCCGGCGGCTACACCGACAAGTCGATTCCCGCCGCGCGGCGCACCAACTATGCACTGCGTGAGACGGCACTCGCGCTGCGTCAGGGACGCGAGAACGGGCCGACCGCGGTGCTGACCCACGGGGCCAATCCCGGAATGGTGTCGCACTTCGTCAAACAGGCGATGCTCAACATCGCCGCTGACACGGGCGTAGCAGCCGGCAATCCGCAAAGCCGTGCCGACTGGGCGGCGCTCGCGCACACCCTCGGCATCAAGGTCATTCACGTGGCCGAGCGCGACACGCAGGTGTCGCCGGTGCGCAAGCGGCCGGGTGAGTTCGTTAACACCTGGTCGGTCGACGGCTTTGTCAGCGAGGGCTCGCAACCCTGCGAGCTCGGCTGGGGCTCGCACGAGCGGCACTTTCCCGCGGACGGCCATCGCTACGATTTCGGTCGTGGTTCCTCGATCTATCTCAGTCAGCCCGGCGCGGCCACCAAGGTGCGCACCTGGACGCCGAAGGCGGGTCACTTCCACGCCTTCGCGATCACGCACGGCGAGTCCATTTCCATTGCCGATTATCTGACCGTCAAGTCAGGCGATCAGGTGCTCTACCGACCGACGGCGCACTACGCCTACCACCCTTGCGACGATGCCGTGCTGTCGGTCCATGAACTGACCGGACGCAATTTTGTGATGCAGTCCGAGCAGCGAATCCTGATGAACGAGATTTCTTCGGGCGGCATCGACGAGCTCGGTGTGCTGCTCGCGGGTCATACGCGCAACGCCTACTGGTACGGTTCGCAACTGAGCATCGACGAGGCGCGTACGCTGTGTCCGTTCAACAACGCGACCAGTCTGCAGGTCACCGTGGCCGTGCTGTCGGGTGTGATCTGGGCGATGGAGAATCCGCGCCAAGGCATCGTCGAGCCCGACGAGATGGACTTCCGGCGCAATCTCGAGATCTGCATGCCTTATCTCGGACCGGTGGTCGGCGAATACACGGACTGGAATCCGCTGACCGATCGTGAGCGCTTGTTCCCCGAGGATCTCGATCGCTCGGATCCCTGGCAGTTCAAGAATATCCGGGTGCGTTGATATTCGGGTGCGTTGAAATCCGGGTGGGTTGACGCCCGCTCAGCGCGGGTAGTCGATCTCGGCAATCACGTAACAGCGCTCACCGGCGGGCGTCTGCACGCGCACCTCATCGTCGAGGTGTTTGCCAAGCAGTGCGCGGGCGAGCGGTGCGTCCATGCTCACGTATCCGGGTGCGAGGTCGAATTCGTCTGGACCCACGATGCGGTGGCGGGCCTGCTCGCCGGCTTCATCCTCCAGCGTGACCCAAGCGCCGAAGAACACACGTGCGCGATCGGCGGGAGGCTGATCGACGACGACCATCCCCTCGAGCCGCTTGCGCAGGAACCGCACCCGGCTGTCGATTTCCCGCAATCGACGCTTGCCGTAGGTGTACTCGGCGTTCTCCGAGCGATCGCCCTGCGCGGCCGCCTCGCTCACTGCCTGAGTCACGCGCGGTCGCTCCACGCGCCACAACTCGTCGAGTTCGCGCGTCATGCGCGCGTGGCCTTCGGGCGTGATGAAACGGGAGCCGGGTGTCGTCGGCGGACGGTAGCGGGACATGGACAAGGGCGTTGCGTGGCGGGGCCGGCAGAATACCCGTGCGCTGCGAAAAGGTTAATCTTCGCCCCATGAAAAACGCTCATCGCCCGTTACTCGCCACCCTTATGGGTCTTCTGTCTCTCGTCGCGGCGGCCGCCGAGCCAAGCTTGCGCTCAGGTCTGGATCTCGCCGGTTTCGACCGCTCCGTGCGTCCGCAGGACGACTTGTACCGTTTCGCCGGCGGCACTTGGCTTGCGACTACGGAGATTCCGGCCGACCGCTCGAACTACGGCACCTTCAGCAAGCTCGAAGACGATGCGCTCGAGAGCTTGCGCACATTGACCGAGGCAGCCGCCTCGGATGCGACGCGCGCGCCGGGGTCGGATGCGCAAAAACTTGGTGATCTGTTCACCGCCTACATGGATACGTCGCGGATTGAGGCGCGGGGCCTCGAGCCTCTCGCCGCGGAACTCGGCCGCATCGACTCGCTGCAGAGCACGCGAGACGTGTTCGGTTACTTTGGCCGTGCGCAGCGTTTCGGCATCGCCTCGCCGGTCAACGCCTATGTCGGTCAGGATCGCCGTCAGTCCACGCGCTACATCGCAGGCCTGTCGCAGGGTGGCCTCAGCATGCCCGATCGCGAGTACTACCTGACGGACGATGCGCGCAACGTGGCACTGCGAGCGCAGCTGCAGCGCTACATCGCACGCCTGTTCGAACTCGCGGGCCGCAAGGATGGCGCTGCGGCGGCCGAACGCATCCTGCAGCTCGAGACCCGCATCGCAAAGCTGCACTGGACGCGGGTCGAAAATCGCGATCCTGTGAAGACCTACAACAAGACCAGTGTGACGGCCGCAGCGGAGCTTGCGCCGCAGTTCGAGTGGACAGTCTTCCTCGAGGGCCTCGGGCCCGAAGCGGCGGTCATTGCCGAGTTCGACATCCGCCAGCCGACCTACCTGCGTGAACTCGCACCGCTCGTGCAGTCGACGCCCGTGGAAGTCTGGCGCGAGTATTTCCGCTATCGACTGCTCGATGCGAACGCGGCCTTCCTTCCTGAGGCCTTCGATCAGGCGCGTTTCGAATTCCGGGAGAAGGCTCTCAGCGGCGTGCAGGCGCAGCAGCCGCGCTGGCGCCGCGGGTTGCGCTTGATCGATCGCACCATCGGCGAGATCGCCGGTCGGCTGTATGTCGAAAAGAGCTTCCCGCCCGAGGCGCGCGAGCGCATTCGTGAGCTCGTCGCCAATTTGCGGCGAGCCTTCGAGCAGTCGATCGACTCGCTGGAGTGGATGGGGCCGCAGACGAAGGCGGAGGCCAAGCAGAAACTTGTGCGCTTCAGCGTCAAGGTGGGCTACCCGGACAAATGGCGCGACTACTCGGCGCTTCAGATCCGGGCGGACGACTTGATCGGTAACCTGCAGAGGGCCAACGAAGCGGAGTTTCTCCGCCAGATGCGGCGTCTGACCCAAGCCGTCGATCGCGACGAGTGGTTCATGACGCCGCAGACGGTCAACGCGTATTACAGCCCGCCGATGAACGAGATTGTCTTCCCGGCTGCGATCCTGCGTGCGCCGTTCTTTGACCCGCTGGCCGATGATGCGGTGAACTACGGTGGCATCGGCGGAGTCATCGGCCACGAGATCAGTCATGGTTTCGACGACTCCGGCCGGCGCTACGACGGCGAGGGCAATCTGCGCGACTGGTGGACTTTCGACGACAACGTGCGGTTTCGCGAGCGCGCCGGTCGCTTGGTGGCGCAGTACGAGAAGTACCAGCCGATCGAAGGTCGGAACATCAACGGCAACCTGACGCTCGGTGAGAATATCGGCGATCTGTCGGGTCTGGCGGTGGCCTACAGGGCCTACCAGTTGTCGCTGGGTGGGCGTGAGGCGCCGGTGATCGATGGCTTTACCGGGCCACAGCGGTTTTTCCTGGGCTGGGCGCAGATCTGGCGCCGCAAGTACCGCGACGAAGAATTGCGCTCGCGACTGATCACCGACTCGCATAGCCCGAGCGAATACCGCTGTAACGGCGTGGTGACCAACATGACGGAATTTTATGAGGCATTCGCTGTCCAACCGGGCGATCGGCTGTACCGTCCGCCGGCTGAGCGTGTGAAAATCTGGTGAACACGGCCGGCGTGACGGTGACGTTCGGCCGTATGGTTGGCTGAAAAGGCTTGTTGGCTGAGAACAGGAGTACCCATGAAATCCATCGTTGCCGCATTAATGTTGGTCGCCTCGCTGCTGCTCGGCGGCTGCGGCTACAACACGATCCAGACCCAGGATGAGGCCGTGAAGGCCTCGTGGTCTGAGGTCGTCAATCAATACCAGCGTCGGGCTGATCTGATCCCGAACCTGGTGAATACCGTCAAGGGCTTTGCCGCGCAGGAGGAGAAGGTGCTGGTCGGTGTGACCGAGGCCCGTGCTCGCGCGACTTCGATCCAGGTGACGCCAGAGCTGCTGAACAATCCGCAAGCCTTGCAGAAGTTCCAGGCTGCACAGGGTGACCTGACGACGGCGCTGAAGAGCCTCCTCATGGTGACGGAGAATTACCCGCAGTTGAAGTCGGATCAGAACTTCCGCGACTTGCAGGCGCAGCTCGAGGGTACGGAGAACCGCATCACCGTGGCGCGCAATCGCTACATTGCTGCGGTTCAGGAGTACAACGGCACCATCCGCAAGTTCCCCTCGAACCTGACCGCGATGGTCTTCAGTTACGAGGTGAAACCGAACTTCACGGTGGAGAACGAGGCGGCCATCTCCGCGGCACCCACCGTGGATTTCGCGCCGCCCAGCAACTGAGCCGCTGCGTAAGCTCCCTTGCGTAACGTTCTGCTCGGTCTGCTGCTCGCCGCTGGTGCCGTTCTTGCGCCGGCGCAGGAGGCGCTGCGAGCCGTGCCCGAACTCAAAACCCGGGTCACGGATCTCGCAGACGTCATTCCCGCCGATCGCGAGGCGGCACTCGAGGCGACGCTCGCCGAGTTCGAGCGCCGCAAGGGCTCACAGATCGCCGTGCTCCTGGTGCCGAGCACAGCGCCCGAGGAGATCGAGCAGTATTCGATTCGCGTGGTCGATGCCTGGAAGCTGGGGCGCAAGGGAGTGGACGATGGAGCGCTGCTCATCATTGCCACCGACGATCGGCGCTTGCGCATCGAGGTGGGACGCGGTCTCGAGGGAGTGCTCACCGATCTCACCTCGAATCGCATCATCACGGAGATCATTCGCCCGAGGTTCCGGGACGGTGATTACGCGGGTGGCGTCGAGGCGGGCGTCGATCGGATCATTCGACTCGTCGACGGCGAGCCGCTGCCCGAGCCCGAGGCCGGCGCGGACGGCGGCGAATCGGGAGCGAGCCCCTGGGAGTCGATCGCCGGCCCGCTGTTTCTGCTGCTCGTGTTCGGTGCAGGCGTGCTGCGGGCCGTGTTCGGTCGATTCTTTGGTGCAGCGGCTACCGGCGCGCTGGGCGGCGCGATCACCTGGTTTGTCATCGGCAGTGTGCTGGCGGCCGGGTTCATCGGTGTCGGTGCGTTTTTCGTTGCGCTGCTGCTCGGCGCTGTGCCTTCGGCGCGCTCACTCGGCCGTTCCCGTCGCGGTGATTGGGGCGGATTTGGCGGCGGCGGATTCGGGGGCGGTGGCTTCGGTGGAGGCGGTTTTGGTGGCGGCGGCTTCGGCGGTGGTGGCGGTGGCTTCGGTGGCGGCGGCGCCTCGGGCAGCTGGTGACACGAGGTGATCGGGTGAACATCCAACGTTGGCTGCGCAACCTGCTCGCAACCCCATTCGTGACGCGTCGCCGGTTTCCGGCGCATGTCCTGCAGGCAATCGAGCGCGCGATCACCACGGTCGAAGCGCGGCATGCTGGTGAGATCCGCTTCGTCATAGAAACATCGCTCGATCTGCCCGATCTTTGGGCGAATCGCTCGCCGCGTGATCGAGCCATCGACGTCTTCAGTCAACTGCGGGTGTGGGATACGGCCGACAACAACGGCGTGCTGATCTATATGCTCATGGCGGAGCACGACGTCGAAATCGTCGCCGATCGGGGTATTTCCGCCCGCGTTAGCGCGGCCGAGTGGGAGCAGGTGTGCCGGCAGATGGAAGCGCACTTTCGCGACGGCCGGTTCAAGGAAGGCTCGCTCGCCGGCATCGAGGCGGTCGCCGGATTGCTGGGCCAGCACTTCCCGGCGGCATCGGGTGATCGCAACGAGCAGCCGAACCGACCCATCCTGCTGTAATCTCGGCACCCATGTTGTCGCGTTGCCCGGGGCGAGCGGGCCTTTGGTTGCTCGCCCTGATGACAGTGTTGTCCGCCTGCACGACCGCGCCCCCGCGCCGGGTCGCCGACGTCGCGCCGCCGCCCACCGTGCAGATCCCCGATGATCCCTACGCGCTCAGCAGCCATCGATTCGAACTCGAATCTTTGAATACCGACCTCGTCGGGCGGCTGCAGGTGACTCGAGCCACGCACGAGGACACCTTTACCGATTTGGCGCGGCGGTTCAACGTCGGCTACGAGGAGTTGGTGCGGGCTAACCCCGGTGTCGATCCGTGGTTGCCGGGCGAGGGCCGCGAGATTGTGCTGCCCACGCTGCATCTGCTGCCGAACGCGCCTCGCGAGGGCGTCGTCATCAACCTCGCTGCAATGCGTCTCTACTACTTCCCGCGCACGGCGAAGGGCGAAAAGCCGGTGGTGTACACCTTTCCGATCGGCATAGGTCGAGTCGGATGGGCGACACCCGAGGGCACAACGTCGGTGGTGCGCATGGCGCGCAACCCCAGTTGGCGACCTGGGCCCGGCGTGCGTGCGGAGCACGCGGAGAATGGCGAGGTGCTGCCTGCTGTCGTGCCGCCGGGCCCGGACAATCCGCTGGGCTCACGGGCGCTCTATCTTGGCTGGCCGAGTTACCTCATCCACGGCACCAATAAGCCGGCCGGCGTGGGCCTGCGTTCGAGTCACGGCTGCATCCGTCTCTTTCCCGAGGACGTGGAACTGTTGTTTGATCTCGTCAAGCCCGGCATCAAGGTCACCGTCGTCAACCAGCCCTTCGTCTTCGGCTGGCACGAGGGTCAGCTCCATCTGCAGGCCTGGGACGTGCTCGAAGACGATCCGCGCAACTGGGCGAGCGCGCGCAAGAAATTATTGAGCCGCACTTTGGCGACCCGTATCGAGAAGGAGTTGAAGGCGCGAGGCGAGTCGATGGACTGGGAGGCAGTCTCCCGCGTCAGCCATCAACCCCGGGGAGTACCGGTGGCGATTTCGGGTGTCTCGCAAACGATCGATGCACTGATCGCGACGGCGCCGCGCGTGCGCAACGCGCTGCCGATTGGTTCGAATTGGCAGGGTGAGCCCGAGGAGCCCATCGAAGGGCCCACTGCGGGTGCTGCAGGCGCCGCGCCGGCGACGGTGCAGGCTCGCCCGTGATTCCGGTCCGCGACGATAACCCCGCGCATATCACGCCCTTTGTCACCTACGGGCTGATCGCCATCTGCGTGCTGGTGTATCTCTGGCAATGGTCGACGGACCTGTCCCTCCGCGAGGCCGTCTACCAGGGACTCGGGCTCATCCCCGGAGTGCTTACGGGTCGTGCGCCGGACGAGTGGCAGGCCGTGCCTTGGGTACCGACCTGGTTGACCGTGTTTTCCTCGATGTTCCTGCACGGCTCGGTCGGGCATCTGCTCGGTAACATGATTTTTCTTTGGGTGTTCGGCAACAATATCGAAGATGCCATGGGACACGGTCGGTTCATCGTCTTTTACTTGGTATGCGGTTGCGCAGCCGTGCTGGCGCAAGTGGTCCCTGACCCCGGCAGTCTCGTGCCGATGGTGGGTGCGAGCGGTGCCATCTCCGGCGTGCTCGGGGCCTATCTACTGCTGTACCCGCGGGCGCGGATTTTGATCGCGTTGCCGCCGCCGCTGATTTTCGTCACCGTGGGCTGGTTTCGTGCCATCTGGGTGCTGACGGCGTGGTTTGCGCTGCAGTTGCTGATGAGCATCGGCTTGCCTGGGGATGGCAGTGGCGTGGCGTTCGGCGCGCACGTCGGCGGGTTCATCGCGGGGCTCGCGCTGATTCCGCTGTTCAAAAATCCGCAGGTGCCTCTCTGGCGGGCGCACTGATCGCCGTCGGCGCTTCGATCGGCACATCGCTGCCATAGCCGCCGCCACCTGGCGTCAAGACCTCGACGACATCGCCCGCTTCGACGGCGAATGACGCGCAGGCGGGCCACTCGACCGCCTGCCGCGCCCCTGCGGGCCACAGACGAGTGATGCCCGCTGCGCCTTCGCCGCCACCTGCCAGACCGAAGGGGCGGGTGCTGCGTCTGTTGGCGAGCATCGACACTTGCATCGGTTCGAGGAACTCGATGCGTCGCACCGCGCCATCGCCGCCGCGGTACCGGCCGCGACCGCCCGATCCGTGGCGGATGCCAAACTGCAGCACGCGCACCGGAAAGCGCGCTTCGAGGATCTCGGGGTCGGTCAGTCGCGAGTTCGTCATGTGTGTCTGCACGGCTGCGCAGCCCTCGAACGTCGGACCTGCGCCCGCACCGCCTGCGATCGTTTCGTAGTACTGCACGCGCGCGTTGCCGAAGGTGAGGTTGTTCATGGTGCCTTGCGAGGCTGCGAGTCGATCGAGCGCTGCGAGCAGTACATCGACGATGACCTGCGAGGTCTCAACGTTGCCTGCGACCACGGCGGCGCCCGCTGGCGGGTCAAGCAAACTGCCTCGCGGGATCACGATCTCGAGCGGTCGCAGGCAGCCCGCGTTGAGCGGTATCGGCTGCGCCACCAACGTGCGAAATACGTACAGCACTGCCGCGAGCGTCACCGCCCGCGGGGCGTGGAAGTTGTGCTCGCCCGCCAGGCTGCTGCCCGTGAAATCGATGCGACCGCGGCGTTCGCGTCCATTGAGCGTGACCCGCACGCAGATGCGCTGGCCACCATCGAGCGTCGCCTCCAGATAGCTGTCGAGATCGCCGAGCGCGGCGATGGCCGCCTCGACGCAGGTTGCGGCGTTGTCTTGCACCGCGCGCATGGCGGCGCCGAGGCGAAGGGGGCCTTCCCGATCGGCCGCTCGGGTCAACTCCGCGATGCCGGTGGCGTTGGCGGCGAGTGCAGCGCGAAGGTCGGCGAGATTCTGCTCGGGGTTGCGGGCCGGCCAAGGGCCGCCCGTGAAGGCAGCGCGTACCTGTGCCTCGAGGAACTCCCCATCGCGTAGGATCAGCAGGCCATCGAAGATGGCGCCTTCTTCGGCGAGCGTGCGACTGAAGGGCGGCATCGATCCCGGCGTGATGCCGCCGATGTCGGCATGGTGGGCGCGAGATGCGACGAAAAAGGCGGGCGTCTCGGTACCGTGCAGATGCACCGGGCTGACCACGGTCATGTCCGGCAGGTGCGTGCCGCCATGGCTGGGCGAGTTCACGAGCCAGGCATCTCCAGCCCGAAGCTCGCTGCCGTGCTCGGCCAGCAGTGCTTCGACCGTGGCGCCCATCGACCCGAGGTGTACGGGCATGTGCGGGGCATTGGCTACCAAGCCGCCGCGGGCATCGAACATCGCACAGGAAAAATCGAGGCGTTCCTTGATGTTGACCGACTGGGCGGTGCGACGCAGCACCTCGCCCATCTGTGTGGCGATGTGCATGAACAGGCCGTCGAAGATCTCGATCTGCGCCGGGTCATCGACGGCGCGGCGATGTCCATCGCGCGAAGCGTGGCTGCGGCGGGCGAGCAGCGCGCCACCTGGCACCGGGGCGACTTCCCAACCGGGCTCGAGCACGAAGGTCGAGTTCGGCTCGACGAGCAGCAGCGGTCCTTGCACGCAGTGCTCAAGTGACGCTGCGGGCAGCACCGGGACATCCTGCCAGCCGTCGAACCATACGCGGGCCGTGCGCGCGGCGGATGGTGGCATGGCAAAGCGCACCGATGGATCGCGATTCGTTGGGGCGCCTGTGGCCTCGACTCGCAGCGCCGCCAGCTGCAGGCCACTGTGCGCAGGTGCATAGCCGTAACGCTTGCGATGGGCGTCAAGGAAATTCCGGCGCAGTGCCTCGAGCGTCTCGCCGTGCGCATCGAGCGAGGTTTCCGCATGGCCGTCACGCACCTCGACGATGCGCTGCACGCGACTCGGTGGTGTACCGAGTGCGCTACAAGCCTCTTCGACGAGATCGCTGAACCGTGCTTGCGCCTGAGTCCAGCCGTGCTCATCGAGCGGCAGGTCGATGCCGATTCGGCGCACAGTCTGCGGTTCGGCGACACCGATGCCATAAGCCGACAGCACGCTGGCGAGCGGATGGATGAGCACCGCGTCGAGACCCGCCGCCGCAGCCACTCGACAGGCGTGCTGTCCCGCCGCGCCACCGAACGCCACCAGTGTGAAGCCTGCGGGGTCGATGCCCTGACGGACGCTGACGTGGCGGATGGCATTGGCCATCGCCTGAACGGCGACGTCCAGAAAGCCTGCCGCCAGTGACTCGAGCGGTGCCGTCGGATCGATCTTCTGCAGTGCCGCTCGTGCGGCCTCGACATCGATCGGTGCATCGCGCGAGGGGCCGAATACGCGCGGCATCGAATCGGGCGAGAGCCGACCGAGGACCGCCTGGACGTCGGTCAGCGTGGCGGGTCCTCCGCGGCCGTAGCAGGCGGGCCCGGGGTCTGCACCCGCCGAGTCGGGGCCGACGCGATCGCGCGCCCACTCACGGCTCAGGATCGAGCCGCCACCGGCCGCGATGGTGTGCACATCAAGCATGGGCGCGGCGATCCGATGTCCCTGCAACACGTGCTCGAAGCGCCGCGCAAAGGCCTCATCGAACACCGATACGTCGGTGGACGTGCCACCCATGTCGAAGCCGATCAACTGCCCGATGCCTGCCCGGCGACCGACCTGGGCGAGGCCGATCAAACCGCCCGCCGGACCTGACAGAACGCTGCCGAGCGCACGAAATCCCGTCGTATCGATGAGTCCGCCTGAACTTTGCATGAACTGCAGCGTTGCCGTGGGGGCCTGCGAGGTGAGTTGGTCTGCGAGTGTTTGCACGTACTCGCGCAGACGCGCATCGAGGTAGGCATCAAAGACGGTGCTCTCGCCCCGGGTCACAAAACGCGGCAGCGGCAACACCTCGTGCGAGGTCACGACGCTCGTAAAGCCGAGTTCACGTGCCCACTGCGCCACGATGCGTTCGTGCGCTGTGTAGCGCCAGCCGTGCATGAGGACGATGGCGACGGCGTCGCAGCCGCGCTCGCGCGCTGCGCGCAGGCCGGTCTGGGTGTCAAACGCATCCGGTGCCTGAAGCACCTCGCCCGTTGCGCTGACGCGCTCGTCGAGCTCCAGAACCTCGGCATGCAATGGCATGGGCCGTCGAATCTGGCAGTCAAAGATATCCGGGCGCGACTGGTTGCCGATCACCAGCGCATCGGCGAAGCCGCGAGTCGTCACCCACAACACGCGGCTGCCTCGCCGCTCGAGCAGTGCGTTGGTCACCACGGTGGTACCGACTTTCAGCGCGCGGATCGAATCGGGTGCGACGCCGGCGTCACGCAGGATAGACAGCGCCGCGGTCAACCCAGGGTCACGCTCTTCGCCCCGCGTGACCGAGGGTACCTTGCGCACGACGAGTTCGCCCTGCGGGCCCGCGCCGATGACGTCGGTGAAGGTGCCGCCGCGATCGATCCAGAACTCCCAACCTGCAGTGTCCGCGCTCGTGTGCATGAGAGGGCAGATGCTAGGCGAACCGCGAGCGTTCTGCAGAGGTACACTTCGGCGTGCGGCGTGGCGCCGCAGGCTTCGGGGGGTCCGAGCGTTGCTGAATCGTTGCGTTGTCTTTTCCCATGGCAAGGATGCCGAGCCCTGGGGCAGCAAGATCGTCGCGCTCGCGGAACGGGCGCGAGAGCGTGGCTACTCGGTCGAGTCCGTCGACTATCGCGGCATCGATTCGGTCGAGGCGCGGCTCGATAAGCTGCTTGCCGCCTGTGCGGGCCTGCCGGCAGCGCCCGTGCTCGTGGGCTCCAGCCTCGGCGCGTTCCTTGCCGCGGCAGCCTCGCGTCGTGTGGCGGCTTCGCGGCTCTTTTTGATGGCGCCCGCGGTCGATCTACCTGGCTTGCCGACCCTGCCCGAGATGGCGGCTTGTCCGACGACCGTCGTGCACGGCTGGCGTGACGAGGTGGTGCCGGTCGAGAAGGGCATCGCTCTCGCGCGTGCGCAGCGCGCGACGCTGCACGTGGTCGATGACGACCATCGTTTGCACGCCTCGCTGCCGCGCATCGCCCAGTGGTTCGACGAGTTTCTCCGTTGAGAGCCATGCACGCGTTGCTGCGTCGTCTGCTGGCCTTGTGGGTCAAGCCCGAAGTCCGTCCCGAGTCCGCGCCGGGCAGCATCGGTGCCGTGCCCGGCTCACCTGTGTGTTACGTGCTCGAGCGGCGCAGCGTCACCGATCTTGCCGTGCTCGAGAATTTCTGCGCCCGCCATGGATTGCCGCGACCGTCGGGTCGACTGGTGGGTCGCGAGGCGAGCGCCGTGCGCGCCGCTTTTCCCCTGCTGCAGGCCCGCGGCTGGTTCGATCCGCGCATCGATCGTCGTCCGCCGGCCGAGCT
>CAISHQ010000134.1 GCA_903885195.1 uncultured Pseudomonadota bacterium | reverse complement strand
TCGCATCATCGACGCCCTGACGGGCGATCAAGACAAGTGTGAAATTCCAGGGCACGGCAGCGATGCCGCGCTGCCGCAGGGCCACGGGCTCGCCTTCACGCCCGAGGTGGAACGCGCAACCGCTGCGGCCTACGAGCGGGTGAAGGACGTGGTCCCCGCGGTGGAATGGCCGTTGCTCGCGCCCTACGTTCACGCCATCAACCAGCTGAAGGCTGAACGCAATGCCGTGGTGCTCGCACACAACTACATGACCCCCGATGTCTTCGGCTGCGTGGGTGACATCCGGGGTGATTCGCTGCAACTGGCGCGTGAGGCCACGCGCACCCACGCCGACATCATCGTGCAGGCTGGCGTCTACTTCATGGCCGAGACCGCAAAGATCCTGAACCCCGGCAAGACCGTGCTCATTCCGGACTTGCGTGCCGGCTGCTCGCTCGCCGCATCCATCACCGGCCGTGATGTGCGACTGATGCGCGAGGCGCACCCTGGCGTGCCGGTAGTGACCTACGTCAACTCATCCGCCGAGGTCAAAGCCGAAAGCGACATCTGCTGTACCTCCTCGAATGCGGTACAGGTCACCGAGTGGGCGGCCGCGGAATGGGGTACCGACAAGGTCATCGTGATTCCAGACGAGTATCTTGCGCGCAATGTCGCCACGCAGACCTCGCTGCGCATCATCACCTGGCAGGGACGTTGTGAAGTGCATGAGCGTTTCACGGCTGCGGATGTGGCGAGCCTGAAGCAAAGCTTCCCGGGCGCGCTGATCCTCGCCCATCCCGAATGTCCGCCCGACGTGTTGGCGGCCGCCGATTACGCGGGTTCGACGGCAGCACTCGCCGATTGGGTTGAAACCCACGCACCGGCCAAGGTGGTGCTGCTCACGGAGTGTTCGATGTCGGACAACGTCGCGCAGTCGAGCCCGAACACCGAGTTCGTGCGCCCCTGCAATCTGTGTCCGCACATGAAGCGCATCACGCTTGCGTCCATCTACGAGTGCTTGCGTGACCTGCGGCACGTCGTGGATGTGCCCGTGCCGGTCGCCGAGCGTGCGCGGATCGCCATCGAGCGCATGCTTGCTTTGCCGCCCTCTGCGAGACCCGCCGGCTTTGTCACCGGGCGTCCGCCCGTCGACGTCGTTGCGATGCATTGGTCGTGAACGTCGGTGCAACCACCGACGTCCTCGTCGTCGGTGCCGGACTTGCAGGTTTGTTTCTCGCGCTGCGTCTCGCGCCGCGGCGCTGTACGGTGCTCTCGCCGACCGTGCTCGGTCAGGCTGCGGCCAGCGCTTGGGCGCAGGGTGGTCTCGCGGCTGCACTCGACCCCGCAGATAGCCCGGAGCAGCACGCTGCCGACACCATTGCCGCGGGTGCGGGTCTGGTCGATCCGCAGGTGGCCTTGCTCATCGCGCGCGAGGGACCCGCGGCGGTTGCAGCACTCGCGAATCTCGGCGTGCCGTTTGATCGTACGCAGACGGAGCGCTTTGCCTTGTCACTCGAGGCCGCACATTCACAGGCCCGTGTGGCGCGCGTCGCAGGGGATCTGGCGGGGCGAGCCATCATGGAGACGCTCGTCACGGCCGTCCGCCGCGCGACGCACATTCAAGTACTCGAAGGGGTCCGCGCGGTCGCCCTCGCGCAGACCGAGGGTCGGGTCACTGGCGTCATGACCCGTAGCACCGAGGGCGAGTCGCTGATCAGTGCGGCCGAAACCGTCATGGCGACCGGCGGGGCGGGCGGGCTGTACCGTATCACCACCAACCCGAAGGAAGCTCGGGGCGCGGCCTTGGCCCAAGCATTCAATGCCGGCGCGGTGATAGCGGATCCGGAGTTCGTGCAGTTCCATCCCACGGCCCTCGATGTCGCAGCCGATCCCGCGCCACTCGCCACCGAGTCGTTGCGAGGAGAGGGCTCTCGACTGATCAACGCCGACGGCACGGCGTTCATGTCGCGCTACCACCCACAGGGCGATCTGGCGCCGCGGGATGTCGTCGCGCGAGCGATTCACGCCGAACGCAGGGCGGGTCGAGGTGCCTTCCTCGATTGTCGTGCGAGCATCGGCGCTGACTTCCCAACTCGATTTCCAACGGTGTTCAGTGCCTGCCAACGCGCGGGACTTGATCCTCGCGAGCAGCCGATCCCGGTGGCGCCGGCAGCGCATTACCACATGGGTGGCATCGCTACGGACTCGTGGGGTCGCAGCACCGTCACCGGCTTGTCTGCCTGTGGTGAGTGCGCATCGACGGGTGCGCACGGCGCCAATCGACTCGCCTCCAATTCTTTGCTCGAAGCTGTGGTCTTCGCAGGCCGCATTGCCGATCGGTTACGCGACGCCCCGCTGTCGCATCGACCGATCGAACGCGTGGATGCACCACCGCTGCTCGCCGCCGAGACGTTGCAGCAACTGCGTGAGCGCATGAGTACGGACTGCGGGGTGATCCGCGATGCGACGGGCCTCGCGCGTCTTGATGCGTGGCTCGGTGAACAGGGTGCGCGCCTAGGCTGGCCGAGCGCTTTTGTCGCAGCCCGCCTGATCGCGACTGCCGCCGCCCATCGTCGCGAGAGTCGGGGTGGACACTACCGTAGCGACTTTCCCGCACTAGGGCCTGTGGCGCAGCGCCGTTTCCTGCGACGCAGCGCCGAAGGTGACATCGAATTCGTACCGACCACCGGGATGACCCATACATCATGAGCAACACCGCCCACGTGCCTGCACTGCCCGATGTGATTCTCGAGCCGATCGTGCGTCTGGCTTTGCTCGAGGACCTCTCGCCGGCCGGCGACCT
>CAISHQ010000133.1 GCA_903885195.1 uncultured Pseudomonadota bacterium | reverse complement strand
GTCCTCGGGCGCGGTACGCGACACCCGCCCCTTGATCAGCATATCGACCGTATCGTCCGCCAGTACCCAGCGCGTCTCGCGCGTACCGATCACCATGGGGTCCGATGTAATGCGTTGCTGCAACTCGATGGAGGCCGCGCTGCTGACGAGACCATAGAGTTCACGCAGGTCCCGTCGTGCCTCCACCTCGGGGAAGCGCGCCTTCAACGACGCTCGTACGAGTGCCTGATAGTCGGCGGTGACGAGATCATCGGGGTTGCGCGTACCCGCGGGGTCGATGATTTCGGGGTCGTAGAAAATCTCGACCTTCACGTAACTCTGCTGAAAGACCGAGAGCCCCTGCGCGAAGATCGTGCCGAAGAGAAACACCACGAACGCAAGCCCCGCCACCACAGCCGAGAGTCCATAAAAACGAAACCGTCGCTCGGCTCGGTAACGCCGAGCGAGGCTGCGCGTGACGAGCACTTGCGTTTCGGCTGCGGTTCTATTCGTACTGCTCACGGTACTTCCTCACCACATACAGGGCGATCACGTTGAGCACGAGGGTGACGATGAAGAGCACGAGCCCGAGTGCAAAGGCCGCGAGCGTCTTAGGACTGTCGAACTCCTGATCGCCGACGAGCAGCGTGACGATCTGCACGGTGACCGTGGTCACCGCCTCGAGCGGGTTGGCGGTCAGGTTGGCGGCGAGCCCCGCGGCCATCACCACGATCATGGTTTCGCCGATGGCGCGGGAGATCGCAAGCAGCACCCCACCCACGATGCCGGGCAGCGCCGCGCGCAGCACGACCTGTTTGATGGTCTCCGAGCGCGTGGCGCCGAGCGCATAAGCGCCATCGCGCAGGCTCTGCGGCACGGCCGTGATCATGTCGTCGGCGAGCGAGGAGACGAACGGGATGATCATGATCCCCATAACGAGCCCGGCGGCGAGCGCACTTTCGCCCGCGACCGTAAGACCCATCGACTCCCCCGCGGTGCGCAGCAACGGCCCGACCGTGGTCACGGCAAAGAATCCGTACACCACCGTGGGCACGCCCGCGAGCACCTCGAGCAGCGGCTTGACGACACTGCGCACCTTCGAGGGTGCGTACTCGGCAAGATAAATGGCCGAGAAGAGTCCGATCGGCACGGCCACGAGCATCGCGATCGCCGAGATCAGCAGCGTGCCTGCAAAAAGCGGTACCGCACCGAAAGCGCCCGAGGAGCCGACCTGGTCGGCGCGGATCGCCATCTGCGGACTCCACTTGGTGCCGAACAGGAACTCCTGCGCAGGCACGATGCCGAAGAACCGCGTGGCCTCGAACACCACCGACAAAATGATGCCGATGGTCGTGAGCACGGCCACGAGCGAACACAAAAATAGCATGCCCTCGAGCACTCGCTCGACCGAGTTGCGAGCGCGCAGGTCCGCACGAATGCGACCGCGCACGACCAGCATGGCGATGATGCCGATCGAGAAGGCGAGCGCCGCGAGCGCCAGCCGGGCCACGCCCTGCAACCGCAGATACTCTGCTGCAGCCGCTGCAGTCTCGGGGCTGACCTGCGATGGCGGGATGTTGCCCGCCACCACGTTGCGCAGATCGTTGAGGAAAAGCACGAACTGATCATTGCCGAGCGATTGCACGCTCGCGGGCAACTGCGCCGAGACGAGCGCGATCAGCACCTGGTCCTGCACGGCCACCCATACGGCGACCAGCAGCAACGCCGGTAAACCGCACCACAACGCCGTGAGCAGCCCATAGTGCCCAGGCAAAGAATGCAGATTGCGGATCCCCCTCGCCCCACCCACCACGGCCAGCGAACGCGCCTTGCCGAGTTGATAGGCAATGAACGAGAGGAGTACCAGCGCAACGATCAGAATCGAAGGAGTCATGCGGGACCGACAGCGGCTTCCTTGCGACGACCCGGCATTTTACCCACCCCAGGGCCTAGCCGGGCGACTGACACGGAAAATTCATCAAAAGGTCCAGTTGACATCCACCTGCAATCGGTCGTAGTCCCGCCCTCGCACCGTAGCCGGAACGGGAACGGTCACCGCAACCGGCACGTCCAGGTTCGTCTCGGTCATCAAATACGACACGTTCATGCGCACGTTGGGCGAGAACTGGTACGCCACCCTGAACGCGCTGCCGCCACCATCCGTGCCGCCGGCGGCGAAATCCGAGTCGATCCACTGGCCGAACAACGCATCCTTCTCGACCTTCTGATACAGATAGCCGAACTCCCAGCTGCCCGGGATGCTGGCCACCGCACGGCCGTAGTTGAAGCCAATGGCGTAAGCCGTATCGAGTCCCTGCGACTGGAACTTGGCCGCCGTGTTGCGCGCCAGGTTGGCGTAGAGCAGGAGCGGCCGATCGGCGAGCTTGAACTGCCACTCACCGAGCAGTTCCACCACGTCGAAATCATCGGCGAGACAGGTGCCCGTGGCGCCCACTACCGCTGTCCGGCAGAGCGCCGCGCCCGTGCCCGTGCTGTTGCCGAAATAACCGCCCGCCGCGCCTGATTGGATCACGTTGTACCCGCCCACGGCGGAGTGATCGTAATAACTCGCGGCAAGCAGCACGCGACCACCGTCGCCGTAC
>CAISHQ010000132.1 GCA_903885195.1 uncultured Pseudomonadota bacterium | reverse complement strand
TGTACAGGCGAAAAAACTCCTGCGCTGCATCGACGCTACCGGCCTCGGCAACCAGTCGATCGTAATACCGCAGCGGATATGTTCCTGGCATCGCCGATTCGTTCCAACCGTGAAGTACGAAGATTTTCCCGCCGCGCGACTTGAAAGCCCGATAGTCCGTGCCATCCGCCGTCAACTGGGCCTCGGCCTTGGCAAAGCGCGACGTGGGCCATGCAAGATCGAACTGTGACAACTCGAACTCAGGGTTGGCGCCCGTGGGCGACAGCAAATAGCGCATGATCTCGGCCGCGAAGCGCTCGTAGCGCGGCTCCACCCCAAAGAATGCCGGTGACCAGCGTAATTCCGAACCCGGCGCCATGCCGGGATGGATGGACCGCCCCGCCGTGTCGACGGGCCCCGCATACATTTTCTTTGCCACCGCGACCTTCTGCGCCGAGAGGCAGTCCGCGGCACTCGATGAATCTTTGGCTCGGCATTGAATGGTGGCCGGATCGAAGCGACAGAGTTGCGGATGAGCCAATTCGCCATCGCGTTCACCATCGAGTGCATCGCAGGTCCGCAGCACAGCCTGGTGTAGCAGCTTCAGATCGTCGACCGACATGATCTGCTTGCCCTCGGCATCACGGTTCGCGAGCACACTCCAGGCAATCAGGTAAGTCGAGCGAGTGAAATTGAAGACGACGCCGCCATTGGCAATGATGCCGTCGAAGTCCTCAGGGTATCGCTGCGCCGAAATAAGTCCCTGCCGGCCACCCGTGCCGCAGCCGCGGAACAGCCGGGTCTCGGCAGACCGTCCATAGAACCGCGCCACCAACTGCTGCGCGACCTGCGCGGTCACGTGCGTCGCACGATGGCCAAAGTCGATCAAGGCTTGTTCGTTGTTGGCTGCCCAGATGGCCGATTGGCTATTGGCGCCCTTGTGGCCCATGTCGGTCGCGGCAACGGCATAGCCCCGTGCGAGTGCATCACCCGTGGCATCGATCGGCACATAGCCACACAGACCGCGACAACCCTGCTGAAGGAATCGCCCGTTCCACTGCTCGAGGGGGAGCCGTACCTCGAACCCGACCTGCGGCCTCACAAAGCCGCTGACCGCACAATGCGCGGGCAACGAATCACTGGCGGATACCGCGCGGGCACTACCGATCGCGACGGCATCGCCACCGGCGAGCTTCAACGGCGCACTGGCCAAAGCACGGCAGGCCTGTGCATCGGCCGCACGCACCGGCACCGTGACGCACAGCAACCCCAGCAGCAGCCAACTCAAACCTCGGAGTTGCATCACGCTCATGCCTGCAACGCTCGCAGGCCCATGAATCGCCCGAGCGCCAAGGCCGAGGTGACCATGGAGCCGTTGGTGTAGGCGTTGCCCGACAATGCACCCGCACCAAGGGCTTCGCCTGCGGCAAACAAATTGGGCACGACTTGTCCGTCGGCTCGCAAGACACGCAACGACGCATCGACGGAAATGCCTGCGAAGGACATCACCGTCCAGCCGCTCATACGGATCGCATGCCACGCCCCGGTGCCGAGAGGCAACGGGCGGTGAAGGCGACCCAACGGATCGGTTGCGCCAGCGCGCAAGGCGAGATTGTAGGTCTCGACGCTCTGCCGCAGCCCTTGCGGATCGATACCGGCACGCAACGCCAACGTGGCCAGTGTCTCGGCGCGCGTGAACATGGGGTGCCCGTCGCGGAATGCCGCATCGACACGCTCCCGATTCCACTTGCCGAGCAAACTCGGCGCGGCATCGAGAATCGCCGAATCGAACACGACCCACAGTCGATGCCCCGGCTGACGCGCCAAGGCCTGCTGACGATGCTCGTGACTCGGATGATCCTCGCGCACGAACCGCTGCCCGCGCGCATTGACATGAATCTCCCACGGAGGCCGCCGCTCGGGATCGTGCTGAAAAGACCCATCCTGACCGGCAGGCATCAACTCGCCATCGAGCAAGGTGCCATAGAGTGGCACGTACTTTTCTCCACCGCGCAACACGCCACCCACGCCCAACGCGAGCAGCAAGCCTTGCCCTTGGCTCGATGGTCGGGCGCTCGCCGTCGTCAGCGGGACGCCATGCAAATCGGCAAACATCGTCGGATTGGCCGCGCAGCCACCGGTCGCGATCAGCACGCGCGCGCCGAGACAGTCCTCGCGACGCCCGTCACTCTCGACTACCACGCCCCTGACAGCACCCCGCGCATCGACGATCAATTCGACTGCAGACGTCTCATGGCGGATCACGATCCGACCCTTAGCCACCTCGCGCTCGAACGACGGCTGCATCGCCTTGAGCAGCGAACGCCCGCGCTCGGGGCCGCTCTGGTAGCGCGCCACGAGGAACGGATCATGACCCTTGCCACGCACGGGATCACCGTCGAGCACCGTAAATCCTTCACCCGCCAACCAGTTGAGCGTTGCCGGCGCCTGTTCGACGAAGAGTCGGGTCAATGCCGGATCGGACGTCGACCGATTGATGCGCATGTGATCGGCGTAGTGCGCCTGCGGTGAATCCTCGATCCCTTTCGTGCGTTGCCACACAGTCTGCGAGCCGGAAACCTGCCCCGTCGACCGATCCAGCGTTCCACCCAACTGCGAGGTCGCCTCGATGACAAGCACTCGCGCCCCGGCTTGTGCAGCAAAGATGGCTGCCGGCATCCCCGCAGTACCCGCTCCGAGCACGATCAAATCCCACTCGGCACGCTGACGCATGTCGCGATCGCGAGTCCAGACGAGGGGCGCACCGAGACTGCTACCCGCGACGACTCCACCTGCAGCCAACGACTCTAGGAACACACGACGCTTCATGACCGAGCTTCCCCTGTATTGGTATTGGCGCCGACCGCGACACGCCGCGTGCCCAGAAAATCGGCTACTGCATCGGCCCAGGCTTCCGGCTGCTGGTCGATGATGGCGCCCGTTCCGCCTGAAAGCTCAGCGTAGGCGAAGTCGGGTCTGAGTGCCCTCGCGCGCAACGCTTGCGGATGAATGCGATCGCCGGTGTTCGATAGCAGCAATGTCGGCTGGGTGATGCGCGGCAGGCTCGCCGCGTGGTCGTATTGGTACGCGGCGTGATGGCCGTACCAGAACGGCCCAAAGCCCTGGAACTTCTCGACGACATAGCGCGTGATCAGTCGCGCATCGGAGCCCGGTCCGTATGCACGCTGATGACTGAGAAAACTATCCTGCATATGTTGGCCGTCATCACGGTACTCGAACTCGATCTCGCGTTTTCGCACGCCCTCCAGACCCGCAGCGCGCTCCTCCGCAGTGATCGGGAACGCGCCGTTCAGAATCAAGCGACTGACGCGCGCCGGTGCTTGCACGGCCACTTCGGTGGCGACTAAAGCACCTGTGTGGTGCCCAAGGACGTGACTGCGCTTGAGACCGAGATGATCCATGACGGCGACGATCGCCGGCACCCAGTCACCGACTGCCGGCACGAAGGGCGTCGGATCCGAGCAGCCAAAGCCCGGCAGATCCACCGCGATCGCGCGAATGCCCCGCGCGGCCAGTGGTGTGAGCACGGCCTCGAACTGTCGCGCACTCATCGGCGCTTGATGCAGCAACAACAGCGGCGTGCCGGACCCCGTGTCGTAGTAGTGGACAAGACCGTGGGCCCAGCGGGCGTAGCCTCGAGGAGAAGGCGCCTGCCCCGCAGGCGCCTTAGCTGCGGCGCCAGAGCCAACCGCGTGGGCCGCCAAGCCGGCACCCGCGGCCATGAACTGGCGACGCGAGGTCACTTCGCTGACCGCCGCGCGTCGTCCGCGGCCCAGTCACTCGTCACTTTCTCCTCGTCGATCAGCGTCCGGCGAACCACCTTCCCGTCTTTCAGGTACTGCGTGGCGCGGGCGCGAAACCGTCCGTCGCTGCTGACCGATACGATTTCGTGGGCGTACAGGCCTGAACCGTCCTTGTAATTCAGCAGGATGACGGCACTGCGCAAGGTTGGATCGTCCGGCACGTCCATCTTCCAGCCATCAAGACGGGCGTTGCCAAAGTAGATGCGGCCATCGCGAACCTCACCGTAAGACTCGAGGATTTCCGCTGGCTTTCCCGCCGGGTAGTAGCGATTGGTTTGATGGTAATCGAGCCGGCCATCGCGCGGAATGACGCGCATGGTGATCTGGCTCGGGAACTCGGCCGTCAGTTTGCCCTCGGCGTCGTAGCGCCGGAACGTGCCGTGCCAGACGCCCTGTTGCTCGGCGATGTGCGGCTGGCCGGAGCGCGTCAACATGATCCAGTTGAAGCCGTTGAGTTCGGCGCGCACGCGACCATCGGCGATGAACGTGGTTCGATCTCGGTACCACAGCTCACTCCCATAGAGCAGCATTTCGTATTCGACATGCAGCGCACCGGCGCTCGCATCGCGCGATACGCAGGCACGCGGATCCATGCCGCCCCGATACCGTTGATATTTCCCCTCCCAGCGAAACCACAGATCACACCCTGGGCGAGATACGTCGAAATCACTCAAGGGCATCTTGGCGACGCTGGCCGGATCCAGAACATCCCTTCCGTGCTGGGCGCCCTTGAAGAACAGCTGCCGACCGCGAATCTGCTGGCGCGCGGCGTCGTAAGACAGCGCCACGATCCGTTGTCGGTAGGCCTTGTCGGGAGCCGAGGCACGGAACTCCTCGAAATAGATCACGGTTTCGCCCAGCTGGGGAGCGGCAAGCATCACGGCCTTGAACTGTCGGCGCTCGCGCCCCAGCTCTGGTACGTCCGGACCGGATCGGTCCAGATGGGCACGGACCTGCAGGTGGTTGTCGAACGAGCCGACCCAACGGCGCGCAATATCCGCAACGGCTTCACTCGGCGATGCCGGCAAGGCCTCCGGTGTCGCGGCAAACAGCGTGCCTGCGCACCCCTGTACGAGCAACCACAACACTCCGACACGCTTCAGACAGGACCACCCGTTCATATCTTCTCCTTATCGAATACCGGGACCCAGCATGCAGCCCCGTTTGGTGCATCTTGGCACTGTAACGGTGCTCCTGTGCAAAGGGTGATGCGATGCGCGGCCGCTGCCATAGTCGGCGCGCATGGCTGACGACGGCCACCGGGCGATGAGTTTTAGGACAAGCCAAGTCGGACTGCTAAAATTACGATGCGCCTCGATCGCGCCCCAAGGAGCCTGTCATGGAAGACCAGAAGCCCGCCTCCGCCACACCGCCGGCACGCGGGTGGCTCGCGCGCAGCCTCGATGTCGTCGAACGCGTCGGCAACCGTCTGCCCGACCCGGCGGTGCTGTTCCTGATCCTGATGGTGCTCGCGTGGGTCATCAGCAGCGTGCTGTCGGGCATGACTTTCACCGAGATCGACCCGCGTAGCGGCAAGCCCCTCGAGATCCGTAATCTCCTGGCCGGAGAGTCGCTGACGGCCTTCATGGCGACGATGGTGGCGACGTTCACGGCTTTCCCTCCATTGGGCGTCGTCCTCGTGGCCATGCTCGGCCTCGGCGTCGCCGAGCACACCGGTTTCATCAATGCGATGCTGCGTGCCGCCATGGCCGTCACGCCACGGCAACTGCTGACGCCCGCGCTGATCGCGGTGGGTATCCTCAGTCACGTCGCGGTCGATGCAGGCTATGTGCTCGTGATTCCGCTCGGCGCAGTGATTTTCTATGCCGCTGGCCGACATCCGCTCGCGGGCATCGCTGCGGCATTTGCCGGAGTCTCGGGCGGCTTCAGCGCCACACTCGGCGTCCCTTCCAGTCTCGATCCGCTGCTCGCAGGCCTCACGCAAACAGCCGCGCAGTTGGTGGACCCCTCAGTCGTCGTCAATCCCCTCAATAATTTCTACTTCACCACCGCCTCCTCGGTACTGATCGTGCTCGTCGGCTGGGCGCTGA
>CAISHQ010000131.1 GCA_903885195.1 uncultured Pseudomonadota bacterium | reverse complement strand
TCACGACGCAATCATCCCGATCGGACGCTGACCGACGAACTGATCCTGTGTGCCGGAGACTTCGTGGTGGTCCGCACGCGCATCCGCAACCGCGACACCGTGGGAGTCGCCGGATTGCCCGCGACCAACCGGGACTACAACATCACCGGCATCGACATCTACCGATTCGAGAACGACAAGGTCGTCGAGCGCTGGGGCAACTCGGACCTCGCGAGCATGTACAAGCAGCTCGGCCACCTCGTCGTACCGGGGCCTGTGAAGTAAACCCTCAGACCGTAGGCGGAATGCGGCGCAATTCCTTGAAGACGTCTTCGATGAAACGCGCCCGCTCCCGCTTGAGTGCGGCAGCCTGCGCGGCATCGGGTTTGAACGACTCGATTGCCGCGCGGCTCAGCGTGCCTTGCGCCTCAAGCAGAGACTCCAGCGTAATGCGTCGTTCACGCTCGATCCACACCTGCGCTGCAAGCTCCACCACCATGCGTACAGTGGCGTCGAGCACCGGATCCTTGAGATAAACGGGATTTTCACCCGCGATCGGCGTGCCGCCCTCGGGTGTCTGCTGTGTGATCTCAGACACGGGTGGCGAACCAGTTCGTCATGTAGCCTGCGCCACCCGAGCGCTGACCGAGCGCCGCGGCAGCCACCTCGAAGCCGTTGTCGGCGAGGATGGCGTTCATGTCGCAGTCGCAGAAGTCCTGCGAGTACGGCTCACCGTTGTGACGTGCATCGAACCAACGATGATACCGCTGGTAAGGCGACTTGTCGCGCGTGCCGGTGAAATCGTAGATCGCGAATATCCCGCCCCGACGGGTCACCCGCGCCGCCTCGCGCACCGTTTCGTGGATGATGCGCAGCGGCAGTTCGTGAAACACGATGAACGCGAAGGTGATGTCGAACTGACCGTCTGCGTAACCCGTCTTCTCGATCAGGCGCTGTGCGAAGGTCACATCGTCGCCCAACATCGCCGCCCGCCGATGCGCCACGCGCAGCATCGGTGCCGAGTAGTCGATGCCGGTCACCTCGGCCGATGGAAAACGCCGCCGAAACGCGGTACTGCTCTGCCCGATAGAGCAGGCGAGATCGAGAATCCGCTCGACGCGACCGTCGGCAGGAGCTGGAACGCGCGCCACGAGTTTGGCATGCAACTCGTCGTGGTCGTTATCGCCGCGGAAGAACACCTTGGTTCCGTAGTGGTAGAGATATCCCGACAACGCGTCTTTGTAATAACCACCCGGCTGCAGGTGGAAGTGCACGTTCACATACGGCGGATGCACGAAGTTCGGATCGAGCTCGAGGCGTCCCGGGCCGCGCGCATCGTAGCGATCGAGCTCCGCGAGAAGTTCGGCGCGCTGCGACTCGAACGAGCGCCGCAGAGCGAACCACTTCATCTCCTGCTGCGTGCGTGACAGCCGGTCCCGCAGCCGACCAAGCGGGAGCGAATGCACGTACTCGCGGATCTGCTCGACATCGTCCCAGGGCTGCCCGCGACGGGCCTGCTCGGTCAGCAGGACCGTGTTCAATCTGTCCTCGAAATCTGCGCCCTTGCCGAGGATGTATTCGCGGAACCCCTCCACGAAATCGAGATAGGCGGCATCCGCACGCTCGGCGAGCGCGGGAAGGGTTTCGGGCACTGCAGACATGAGAGAGACCTCGGCGCTAGAGGGGCTGGGTCACCGGATTATATGAGAAGAGGCCTATGCCTTCGTCGGCGGCTTTGCCCTGCGTGCGCTGGTGGTAAGTATCGGTATCCGGGGCATGGAACATCTTACCGGCCTTGCGCGATGCGAGCACCACGAAGGACGCCCGCTCCATGCGTGCCCGCTCGTAGCGCTGGTAGGCCTCCTCAACCGAAGCCGATGCCTCGAAGGCCCGGGCCAGCACCACCCCATCCTCGATAGCGAGCACGGCCCCGTGGCCGAGAAACGGCAGGATCGGATGTGCCGCATCACCGAGCAAGGTCACACGCCCCTTCGACCAGCTGCCGAGGGGTTCACGGTCGAACAAACCCCATTTGAAGAGCAGGTCGGGCTGCACCAGCTCCATCAAGCGACGCACCCACGGCGTCCAACCCTCGAACTCGGTGAGCAGCTCTTCCACCGTTGAACGGATCGACCAGCCCTCCTCCGTCCACGCCTGCCGCTCGGCAAAGGCGACGAAATTGAGCCACTGGCCATTACGAACCGGATAACGATTCACGAGGTGCCCAGGGCCGACGAACACCCCAGAGGGCGGATCGAGATACTCCGGTGGCACCAGGTGCATCGGTACGAGACCACGCCAAGCGATGTACCCGGTGTATTGAGGTTCCAGCAAACCGAACACCTGGCTGCGTACGATCGATCGCGAGCCATCTGCGCCAACCAATGCATCGAAGCGTCGCGAGCTGCCATCGGTAAATTCGACCGTGACACCGTCTGGCTGCTGCACCACGGAGCGGCAGCGTCGGTTCAACTCAATGGCTGCGGCGTCATTGGCTCGAACCGCGGCCGCCAAGGCGTCATGCAGATCGGCACGGTGGATGAGGTAGTACCGCTCGCCGTAGCGCTCGAGCAGCGCGCGCCCACGATTGATCCAGGACAAGGGACGTGCGTCCTGGTAGTGACGCACACATTGATCCTCGGGCTGATAGGCCTTGGTCTGCAGCACCTCACGCAGGCCGACATAGTTCAGTGCGTGAGCCGCCGCCGGACTCAAGGAAATTCCGGCACCCACTTCCGACAGAACAGGCGCCTGCTCGAGAACGACGGGGCGAAATCCTGCGCGCTGCAACGCCAACGCGGCGGTCAAACCGCCGATGCCGCCGCCCACGATGCCAATGCTGGTGTGTTTCACGGCGTCCATTCAGCCTCAGCGGACAGGACTACCTGAAGGGCGATAGATTCGCCGTCCAGACTGCGGACAAGTACGGCCACGGAGCGGTAAAATGCACCGTGAACCTGAAATCCACTCGCAAAAAGCGTAACCCCAAAGTCGGTTTCGTCAGTCTCGGCTGCCCCAAGGCGTTGGTCGATTCGGAGCGGATCCTCACGCGTTTACGCGCAGAAGGCTACACCGTCGCGCCCGACTACGACTCGGCCGATCTTGTGGTGGTCAACACCTGCGGCTTCATCGATTCGGCCATCGACGAGTCGCTGGATGCGATCGGCGAAGCGCTCGAACACAACGGCAAAGTGGTCGTCACCGGCTGCCTGGGTGCCAATCCGCAACGCATCCTCGAGCGACATCCCAAGGTACTCAAGGTCACGGGACCGCACGCCTACGAAGACGTGCTCGATGCCGTGCACGAACACCTGCCGCCTAAACACGATCCGTTCGTCGATCTCGTACCGCCGCAGGGCGTGCGACTCACCCCGCGCCACTATGCGTATCTGAAGATCTCAGAAGGCTGCAACAACACCTGCAGCTTCTGCATCATTCCGGATCTGCGTGGCAAGCTCGCGAGTCGCCGCATCGATGAGGTGTTGCGCGAGGGCGAGCGGCTGGTGCGTGCTGGCGTACGCGAACTGCTGGTCATCTCGCAGGATACGAGCGCCTACGGCGCAGATCTGCGCTACCCGCGTGCCGAGTGGAACGGCAGCAGTTACGAGACGCGTTTTCTCGATCTGGCGCGTGGGCTCGGCTCGCTCGGCGTCTGGGTGCGCATGCATTACGTATACCCGTATCCACATGTCGATGGTGTCATCGAGTTGATGGCGGACGGTCGTGTGTTGCCCTACCTCGACATCCCCTTCCAGCATGGCAGCCCGACGGTGCTCAAGCGTATGAAGCGCCCGGCGCACGCGGAAAATACGCTGGCGCGCATCGCTGCCTGGCGACGGGCGTGTCCGCAACTGGTGCTGCGCAGCACATTCATCGTGGGCTTTCCCGGTGAAACAGAGGCCGAGTTTCAGCAATTGATCGACTGGCTCGAGGAAGCCCAGCTCGATCGGGTGGGCGCATTCAAATATTCACCGGTCGAGGGTGCGCGCGCCAACGAGGTCGCTCCACACGTTGCCCCCGAGATTCAGGAGGAGCGCCTCGCTCGGTTCATGCAGGTCGCCCAGCGCATCAGCGCCGCCCGACTGGCTCAGCGCGTCGGTCAGGAAGAGACCGTGTTGGTCGATGGGCACGAGGGCAACGTCGCCATTGCACGGACCCGCGGCGATGCACCCGAGATCGATGGAGTCGTACGCATCAAGCGGGGTGCATCGCTGCCCGTGGGCGAGTTTGCTCGCGTGACGCTGACCGCGGCCGACGATTACGACTTCGAAGCCGTGCCGAAAGAAAATCCTTCCTGAACGATCGGCAAACGACGGATCCGGTAACCCGTCGCGGCGAACACGGCGTTGCACACGGCAGGCGCAAGCGGCGGGAACGCCGGCTCGCCAAGCCCCGTGGGTGGATATTCGCTCTGGATGAAATGCACATCCACTTTTGGCGCAGCACCAATCCGCAACAGCGGATAACGGTCAAAGTTCGTCTCCTGCACCCGGCCTGCCACATGCGTCAGTTGCTGTGCCGCCATGGCACTCACGCCGTCCACGACGGCACCTTGGCACTGCGCCTCGGCTGCACTCAAGTTGATGATCGGGCCGACATCAGACACCACCGTCACTTTATGCAGTGTGATCCGTCGCAACGCATCGACACTCAGGTCGACCACCTGAGCGACGTGTCCGGCATGGCTGAAATAGAACGCAATACCCAGAGCCCGGCCCTTCGGCTGGCGCGAGCCCCAACCGGCCTTCTGCGCGGCAAGACGCAGGACGTCAGCGGCACGACCAGTGTTGAGAGCCATGCGGTTGCCCGGCGTAAGCCAGCGCGGCTCGCCGAGCGTCTCAAGCAGGAACTCGAGATGATCACGCTTGGCGGCGACCGCCATCTCGTGCCAGAAACTCTGTAGTGCGAAAGCGAACACGCTCGCACCCGGCGCACGCCATGCACCGCACGGCGAGGCCCACGGCAACTGGGTACGGGTATAACGAAAGTTCGGCAGAAGCTGCGAGAAGTCCTCATCGACACGTAGGTCGCCGCCGGTGACGGGCTTCTTACCGTCACTCGAGAACGTCACCAGATGCTGCTGCCAACCGATGGCGCGCCCACCCGTATCAAGCGCGCCTTTCAGGGAGATGAAGCCACCGGCGCGCAAATAGTCGTTGCGCATGTCATCTTCACGCGTCCATTGCAGCTTCACCGGTCGGTCGACTCGCATGGCGATCGCTGCCGCATCGCAGGCGAAGTCGTTGTACAAGCGTCGACCAAAGCCACCGCCGAGACGCATCTGGTGGATGACGATGGAGGTCTCTGGAATTCCCAGTACCTTGGCCACCACGCCCAATGCCCGATGTGGGGTTTGCGTGGGCGCCCACAACTCCATGGTGCCGTCGGCACGCTTCCATGCGACGCAGCTTTCTGGTTCGAGCTGTGCGTGCGAGGCGAAGGCGTATTGGTACTGCCCTTCCACCGTGCGTGCTGCGGATTTGAACGTCTCGTCCACCGTCCCACGATCGGCGAGCATCTCCGCACCGGGCTGCTTGAGCAGCGGTTTCGCACGGGCTTCGGTCTCGCGCCAGTCGTCTTTGGCAGCGCGCGATTCATCCCACACCACCTGCAGCACCTGACGGGCACTGAATGCAGCCCAGGTGTTCGTAGCCACGATCGCGACGCCAGGCTTCAGATCGGCAAGATCGCCTTTACCCTCGAGTACGAAGGCGTCGATCACGCCGGGCTGGCGACGCACTACGTCGAGATTCGCCTCACGCACCGTGCCACCGGCCGCCGGGCACTTTACGTACACGGCGTAGACCATGTCGGGCAGGCGGACGTCGGTGGAGAACAGCGGTTCGCCGCTGACAATGGCCGCGTTGTCCACGCCGCCGACTCGGGTATTGAGCAAGCGGTATTGATCGCGTGTCTTAAGCGGCAACGACTCGGCAGCCGGAACCGGCAAGCGCGCCGCATCTTCGGCGAGTTCGCCGTAGCGCAGGCTGCGCTTCGAGACGTCGTGATAAACCCGGCTGTCCTGGGTTCGGCATTCGGCAGCAGGCACGCCCCATCGACGTGCCGCAGCCTCGACGAGCAGTGCGCGAGCCATGGCACCCGCGCGGCGCAGTGGATCCCAGGTGCGCGGCGTCGCCGTCGAGCCTCCCGCCAGCTGCATGCCGAAACGCGCGGCATCGATCGGCGACTGACGAACTTCGACATCGGCCCAGGCCGCATCCAGTTCCTCGGCGACGATCATCGGCAGCGAGGTTTTCACACCCTGGCCGATTTCCGGTTGGGTGGCGTAGATCAATATACCCTTGCGGGTGATTTGCAAAAACGCATTCGGCGCAAAAGCGGCTTGTGCACCCGCAGTCCCCGTAGCTGCCACGGTCTCCTGCAATTCGATACCGAGCATCAGGCCACCGCCGGCCAAGCCCGTGTACTGCAGGAACCGTCGTCGATTGAGTCGCTGGGTCATGGGGTGCTCCCGGGAACGATGGACAACTGGCGATACGTCTCGGCGCGCTCGGCGTCGCCGGTGGCAGTATAAAACGCATACAGATTCCGCGCCGCCAGAAAGCTGCCTCGACCGCGCAGTGCGCCGTTGGCCTGCGGCTGCTCGCCGAGTTCGAGACAACGCAGATAACACTCTTCGATGCGCGGCATGAACTCGGTCGCCAGGGCGGGTCTTGCCGAGACAAGCTCGAAGAAAAATCCGCCGAGGACGAACCAGAAGTCCACCGCGCCCGCATAGTGCGGCAGCTCCGACTGGATGAGTTCGATGCCTTCCTCGAAGCGCTGCGCCCGACCTAAAAAATCGATCGCATTGAACACCGCTGCATCGCGCCACGGCGGCGCAATCCTCGGACGCTCTCGTAAGGCTTCGAGGTAGGACGCCACCGCAGCATCGGGCTCACCCCCCTGTTCCTGCTCGCGGGCGAGCTGGTAGCGAAAATAAGCGTCACCGGGTTGCTCCGCCAGTGCCCTCTGTAGCAAGGCGAGATTACGACCCTGCTTGTGCTGGCGTTGCTTCACGAGATACCCGTCATGCCACACCGTGACTGGGAGTCTGCGTACCGGTAGCGAATGTACGGGTGTCTCGTGTATCCGGCCGCTGTATCGAACCCCCTCCGGCAATACTCGGGAGAGCCAATCGCTGGCCTGTAAGGGCTGGCCCGTATTGCGATCTGCATCGAGCAGGCTGATAACATTCACTGCGCCGACAAACCTCGCAGTCTCGCGCGACAGATCGCGCAATGCCGCTGCGGTGTCCTCCAGCCACTCGTCGGCATCCAGCACCAACCGCCAACGGGCGTCGACGGCATCGAGTGCCGCGTTGCGGGCAGCCGCAAAATCATCGATCCAGTCAAAGGTCGCTACCCTTGCGCCGCACTGCTGAGCGATCTCCACCGTTCGATCCGTCGAGCCGGTATCAAGCACCAGCATGTCATCGACATACGGTGCGGCGCTACGCAAGCAACGCTCGATGCATCGCTCTTCGTTGCGCGCGATAACGACGAGGGCGATGTTGCAGCCGGAATCAAGCATTCCGGATACTATATCCCCATGAGTCCCACCACGATGCAAATTGTGGCCACCGCCATCTTTGCGCTGGCGATCCTCCACACCTTCTCGACCAAGTTTTTCGAACGGCTCGCCCACAGTCGCCCCGCACACAGCGGTGTCTGGCATTTGCTGGCCGAGGTCGAGATCGTCTTCGGCTTCTGGGCGCTGGTGATGGCCGCAGTGATGCTCAGCCTGCAGGGCACCGATGCGACCAAGACCTATATCAATGGTCGCAACTTCACCGAACCCATGTTCGTGTTCGTCATCATGGTGGTCGCGGGCACGCGCCCCGTGCTGCATACGGCAAAGCAGATCGTGCAGGTTTTTGCGCGCCTGCTGCCTCTGCGCGAGAGCGTGGCGATATATTTCGTCATTTTGACTTTAGTGCCACTGCTCGGTTCGTTCATCACTGAGCCCGCGGCCATGACGCTCGCCGCCATCCTGCTTGCCGGCCGTTTTTACTCGTCAAATATTTCCGAACGTTTGAAGTACGCCACACTCGGCGTGCTGTTTGTCAACGTATCCATCGGCGGCACGCTCACCGCTTATGCGGCGCCCCCCGTGCTCATGGTCGCGGCGACCTGGAGCTGGGATACCGCCTTCATGCTCACCCAATTCGGCTGGAAAGCCGCAATCGCCGTATTCATCAACAGCGCTGCGGTAACTGTGCTGTTTCGTCGGGAACTTGCGGCACTCGCTTCGACGCCAGAGGCTCGAGATGAAGCCGCAACTGCAGCCGGGTCCGCGATGCCATCGTGGATCGTGATCCTGCATCTGGCGATCCTCGCAGGCATCGTCGTGTTCGCCCACTACCCGCCGCTGTTCATCGGACTCTTTTTGCTGTTCATGGGCGTGGCATCGGCCTATCCGCAATACCAGGATCGCCTGATCCTGCGCGAAGGGCTGCTGGTGGCGTTTTTCCTCGCGGGTCTCGTGGTGCTCGGCGGAATGCAGCAATGGTGGCTACAGCCTCTGCTCTCGAGCATGAGTGCGGATGCCGTATTCTGGGGTGCCACGGCACTCACGGCCATCACCGACAACGCTGCGCTGACCTATCTTGGCTCGCTGGTCGACGGGCTCTCCGACGAATTCAAGTACGCCCTCGTGGCCGGTGCCGTCACCGGCGGTGGCCTCACCGTCATCGCCAACGCGCCGAACCCCGCCGGTATGTCGATCCTGCGCAAATACTTTGCTGACGAATCAGTCAGTGCCGGCGGTCTATTTGCAGCGGCACTACTGCCGACGCTGGTAGCCGCGGCAGCGTTTCGATTGCTCTAAACGCACGTTCACTCAGCAACGCTGGAACCACGCCACACCATCGCCGTCCACATGACGCGAGACCAGGCCCGCGGCAAGCAGGTAGTTCAGGTGGGACTGGGCTTCGCCGGTCGCGAGGTAAGTGAGTCGCGCAGGAATTTTCCGCCCGAACATCACCTCGAAGAGCTCGGCTGTGCGACGGGGCTTATCGAGCGCATCGCGTAACCTAGCGAGTGCCACCTGATGATGCGCCCGTAGCTCGTGCAGTCGGCGGTGCAAGCCACGAAACGGCACATCGTGCGAAGGCAACACCAGCACCTCGTCGTTGACAGCCGATCGCAACTTGTCCAACGAATCGAGCCAGTTCTGTAGCGGATTGGCTGCGGGTTGATTCGGAAGCACCGACACGTTGGACGAGATTCGCTGCAGAACCTGATCGCCTGAAATCAGCAGGCCGAGTGCCGGATTGAGCAGACAGGCATGCTCAGGCGAGTGACCTGAGCCGATAATCACCGACCACTCATGCTCGCCAATGGTGATCTGCTCGCCGTCACAGATTCGTCGATAGTCCTCAGGCAACGGGTGGTAGTAGCGACCAAACGAGGCGAACGAGTTCTGCAATTGCGCCACCTCGTCTTGGGTAAATCCGGCCGCTCGGAAGAACTCCCGAAATGAACTCTCAAAGACCTCATCGCGTCGCACGGTGGCATCCCGCGCCGCGAGATATTCGAGCTCCGTCATCCATAATTCGCATTCAAATCGCTTCGTCAGCCAGCCGGCCATCCCAACATGATCGGGATGCAGGTGCGTGACGATCACTCGGATCACCGGGCGACCTTCGAGGGGGCCTGCAAACAGACCCTCCCATGCCTCCTCCGTCGCGGGAGCGTGCATGCCGGTATCGACGATCGTCCAACCGTCACCGTCACGCAACGCCCACACATTCACATGGTCGATGGCCAGGCGCAGCGGCAGTCGAGCCCACAGCACGCCCGGGGCGACCGCGGTCATCTCGCCCGGCGGGGGACCCGCGGCCCAAGGATTTTCATAGGCGACCATTTCTTGCATTGCAGGCAGTGTACGGGTTGCGTATATCCTCAGTCATCGACCCTGAAATCGACTGCTGGAGGAGTGCCCCGTGATCCAACCCTGGCAAGCGACCTGCATGCAGGTCTACTGCAACCTGGTCAACTCTGCGCGCAACCGCGACGAGGCCATGACCATCATCAATCGCTCGCTCGATCGCTGGGTCACTTTGATCCGCGGCACGGCGCGAGGCGGCGGACGCCAACTGCTGCTGTTTCCGGAGTTCTGTCTCACCGGGTTCCCGCTTACGGAGACCGCCAAGGAATGGATCGACAAGGCCTGCATCGAAATCCCAGGTCCGATCACTGAGCGCCTGCAGCGCGAGGCACAGTCGGCCAAGATCTGGATCGGCGCGAATGCCTACGAGCGCGATCCGGAGTGGCCGGGTCGCTACTTCAACACGTCGTTTCTCATCGACCCGAGCGGTAACGTCGTCCTCAAGTACCGCCGCATCAACACCGTGCAGACCGGCTCACCGCACGACTTCATGGATCGGTATCTCGATCGCTACGGAATCGAGGGCACGTTCCCGGTGGCGAAGACCGACCTCGGCAACATCGCCATGATGCCCTGTGGCGAAATCATGTATCCCGAGGCCGCTCGCATGTTCATGTTCCGCGGTGCGGAAGTATTGCTGCATCCGACGTCCGACCATGGCGCCTCAGATAAGTGGAGTTGGGAGTCCGCCAAGAAAGTGCGCGCCTCGGAAAACATGATGTACCTGATCTCGGCGAACCAATGCGGTCAGGTCGGCGGGCCGCTGCCGACGGGAACGACGGCCGGGCATTCAAAGATTTATGATTGGGACGGTCGCGTGCTGTCCGACTCGGGCGGCCCCGGCGAGTCTGCCGTCTGCACGTCCTGGATCGATGTCGAGGCGCTGCGTCGCATGCGCTCGATCCCTGGCTCTGGCAATCGACTCCTGCGTCAGCGCATCGACATTTATCGCCCGCTCTACAATGCCACGACGCTGTACCCAGCTAATCGCTTCGCCGATGCGCCGATGGATTCCAAGCAGCGCATCGTCGAAGTGCAGCAGGAGTCTTACCGCAACCTGGTCAAGAGTGGTCTCATCCAGCCGCCCGAGAAATGACTCTCATGACCCTCACTCGTCGCGATTTCGTGAGCACGGCCTCGCTTGCCGTGTTTGCGACGGCTACGGCCGCGAACGCGCTGAACCTAGTCGAATCGGAGACCGCACGTTCGAGCACAGCGTGGCGCATCGGTCTCGTGCAGAGTGCACCGTGGGACATCGAGCTCTCGCGCATGCAGGAAGATACAACCCGCAATCTCGCTCGCATGCTCGAAGTGATCGACAGACAGGGACCCGAGTGCGACTGGCTCGCCTTCAATGATTGCCCGCTGACCGGACGCTCCATATCGATGGAGCCTTCGGCAACGCAGGTCGAGGCTTTGCGAGCTGCAGCGCGGCGACACGATTGTGCGGTGAGCTTCGGCTGCGGCGCGGGGCACAGAGCACTACTCGTGTCTGCCAACGAGACCGAGGTGCAATACGGCCCTCTCGTCAGTTTGAATGGACGGCGTATTGCGATCGTCTCGGCAGCGCAATCCCCCATAGCTACGACAACATTGGATTCGGCCCGAGTGGAGATGGAGCGAGCACTGCAACAGGGCGCAGAGGCGCTACTGATCATGCGCTCGGGCCCGAACGCAGAGCCGACATGGATTATCGACATCGCTGCCGGTCTACCGCTGTTGCACGTGAGCGCGGCCTGCGACACACACATCCCAGGCCATACGTCCGACTGGCTGGGCGGCACGCGGGCACGCGACACGCACGGCCTGACCCTGGGGCACATAGCCCACGCAGAAGAGGGCGTGTTGCAGGTGCAGTTGTACTTTGGGGCCTGACTACTTAGGTCCATTCACGGCCGCACACCTATCCCATAACTGAGTACACTCGCTGGGCATGAACGTGCAACTCGCTGAGATCGTCGAGACCTGCCAAGTCGCAGGCGTGCCACTCGAAGGCGAGGTTCCTGACAATTGGCCGGTCACGGGTATCGCCGCGGTGCAGTCTTGTGGACCCGGAGATCTCGTCTTCGCGGACAAGCCGGCATTGCTGGCTCACGTGCTGGAGCGCAAACCGGCGGTCGTCGTCGCGGCGCGGAGCTTACGTGACCAAGTCGCGAGTCTGGCGCCCACGACAGTGGCCCTGTTTACGAGCAACGTGGCGCTGGCGCATTCCATCATCAAGCAGCGCTACGCCGGGCGAGACTACGCAGCGGCCGAGTGGGAGGGCCCCATACATCCCTCCGCCATCGTGCATCCGACGGCCGTCATTGACCCGAGCGCGTGGATCGAACCGCGGGTGGTCGTGGGGCGCAACGCGCGGATCGGTGCGCGTAGCCGGATCATGTCCGGGGTCGTGATCGAGCATGATGTCGTCATTGGTTGCGACACGGTCGTGCATCCGAACGCCGTGATCGGCTACAACTGCGTACTCGGCGACGAAACCGTCATTGGCCCGGGCAGCATTATCGGTTCGGAGGGCTTCGGCTTTGCACAGGACGCCAAGCGGCGCAGCCACCCGATACCGCAGACAGGCCGTGTCGTCATCGGTGATCGGGTTCGAGTCGGCGCCAACAATACAATCGACCGTGCCACCTACGCCGAGACGCGTATCGGCAGCGGTACGAAATTCGACAACTTGTGCCACGTGGCGCACAACGTTGATATCGGCGAAGACTGTCTGCTGACAGCCATGTTCTGCATCGCAGGCTCGAGCCAGGTCGGCAACCGCGTGATTGCCAGCGGCCAGACGGGCATCATCGATCATGTCAAAGTTTGCGATGACGTCGTGCTCGTACATCGCGCGGGCGTCGTCAAGGACATCGACCAGCCGGGCGCTCATGCGTCACTGCCGACTCAACCGCTCGATGACTACCTGCGCAACACCGCCGCCGCGCGCAAGAACGCAGAACTACGCAAGCGTGTCGCCGAGTTGGAAAAAGCGCTCGCAGCCAGTCGCTGAGCGGGGGCGGTAACGGGTCAATTGACCCGCTGGGTCTGCGCCGACAGCAACTCGCCCTGCTCGCTGACCTCAAGCTGGACCTCGATGGGCTGGCAGCAGATTTGGCAATCCTCGATGTAGCAGCGCGACGTGTCGGTCAGATCGATCATCGATCCGTAGACTTCGGCGCACCACGGGCATTGCAACTCCACGAACACGCCGAGTTCACCACTGGCGACGTCGGAGCCCGGTTCGAACACCGGCTCGAGGCCATAGAGCGCATCGATACTCGCCGGATCCAGCGAATGCGCAGCGCGGGTCAACTCGTCGATCCGAGAACGCGACATGTCGATATCCGACTCAACCGCTCAGCAAGGCAGCAGGGTTTCGAGCTACCTCCGGAAAACGCGCTTCGAAGTGACGTCGCCAAATGGTGGGCATGTCTTCATAGCGCGTGACCTTGCGACCATAGCAGCGTGAAACGAACGTACCCTGCGTATCGCCCATCTGCAACCACGCCGGGAAATCGAGCACGTCGGTAAACGTCTGCGCCGCGGCGGGGTTGCGGATCGCAGGGTCACGCACCTCGCGCCAAGACCCCACATAGGTGGACCAATCGTTGACGTTGAATGCGCGCTGGCCTGCCGCCGCTGGCTCGTTGCGCAGCATCACATCGCCCTGGATCGCGATCTCATCACCCTCGAGCCAGGCAGGGCCGATGGTGGCGAGCGTCGTACCGTTCATGCCGGGCACTGTCTCGCGCGTCGGGCCGCGGCCATCCAATGCGTAGGTTTGTGTGACTCGTCGCGGGGGCGCATATCGCACCGGCAGCGTCTGACCCGTGAAGGGATTGGCAAACTGCTCAAGCAAACTGAACTCGCCCACCGGAGTGTAGAAATTGGCACTCGCACGCAGCACTTCGTAGCGATCGTTGCCGATATCGCGGGTACGGAACCACAGCCCGACATGCATATCCCAAAATGGGGTCGCCACAGCACCGCGCATGCCATACCGGACGCCACGCAACCACCAGAAGCTGAGTGTGTCGTCCATTGACCAGGCGAGCTTGCGAAACGCCAGACTCAGCTGCCGAGGGTCGCGGAGATCGGTCAATCCGGCACCGCTGCTACCCGACGTGGTGGTCTGCGTGGTGTCGCCCAATGCGACGACGGCACCAAGCGCCAATGCGACTTCAAGACAGCGGCGGCGACCGAGAGCGGCAGGAACAGTGATGGCCTTGCTCTTACTCATTCGGTTGATGGTGTCACCTCGAAGATGCCTTGACAATCGGCTTATACGCCGTAGCTCACCGCCTCAGCGATTGAGCCATCGGGGTGGCTCACTGGAACGCTTGATCTGCGTTGATCCAACGCCGACCATGAGCGCTTGCCGAGCCCACCCATGACACCCCACGACCGCCCCCTGTTCTTGCATCTGTCGAACCGCCTCGAGTGGTTGGCCGAGCAATTGGCGGACGATTTGGCCGAGGATGCGGCTGCACCGATGACGCAGCAGGGCATCGTGGTGGCCAACCACGAGTCCTCGCGCTGGCTGTCGCTGCAAGTGGCCCGTCGGCGTGGCCTGAGCATGGGCCTGCGCTTCCCATTCCCGCGCGGCATGGTCGACGAACTGACCACCGCTCTGCTCGGCACGGAGCAGCGCTGCTCGCCATGCTTCAGCCGCTCGGCGATGACCTGGTGGCTCTACGATCGGTTGCCGCGCTTTCTCGACGATCCGCACTTCGCACCGGTACGTCACTACCTGCGCGATGGGGCGGACATCCGACGTTTCGAATTGATCACACGTATCGCCGGGCTCTTCGATCAGTACCAGATCTACCGACCCGATCAGCTGCGCGGTTGGGAGTCTGCACGATCGATCGGCGAACGACCGAACGACGGGCTCGCCACGGACACTCTGCCTGGTGAAACCTGGCAAGCCCTGTTGTGGCGTGCTCTGCGTGCAGAGTTTCCGGGTGCGATCTCCTTTGTCGATCTGCACGCGAAGATGGCTGCTCTGGATGAGCAGCAGATTGCTGCCGCGCCTCTGCCGGAGCGACTGCGTATCTTCGGCGTCAATAGTCTGCCGCCCGCCTTCCTCGATATCTTCTGGAAAGTCGCCGTGCGCACGCGCATCGACGTCTATGCACTCTCGCCGACCGCAGAGTACTGGAGCGACCTGCGCACGCGGAAAGAGCAACTTCGAGCCGGCGGCACTTTTGATGACGATCAGCATATGCCGCTGGCCGCATCGCTCGGTCGGCTGGGCCGTGACCTGCTCGAGCAACTTTTTGCGAAGGATTTCCAGCAGGTGAGCGAGCGCTTCGATGTCGGTCATGAGCGCACCGCACTCGGACGACTGCAGGCCGACTTGTGTTCGCTGGAGAACCACAGCGGGCACTCACCACAGCTCGACGATGGCTCTCTCGAAGTGCACTGCTGCCACAGCCGAATGCGTGAAGTCGAGGTCTTGCACGACCGCTTGCTAGCGGCGTTTCAGGATGACCCCTCGCTGCGGCCACGGGATGTGCTGATCATGGCACCCGACATGAACGCCTATGCGCCGTATGTGGCTGCGGTGTTCGGCGCTCCGGAGAACGAGACGACGCGCATTCCGTACTCCATCGCCGATCAGTCTTCACGCAGTCAACTGGCTATCATCGACGCGTTTCTGCATGTACTGCACTTGGCGAGCTCGCGCTTCACGGCGGCTGAAGTGATCGCGACGCTTGAGTGCGAGCCAATCCGGCGCCATTTCAAGTTGACCGACACCGACCTCGAGCGGATCCGGCGCTGGCTCATCGATTGCGGCGTAGTCTGGGCTCTCGATGCCGCACACCGTGCACGACTCGGATTTACGCCGGATTCCGAATTCAGTTTTGCGCACGGGACGGCCACCTTGCTCGACGGCTACGCCATGAACGGCGCAGGTCCACGGCTGCACGGCGCGCGCCTGCCCTACGAAGATCTCGAAGGGGATCATCTCGACAGTCTCGAGCGCTTTCTCGCCGCGATGGATGCATTCGCCGAGTGGG
This sequence comes from uncultured Pseudomonadota bacterium, assembly GCA_903885195.1. Taxonomy (GTDB): domain Bacteria; phylum Pseudomonadota; class Gammaproteobacteria; order Steroidobacterales; family Steroidobacteraceae; genus UBA964. The sequence continues at coordinate 14,952 of CAISHQ010000131.1, read as the reverse complement.
CGACCGCCATCGACTTACCACGCGGGCGGCGCGACTGGGCGCAGTGGCTGGACACACTCGTGCGACGCCTATTTACCGAAGAGCCCGCGGCTGCGGCTGAGTTCAGATCGTTGATGCAGGCGCTCGAAGAACTCGCCAGACCGATCGTCGACGGATGCGATGCGGATTCAGGCGAGGCACCGCTGCCCATGAGTGTCGTGCAGGCATTTCTCGAGAGCACTTTGACACAGGTGCCGGTCAGCGGCGGATTCCTGCAAGGACGCGTGACCTTTTGCTCGTTGAAACCGATGCGTGCCATTCCGGCGCGACTGCTCGGCGTGCTGGGCCTCGACGATGGGGAGTTCCCGCGTCGCAATAGCCAACTGGCCTTCGATCTCATGGCCGCTCGGCCGCGCCGCGGCGACCGTTCCGTCCGGGACGACGACCGCTACATGTTTTTCGAGACTCTGCTCGGCGCAAGGCAGATGCTTTATCTGAGTTACGTCGGCCAGTCGCAGCGTGATGCCGATATCACCGCACCCTCGAGCGTTGTGGTTGAGTTGCTCGATTACCTAGGCGCCACAACAGCCATACACCACCACGCGCTGCAGGCGTTCAGCCCGCGTTATTTCAGCCCGGGCCCGTTGCAGAGTTTCTCCCCGGATAACGCCCGAGCGGCTGAGGTCGTGCGCCGCGGGAAGTCCGCACCACGGCCGTTCTTCACTTCGGCGCTGGCGGAGCCGGATCCCGCTTTGCTGTGCATCACGCCAGAAGAGCTGGCCTCATTCCTGGCGCATCCCGCCCGCGTGCTCTGCCAGAGGCGGCTCGGTCTGCGTCTGACGCGGGATGCCGACGTGCTGCCGGCGCACGAGCCTCGTGCGCTCGATTCGCTGCAACGCTATCAGTTGCAGCAAGCACTGTTGGAAGAGACGCTGCACGGCGACGCAGCGCTCGCCTGGCCTGCCGCGAAAGCCCGCGGCAAAGTGCCACCGGGTCCGCTCGGTGCGCAGATCGAGACGACGCTGCGCGATCGCGTCGACCGCCTCGCCCGTGACGTGCAGCCGCTGCGAGTGGGGTCAGCGCGCGAACGCATCGATATCGATCTCAGCGCGGAGGGCTGCATCGTTCGTGGGTCCATCAACGATGTCTACGGCGATCGCCTGTTGCGTTACCGCTGCGCGTCGCTGCGACCGAAGGACCTGCTGCAGGCGTGGGCGCTGCACGTGCTGTTGAACGCCGCACACCCCGGGCACCGTACACTGATGTTCTCGTCCTCAGAGAAACCGCGCCAGCTTCGACCCTTCGCCACCTCCGCCGAGACACGGCCGGTGTTGGCGGGGTTGCTGGGTTTGTATAGAAGGGGTCTGACAGGTCCGCTGCCCTTCATCCCCGACGTCTCGTGGGCCGCGGCGAAGTCCTTGACGGACTCTCCTGCGGAACTGGGCATGGCCATCGCCAAGGCGCGCAGCGCGTGGGTCAAAAATTCATTCAACTCGCGCGAGGCACTCCCGTCGCCGTCCGAGGATCCTTACTACCAACTCGCGCACGGTGAATATCCCGCGTTCGACGAAGAGTTCCTGTCGCTCGCCGCAGCCGTCATCACACCTCTGCTCGATCGACTCGAGGACGCAAGCCCGTGAGCGCGTTCCCGCAGTTCGATCTCGCCCGTACACCACTGACGCGTGGCGTGACGCTACTCGAGGCCAGCGCCGGCACAGGGAAGACCTATGCGATCGCCGGCATCGTCACGCGACTCGTGGCGGTCGAGGGGCTGCCGATCGGCCGTATCGTCGTCGTCACCTTCACGGACGCGGCGACCGCGGAGCTTCGCTCGCGTATTCGTCGGCGTCTGCGCGAGGTACTCGACGAGTTGCAGCGCGGCTTAGCCAAGGACCCTGCCACGCAGGCGATACGTTCGAGTGGTGTCGACCTCGAGGAGGCTGTGCGTCGGCTGCGACTCGCACTGGCGGCGTTCGACGAAGTGGCAATTTCCACCATACACGGATTCTGTCAGCGCGCCCTGCGTGACAACGCCTTCGAGGGTGACGCACCGTTTGACGCCGATGTCGTGCGCGATCCTTACGACGCGCTGCTAGATGTCGCCACCGACTTCTGGCGCCGGCACATCGACGCGGCCATGCCGCTTGTTGCTGCAGCGATCGATGGTGAACCGCTGCAGCCTGCGGACCTCGCTCGTCTACTCTCGCGTCTCGCGAGGCATCCGCAGTTGCGTATCCTGCCCGAGGCGACGGAGCCTCTCGATGTCGCGACGCGGCGACTTTCGACAGCCTACGCCAGCGCTCTCGATGCATGGCGACAGGACGGCGCTACCTTACATCCGCTACTGCGAAGCTCCCCTGCCCTCAAACGTGACAAGTCGAGCGCCTTGCCGATTGAACTCGTCGATACCCACGCAGCTGCCCTCGAACGCGCGACGAGCACGGGATCCGTACATTCCTCCGTGCTCGAAGCCATGACGGACTTCGCCTCCTCTCGACTCGCTGCGCTGACTAAAGCTAAAAAACTCACGCCACAACATGAGTTCTTCGACCGCTGCGAGTCGGTGTCGTCGGCTCGGCGGTCCGTGATCGCCAGTCTGCGGCAGACCTGGCTCGACTACGCTCGCATAGAGTGGCCGAACCTCAAGGCGTCCCGGCGCATCATGACCTTCGACGATCTACTCGAACGCATGGACTCGGCGCTTGCAGGTCCGCGTGCCGAAGCGCTGCAAGCCGTGCTGCGACGCAATTATGCCGCCGCGCTGATCGATGAGTTCCAAGACACCGATCCCCTGCAGTACCGGATTTTCCAACGAGTCTTCGCGGTCGCAACCCATTGGCTGATGTATATCGGCGATCCGAAGCAGTCGATCTACGGTTTTCGCGGCGCCGACCTATTCACTTATCTGGAAGCGAAATCCGCAGTGCTGCGTGCAGCGCCGCCGCAGATCTACACTTTGCTCACGAACTTCCGCTCGAGCAAGCCGATGGTCGAAGCCGTCAACGCCTTGTTTGCAAAGACGCCCGGCGTCTTTCTCCAAGCGGGCATCGAGTTTATGGACTCGAGTGCCGATGGCGCCAAGGCGGCTGAGACGCCGCTGACCTGTACCCCGCAGGATGTGCGGCCACCGCTCCTGCTGATGCAACTACCCGTCGGCGATGGCAAGTTCGAGAAGAAGTACTGCCAGCCGCTGATCCACCAGCACATCGCCACGGAGATCGCTCGCCTGCTCGCAGGGACGCATCGACTCGGCGAACGCAGCCTGCGAGCCGACGATATTGCCGTGCTCGTTCGTACGCACGGCGAGGCCACGGCGCTACAGCAACGGCTCCGCGCGGCAGGCCTGCGCAGCGTGCGTCGCACGGACGAGAGTGTGTTCGCTACGGCGGAGGCCACCGCGCTGCAGCATCTGCTGTCGGCAGTACTCGAACCCACGAGGACTCAGGCGGTACGCACGGCGCTCAGCACGCCGTTTTTCGACTGTGACGCGTCAAGGTTAGTGGAACTCGACACCGACGAGGCTGGCTGGGAGGCGCTCGTCGAGCGTCTGCTCGAGTGTCGTTTGCGATGGCATACGCAGGGTTTCGCCGGCGCATTCCGTTGGCTGACGACCGCCGGCATGCTGCGCTCGAGACTCGTGCAGCGTCCGGAGGGCGAGCGCAGCCTGACGAACCTGCTGCATCTTGCCGAGCTGGTACACGAGGCCGAGCGAACGCTGCGCCTCGCTCCAGTGGGCGTCGAGGAATGGTTGCGCGAGCAATGCGAGTCGCCGGCCCGCGGCGTCGACGAGCACGTGCAACGACTCGAGCGTGACGACGAAGCAGTCAAGATCGTGACCTTGCACAACGCCAAGGGCCTCGAATATCCCATCGTGTTTTGTCCCTCGCACTGGCATGACGCCACCGCACGGGACGTTCTGTTCCATGATCCAAACACCGCGCATATAACCCTCGACCTGTCGGATGCACCGTCATCGCAGCACCGCCAGTGGGCGCGCGACGAAGCACTCGCCGAGGACATCCGCCTGCTGTATGTCGGCGTCACGCGCGCGATCCATCGCTGCTATATCTACGGTGCCAACGCTGCCGATCCTCAGATCTCGGCGCTCGGTCGGGTGCTTGGCGGAACGTTCGATGGACTCGTCTGCGCCAGTATCGGGCTGCGCAGCACGGAGGACGACGCGACACGGCCAGCCATCGACCCACCGCACGTCGACGACGCCACTGAATGCGCGGCTCGGTCATTCACCCGCTCGCTGCGCGCCGACAGACTGGTCGGCAGTTTCACGAGTCTGATCTCCAACGTCAGCCAGGAAGTCGCCGAAGACTACGATGACCAAGGCGAACTGGCTCACCTGCAGAGCAGACCGGCCGACGCGCCTGAAGAGTCGATATTTCGTCTGCCCGCCGGCGCAGCCACCGGCATCGCCCTGCACTCGGTACTCGAGAAACTCGACTTCGTGGCACCGACGGCACTGGAGGCTCTGGTCGCGCAGGCCTTTGCGCCGCTCGCGCTCAGCGCCGTACAGCACGATGCGGTATGCCGACACCTGCGAGCCCTGCTGGAGCATCCGCTGCAGGCCGGCGATCGAACGCTGCGGTTCGTGGACATGCCCATGCAGGCGAGACTCAACGAAGCGGCATTTTTCTATCCGACCCGTGCCTTCACGAGGCAGGAGTTGCTGGGCGTCGCCACGCGTGCCGGAGACGCGGGCCTTGGGAGACTGATCCAGCGGCTCAACTTCCAACCGAGCGAAGGCTTCCTCAACGGTGTGATCGATTTGATCTTCCATCACGAGGGCCGCTATTACCTTGCCGACTGGAAGTCCAACTGGCTGGGCAACGATACGGCGCACTACGCACCCTCGCAGCTGCAGACCGTGATGCTGCGTGAAGCCTACGTGCTGCAGTCGCTCCTCTACACGCTGGCGCTCGATCGCCATCTCGCCGCGCGACTGCCCGAGTACCGCTACGAACAACACTTCGGCGGTATTTTCTACATCTTCGTGCGCGGGATCGATGCAGCGCATCCGGAGCGGGGTGTGCACTTCTCGCGCCCGGCTGCAGAGTTCGTCCGTGATCTGGCGGCCACCGTGTTAGCACCAGTGGAGCCCGCGTCATGAGCGACCTGCAGGCTTTTCTCGCCGACGAGCGCTTCACGACACTCGATCGCTCCCTCGCACGCCATCTGGCCGCGCAGGCGTCGTCATCACGTTGGATCGGTCATGCAGCGGCCTTGCTGAGCAGCGTGCTGCGGCGAGGCCATCTGTGTCTCGATCTAAGCCAGCGCCCCTCGGACCACTTCGAGGCGGCTGCCGCACTGCAGCCCTGGCCCTCCTTGACGAGTTGGCGGGACGATCTGCTGGCGAGCGGTCTCGTCGCGCAGCAACCAGGCGAATTCAAGCCACTCGTGCTCGATGTGACAGGTCGTCTGTATCTGCATCGCTATTACGAATACGAGCGGGATCTGGCCGCCCGCATTGTCGAGCGGTTGGGATCGGACGCCGCTGCGGTGGGCCCGGTGACGAGCGCGGACTCTGCGACACAGACCGACATCGCGATCGATGCCGTACGCTCTCGCCGCTTCATGGTGATCGCGGGTGGCCCGGGAACGGGCAAAACGACCACCGTGGTGCGCATCCTCGTCGCCTTGCTGACGGAGAGTCCGGAGTTACGGATCTCGCTCGCTGCGCCCACGGGCAAAGCCGCACATCGCATGCAGCAAAGCATCGCCGCACAACTGGCGAGCTTGCCCATCGACGAGGCGTTGCGTGAGCGGCTGCCGCGTACCGCCTCGACCCTGCATCGTTTGCTCGGCGCCCGCGGCGACTCGGCGTTTTTCCGTCATGATGCGGACCGGCCGTTGGCGAGCGATGTAGTGATCGTCGACGAAAGCTCGATGGTCGATCTGCCACTGATGGCCAAACTATTTGCGGCGTTGCGACCGCAAGCGCGCATCATCCTGATCGGCGATCCCGATCAGTTGGCGTCGGTAGAGGTGGGCTCCGTGCTTGCCGACATCACGGCCGCCAGTACAGGACTCGGATCTGCCCTCGTCACGCTGCGCAAACCTTGGCGCTTTGCAGCCGACAGCGGCATCGGGGCATTGTGTGCAGCGATCCGTAGCGGTGATGCGGACCGTACGCTCGAGATCCTGGACGGCATCGAGTATCCAGATGTCACCCTCAAGTCCTTGCCCGCTGCCGATACGCTCGGCAAGGCGCTTTCGCAGACGTCGGTCATGGCCACTTACCGCAACGCCTTGCATAGCGACGATCCGGTGGCGCGGCTCGCGACGTTTGAGACGGCGCGAATCCTCTGTGCGACGCGGAGTGGTCCTGTGGGCACCCTGCGCATCAACGACACGATCCGCGACCTGCTCTCCAGCGAGGAGTTGATCGACGACGCACGCGGCGCGCTGTACCACGGCGCGCCACTCGTCGTGCTGCGCAACGATTACGCGCTGCAGGTGTTCAACGGCGACAGTGCCGTGCTGCACCGTACCGATGACGAGGCGCGCCTGCATGCCTGTTTCCGTACCGGCACCGGCGAGCTGAGACGGGTGCTCGCCGCACGGCTGCCCGAACACGCCCCGCTCTACGCCATGACCGTACACCGCAGCCAAGGCTCGGAATTCGATCACGTGCTCGTCGTCTTGCCGCCACGCGAATCGCCCATACTGACGCGTGAGTTACTCTACACGGCCGTCAGCCGTGCCCGAAATTCCGTCACGGTGTGGGCAGATCCGACACTCATCCGCTACGCCTGCTTGCGCCGCGTGCAACGTGCATCGGGGCTCACGGAGCGACTGACCACATGACACGGTTGATGAGGGTCTCAGTGTTGGCGCTGGGAGCCCTGCTTACTGCCTCGAGCATCGCGGCAGCGCCGCACCCACCGGCCTCGGTCAAGGTGACGTTCGATCGAGCGGGCGTTTTGGATGTGCGCGCCGAGGGGCTCGCAGATCGAGCTAACGGCCGGGCGCTGAGCGCGGATGATCCAGTACGCATCGCCTCGATCTCCAAGCTGGTCGTGGGACTCGGGGTGATGCGTCTCGTGGAATCAGGCGTACTCGATCTCGATCGCGACGTATCGACGTGGCTCGGCTGGTCGCTGCGTCATCCGCGACATCCGCAAGTGCCGATCACGCTGCGCCTGTTGCTGTCGCATCGCTCGAGCATCACCGACGCCGCGGGCTACGTGATCCCCTACGACGCCTCACTACAAGACAAACTGGTCGATCCCGGGGCATGGGATGCCGAGCACGCCCCCGGCACGTTCTTTCGGTACACGAACCTCAACTTCCCGCTCATCGCTTCGGTGATGGAGCGGGCAACGGGCGAGCGTTTCGATGGACTCACGCAACGGCTCGTACTGAAGCCTCTCGGACTACAGGCTTGCTTCAACTGGGCATCCTGCTCTCCCGCCTCGATTGAGCGCGCAGTCGTGCTGTACGACGCAAAAGGCGCAGTACAAGCGGACGATCTTCGGGGCAGCGCACCCGCCTGTCCGGTCGTGCCTGCCGCCGATGGACAATGCGACCTCACGCGCTGGCAAGCGGGGCGCAACGGAGCGATGTTTTCGCCACAGGGGGGTCTGCGAATTTCCGCGCGTGATCTCGCGCGTATCGGTCGCATACTGCTCAATGACGGCGCTCTAGACGCCGGAGCCCATGGCGGCCAAGCACAGGGCGCTGAGCGGTTCCTGCGCAAGGAGTCGATCCATACGCTAATCACCCCGGTGTGGACCTACGACGGTCGAAACGGCGAGACCTTCGAAGCGGAATCCGGCGACCCTGGTCGCGCGTTTTTTTGTCGCTACGGGCTCGCCGTTCAAACGCTGGCCACACGCGATTCCAACTGTGGCGATGATCCGTTCGGTGACGCGATGCCCCGAATCGGCCACGCCGGTGAAGCGTACGGGCTTGTCTCCGGACTGTGGATCGATCGGCAGTCAGGCCACGGCGTCGTCTATTTCATCGTCGGTGGGGATCTTGGGAAAAAGGGCGCGCACTCGGCGTTCTATGCGATCGAGGAGCAACTATTGAAGTCGCACTGATGACCGTGAATGTCACAAATTCGTCATCTTCGGCTTTGAGAATTCCAGAGTGAGGTCCGCATGAGCCACCCCATTTCCGTTTTGTTTCTCTGCACGCACAACTCGGCGCGCAGCATCCTGGCCGAAGCCCTACTCAATCATTTGGGGGCAGGGAAGTTCGTCGGCTATTCGGCGGGCAGCACGCCTCGTGAAAGCGGACAGCCCAACCCGCTGGCGCTTCACACCCTCGCGGAAGCGGGAATCCCGACGGTAGGTTTACGCAGCAAGAGCTGGGATGAGTTTCTCGGTCCCGCGGCACCGCCCATTGATCTCGTGATTACCGTCTGCGGCAACGCTAACGAGGTCTGCCCCGTGTTTCCCGGTGGGCCTGCGACCGCTCACTGGGGCTATGACGATCCGAGCGCAGGCGAGTGGCCAGATGAGATCAAGATGGTCGCGTTCCGCACAACGCTTCATCAGATCAAGCGGCGCCTCGAGGCGTTCACGAGCCTGCCGGCGGCATCGCTGGAAAAAATGGCGCTCGAGCACTCCGCCCGAGCTTTGGCCCAGCCGCGCACCGCGCCATGAGTGTTTTCGAGCGCTACCTGACCCTATGGGTCGGGCTGTGCATCGTGGTCGGCATCGCGCTCGGCGAGGCTTTTCCACAAGTGATGCAAGTCATCGGCGGCATCGAGATCGCCCGCGTCAATCTGCCCGTGGGTCTGCTCATCTGGGTGATGATCATTCCGATGCTGATCCGCGTCGACTTTGGCGCACTCGGCCAGTTGCGTATGTACGGCCGCGGCATCGGTGTCACGCTGTTTGTGAACTGGCTGGTCAAACCGTTTTCGATGGCGGTGCTCGCCTGGCTCTTCGTGAAACAACTCTTTGCGCCGTATTTGCCAGCCGAGCAGCTCGACAGTTACGTGGCCGGGCTCATTCTGCTCGCGGCAGCGCCCTGCACAGCCATGGTCTTCGTCTGGAGTCGGCTGACCCACGGTGATCCGTTGTTCACCCTGTCGCAGGTTGCGCTCAACGACACGATCATGGTGTTCGCCTTCGCGCCGTTGGTGGGATTGCTGCTTGGCATCTCCGCGATCATCGTGCCCTGGGACACACTGTTGATCTCGGTGGTGATGTATATCGTGGTTCCAGTGCTGATCGCGCAAGCGATTCGACGCGCCGCCCTGAAACGCGGTGAAGCGCATCTGGCGATGGTCCTCGAACGTTTGGGACCCGCCTCGATGACGGCGCTACTGCTGACGCTCGTACTGCTGTTCGCTTTCCAAGGCAAAGCCATTTTGGCGCAGCCGCTCGTGATCGCCCTGCTCGCAGTGCCGATTCTCATCCAGGTCATCTTCAATGCGTCGCTGGCTTACGGACTGAACCGGATGCTCGGCGAGCGGCACTCCGTCGCCTGCCCCTCAGCGCTGATTGGTGCATCCAATTTCTTTGAACTGGCCGTGGCGGCAGCCATCGGGCTTTTCGGCTTCGAATCCGGTGCGGCGCTCGCCACGGTCGTGGGCGTGCTGATCGAGGTACCGGTGATGCTTGCGGTAGTTCACGTGGTCAACCGAAGCCGCCCGTGGTACGAACGGGGCATCACTCGCCCTTAAAACCCTTGGCGACGATGTACACCTCGCGCGATTCCGGGCGTGAGGCCGCCGGCTTGCGGATCGACACCTTGTCGAACGAGCGACGAAGCTCTTTCAGATATGCATCCGACCCCTCTCCCTGGAACATCTTGGCGACGAATGCTGCGCCGGGTTTGAGGGTCTTGCGCACGGTATCGAGCGCGAGCTCGAGAAAGTACATCGATGAGGCCTGATCGGCCGAATCGATGCCGGTGATATTCGGCGCGATATCGGACACGATGAGATCGAACTTGGTGCCCTGCAGCCAATCGTGGATCTGTTGCACGATGGCCTCATCAGTGAAGTCACCCTGAATGAAATCCACGTTGGGCAACGGGTCCATCGGCAGGATGTCGGTGGCCAAAACACGGCCTTTCGCGCCCACCAGGCGTCCGGCCACCTGCGACCAGCCGCCCGGTGCCGAACCCAAATCCATCACCTGCATGCCCGGACGGAACAGCTTGTCCCTCTGATCGAGCTCGGTGAGCTTGTAGGCGGATCGAGAGCGATAGCCGTCCTTTTGCGCCTGCTTGACGAACGGATCGGTGACGTGACGGCGCAGCCACTGGCTGCTGCTCTTGGTTCGGGCCATGATCCCTATAGACTAGCGTTTTTCAGGAAATCCCGTTGATCCGCATCACCGAATTGCCGCTGCCCATGGATCCCGACGCCCGCGAAGTCGGCCGCGAGGTGCTGCGTGCGGCGATCGTACAGCGGCTCGACATCGACGATACCGCGCTGCTCGATTTCAGCGTCTACAAACGCAGCTATGACGCCCGGCGAAAGAGCAGCCTCATCACTTTCGTCTACATCATCGACGCCGAAGTCAGCGACGAGGCACAGGTACTGCGGCGACTCGCTGACGATCGGCACGTGATGGCCGCGCCCGACACCCGCTACCAGCCGCCAGCCCGTGCGCGCGACGAGTTGCGGGAGCGACCCATCGTCATAGGCTTTGGGCCGGGCGGCCTCTTCGCGGCGCTGATACTGGCGCAACAAGGCTATCGACCCATCGTGCTCGAGCGAGGGCGTGAGGTACGGCAACGAACACAGGACACCTGGGGTCTGTGGCGACGCAACACGCTCGATCCAATCTCAAACGTGCAGTTCGGTGAAGGCGGCGCGGGGCTCTTCTCCGACGGCAAGCTCTATAGCCAGATCAAGGATCCGCGCTACCTTGGACGCAAGGTGATGCAGGAGTTCGTACGGGCGGGTGCCCCCGCGGAGATTCTGTACGTCAGCAAGCCGCATATTGGCACCTTCCGGCTCACCGGCGTCGTTTCGTCAATGCGCCGCGAGATCATCAGCCTGGGCGGTGAGGTGCGCTTCGAGAGCAAGGTCACCGACCTTCTCATCGAGAACGGTCAAGTCGAGGGCGTGATGCTCGAAAGCGGCGAGGCCCTGCACAGCCGACATGTCGTGCTCGCACTCGGTCATAGTTCGCGAGACACCTTCCGTATGCTGGAGCGACGCGGGGTTTTCATGGAAGCAAAGCCCTTCGCCATCGGCTTTCGCATCGAGCATCCGCAGTCGATGATCGACAAAGTACGCCTGGGTCGATTCGCGCGACACCCGGCGCTCGGCGCGGCGGACTACAAGCTCGTGCATCACGCGAGCAACGGTCGCTCGGTGTACAGCTTCTGCATGTGCCCCGGCGGCACGGTCGTCGCCGCAACCTCTGAACCCGAGCGTGTCGTGACCAACGGCATGAGTCAGTACTCGCGCAATGAGCGCAACGCCAATGCAGGCATCGTAGTCGGCATTGATCCGCTACAGGATTATCCGGGCGGTGTGCTTGCAGGGATCGCCTTGCAGGAACGCCTGGAGTCGAAAGCCTACGATCTGGGTGGCCGCAACTACTGTGCGCCCGCTCAGCTCGTCGGTGATTTTCTCCGTGGTCAAGCTTCGAAGGCACTCGGCGATGTGGAACCATCGTACAAGCCCGGCGTGCAGCTGTGCGATCTGGCGGAGGCCTTGCCGGAATATGCGATCACGGCAATCCGCGAGGCGCTCCCTGCGTTTGGTCGCGAGATCCGCGGCTTCGACGGGCCCGATGCCGTACTGACGGGCATCGAGAGCCGCACATCTGCGCCGTTGCGAATCACGCGCGATCCGCAGCATCTGCAGAGTCGCAATGTGCGCGGCCTTTACCCCTGCGGCGAAGGCGCTGGGTACGCTGGCGGCATACTCTCGGCAGCGGTGGATGGCATCAAGGTCGCGGAAGCTGTGGCGGCAAGCCTGTGAATCTCGACGCTCTCAAGGAACTGCACCACAAGAAGGGCCGTGAGGCGCAGCATCGCTATCTGCTCGAGGGCGAGCATCTGGTGCTCGAATTGCAACGCGCCGCAGAGCATGACCCGCGTCTGCGGGCGGCCGAAATTTACATTACCCACGAGCGCGGTGTCTGGCCGAGTGCGCTGAGCACACACGTCATCAACGCGCGCCATATGGCGCAGCTCAGCGAAACCCGTTCAGCGCAAGGCATCGTAGCCGTCGTGCCGATACTGCCGCCCGCTGCGCCGCGGGCTGAGGAACGCGTCATCTGCCTGCACGAAATCCAGGACCCCGGCAATCTGGGCACGATTCTGCGTACGCTCGCCTGGTTCGGCAATTTTCGTGTGTTGCTTACGCCGCAGAGCGTGGATCCGTACAACGCAAAGGTACTGCGCGCGGCCATGGGAGCACACTTCCACGTGCCCGTGGAGATCGATGTGCCACTAGACAGTCTCGGCAAGCGGTTCGCGCGCATCGCACGGCTCGATACGCAAGGCACAAGTATCCAATCGCCGAAGTTCCGCGATTATCCGTGCTACCTTTTTGGCAACGAAGCTCGGGGCCTGCCGGCGGACGTGGCCTCGGCGTCGCAGTTCACCGCTTTCACCATCCCGGGTAGCGGTGCGATCGAGTCGCTGAATCTCGCCACGGCAGTCAATCTTTGTGCGTACGAACTCGTACGTGCCTGACCGCGTTCAGAACTGCTCGCCAGGCGCCAGATAGCGCCATTGCCCGGCGGGCAAGGCGCCGAGCAGTACACGACCGCTACGCACGCGCTTGAGGCCGGTCACACGCAAGCCGACGAGCTCGCACATGCGCCGAATCTGGCGCTTGCGTCCCTCACGCAGCACGAAGCGTAGCTGATCGCTGTTCTGCCAACCCACCTGCGCAGGTCGCAAGGTTACGCCGTCGAGCTTCAGGCCATGATGCAGCAACTGCAGGCCGCGGTCCGACAAGTGTCCTTCGACACGCACCAGATATTCTTTTTCGACATTTGAATCCGCGCCGATCAACTGTTTGGCGATGCGTCCGTCCTGCGTGAGGACGAGCAGACCAGTCGAGTCGATATCGAGGCGGCCGGCCGGCGCAAGCCCTTGAGCGTGCGCCGGCTTGAACGCGATCCCGGACGGGTCACCGCTCCAATGGTTTTCCGGGCGGACAAGCACGACAGCGGGTTCGTACCCGTCTTCCGCCTGGCCTGACACGTAGCCCAAGGGCTTATGCAGGATGATCGTGACTTGCTCGCTCTGCTGCGCCCGAGCAGCCGGATCAACCTCGATGCGGGCCGTCCTCGGAACCCGGACCCCGAGCGTATCGACCACTCGACCGTCGACACGCACCCAACCGTTGACGATCCACTCCTCGGCCTCACGGCGCGAACACAGTCCGAGCTCGCCCATCCGCTTGGAGAGGCGCGGCTCGTCGGCAGGGCCCGCGGCCTCCGTCACGGATCAGCGGGCGGTGCTGGTCGCAGCCGCGTATCGTGCGGAGATGACGTTCCAATCGACGATCTGCCACCACGCGTCGAGATAGTCACCGCGACGGTTCTGATATTGCAGATAGTACGCGTGCTCCCAGACGTCGTTACCCAGCAGCGGTGTGCCGCGGTCCGGCGCAACATCCATCAGCGGATTATCCTGGTTGGGCGTCGAGGTGATCTTCAACTTGCCGTCGCTGCCCACGATCAGCCACGCCCAACCCGAGCCGAATCGGCCAACGCCGGCCGCCTTGAAGGCCGTTTTGAAGGCATCGAGGGAGCCGAAATCACGGGTGATAGCGGCCTGCAATGCGGCCGAGGGCGCGCCGCCCTGACCCGGGCGTGTCATCGACTGCCAGAAGAAGGTGTGATTCCAGTGACCGCCGCCGTTGTTGCGCACGGCCGCCGGCAATTGCGAGATGCCGGGAAACAGGGCTTCGAGCGTCTTGCCCTGCAGCGCCGCGTCCTTGGCGATCGCCGCGTTGAGATTGTCCACGTAGGCCTTGTGGTGACGACCGTGATGGATCTGCATGGTCTGCTCGTCGATCACCGGCACCAGAGCGTTGTGGGGGTACGGTAGGGGTGCAAGCTCGAAGGCCTGCGCAAGTGGCGCGACGCAAGCCGCGAAAGCAAGCAGCACAGCGCTCAGGCGAGGAAGCGATCGAATGGCGTTCATGGCGTGTCTCCAAAAGGTCTGTCCAGACAGAGGAAGGATAGCGGTGAACGGCGATGGCGTCTGCCTTGACAAATCTTGCCGAAACTTTCCTGATCTTTTGCGCCCTGGAGCGGAATCGGCATGCTTGCCGGCAGTCTGATGGACGTACGATCTTTCTTTGGCTGACGTTTCAGGAGACCCCATGAACATCAAGAACTCGTTGATCGCCGCTGCCGTGGCAGCGACCTTGCTGACTGCCACCCTTACCAAGGCAGACGATGGTCCGGCACCCGAACAGCGCATGCAGCGCGCCTTTGAACAGCTCGGTCTCACCGATGCGCAGCGTACCCAGTTGCGCGACTTGTCGGAGAGTCACCGCTCAGCCACAGAGCCACTGCGCGAACAGGTGCGCAGCGCACAGCAAACGCTGGCCGACGCCAAGCCGAGTGATCCGAACTACGCCACGGTCACCGCCGAGGCACGACGCAATCTTGATGCAGCGCGCGCGCAATTACGTGACCAGCAAGAGCAATTCCGCTCGCAAACTCAGGCCGTATTGACACCCGAGCAGCGCAATACGCTCGAAGCACGCCGTGCCGAGCGACGCGAGCGCATGGATGAGCGCCGCGGCCGAATGGGTGAGATGGGTGGTGGCGCTGGAGAGCGCCGTGGCGGCATGGGTGAGCGCGGTGGCTCGCGCGAAGGGGGTCGACCGCGGCGTCAATAACCATCACTCGCGGCGCGGACTACTCCACCGTCACCGACTTGGCGAGGTTGCGTGGCTGGTCGACGTCCGTGCCGCGCAGGATGGCGACATGGTACGAGAGCAGCTGCAACGGAATGGTGTAGATCGCCGGGGCCTGCACGTAACTCACGTGGCGCGGCATGGTGATCACC
>CAISHQ010000130.1 GCA_903885195.1 uncultured Pseudomonadota bacterium | reverse complement strand
GTTGTAGTCCCGGTTGGTCGCGGGCAATCCGGCGACTCCCACGGTGTCGCGGTTGCGGATGCGCGTGCGGACCACCACGAAGTCTCCGGCACACAGGATCAGTTCGTCGGTCAGCGTCCGATCGGGATGATTGCGTCGTGAAGCGTCCCACATCGCAGCCAACTGCGCGGTGTTCACGTTGCGCGCGCCGTCACCCCCCGTATCCGTGTTGTTCGAGATGACACTCGGCGCATAGAACTCGGCGACGCGCGTGGTGTCGCGCTTCATGAACAGGACTTCGTGGATGGTGAGGTAGGTCTTGAGATTACGCTCGTTACCTTCGCAGGCCGTGATCGGCTTGGCGATGGAGGGCGAAGTGACGAGTGCGCAAATCAGCAGTAGCGCATGACGGGTCTTGAGCATGGGTCAGTCCTCTGGTTGACGATTCATTGAAAAGGGGTTGCAAGGCTCCACCGATCGAGGGTCGCCTTCGCAGCGCGCGCGCTGCGCGAGCCGCAGTCGATCGGCATCATGTGTCCGCAGCGCTCGACGACGACCAGTGATTTGTCTGCGGCGCCCACGGCAGTAAGACCGCGCCGAGCTGTCGTGTCGACCGGAAATTCATGGTCGTCCGCAGACCACAGCAGCAGCGTGGGGGCGCGTAACTTGGGCAGATCTTCGCGGGTTCTTGCAAACATCGCACCCGAGGGTGAATAGCCCGGCTTCGGCAAACGTACCGCGCGGTTGTTGAGATCCGTCCACTCGCGCACCAACTGCGGCGTGACTTGTGTTTGATCGTAGAGGTTACGCTGCAGCACGAGGCGCCAGACGAACTCGGGTCGCCATCCGCCGAGCCATCGGCTGATTTGCAGCCCGATCCGCAGTTCGAGCGGCAGGTGTGTTGCGGCGGGTTTGATCGCATCGACTGCAATATTGGCCAGCACCACACCGGCGACGCGCTCTGGATGAGAGGCGGCGTAGGCCGCGGCGGGCAAGCCGGCACTCGAGGTTCCGACCAGAAAAAATCGCTCGATACCGAGCTTTGCAGTGAGTGCGTCGATGAGCTGCATATCGGCCGTGCCGGGGCTCGTCGGGCTTTGCGCGGCAGGAGATGACAGCCCCATCGGCGGTCGGTCAAAACGAACGACCCGGTAATCTGCGCGGAGGATACGCGCCCAGTCTTCCCACATGCGCAGGCTGCCGTAAGAGCCATGCAGTAACAGGACGACGGGCCCGCGACCCTCGTCGACGTAATGGATGTGCTGCCCGTCGAGCGTGACGAAGCGCGACTGTGGCAGCGCGTAACGCGCACGCAGTGCGGCATCGTCGGCAGTCAGCAGACCCTGTCGCGCAGCCCATGCCGCAGCCAGCGCCACGCCGCACAACACAGCGAGCACCACGACTGTCACCCTGGCAAGTCTCACCGCGGTGCGTGTGCCGAACGCGCGAAGGCCGCCAGTTCCTGATTGAAGCGCTCTGGCTCCTCAGCAAAGGGCGAGTGTCCGGCTTCGGGGTAGAAGGCGACCTCGGCACCGCGTACGCGCGTCGCGAGCTCGCGACCCTGCAGCTCGGGCGTGCTGCCGTCTTTTCCGCCGATGACCACGAGCAGTGGCACATTGAGTTTGCCGAGTACGTCCCTGTTGTCGATGGGTCGATCGAACATGTAGCGACGAGCCTCAGTAGCCGTCAGCATCCCCATCGAGGTTGCTTGAGCGAGCCAGGCTTCCGGCATCGACTTGGCGGTGAGCCGCAGCACTCCGCGCCGCACGGCGGCCGCACGCAGTTGCGGATCGCCGGACATCTGCTCATCGCGCATCCGATTCATTTCGGCGACCACCGCGGCAGGTGGTGGCGCGCGGCCGGAGGGTGGGTCGGTGAAACCGCCATAAGCGCCGGTCAGCACGACTCCGCCCAACCGCTCGCTGCCGTACTTGCGAAGGTAGTCACCGACGACCAGCGTGCCGTACGACCAGCCGACCAAGACGACTTTGCGTGCGCCGGTGGCGTCGATGACACGCGCCAGATCGTCAGCCCAGTGTGCACTGGTGGCATAGGCTTCACGCGACCAGGGCTTGCCCGAAAGCCCGTGGCCGCGAAGGTCGTAGCTCACCAAACGAAAGTCGCGGTTCAACTCCGGTGCTGTGAACTGCGCTTCGAAGCTTGCATGGCTTTGTCCGAAGCCATGCACCAGAACGATGACGGGTTGCTCTGCGGCTCCCTGTTCGATGACATTGAGCGGCACGCCTTCGGCACCTTGTACGGTGCTGTAGCGTCGAGGCTGGGAAGACGTGGTGTCTGTGCCGTGTGAGAGCGGCACGCTCCCCACGCAAAAAACGACGAGCAGCCAACCGAGCAGCGTGCGGCGTAGTGCTGTTGCCATGACCCCCTCCCTGAAGGCCGACTTTACACGAGCCCGAACCCCGGTACGATCAGTCCCTCTCCTGCAGTGTCGAGGTGCGGTGTGCGGAAACTTCGTGCGTGTTGGTTCGCGGTGTTTGGCGGGTTCGCGGCATCGGTCGCTCTGGCCCAGCAAGGGCTCGAAATTCGGATTCCGGCTAAGGCGTTCGGCGAGCTGCCGCACCCGCCTGCACCGGACTACGCTCGGGAAAACGCCTGGGCTGCGCTGCCGTGGCGCCTCGATGCGGCCGACGTAGTCGCCGAGCGCGATCCCTTCGGGGACCGGCAGGCGAGCGCCACTGTCGACGTGTTCTACATCCACCCGACCACGTACCGCGACATCGATTTCTGGAACCAGCCTCTCGAGAAGGAGGCGACCAACGCATGGACAGACGAGTCGGTCATCGCGCGTCAGGCGGCGATCTTCAACGCCTGCTGCCGCGTGTTTGCACCCCGCTATCGTCAGGCGACTGCGGCGGCCGTCTACGCACCGCCCGAGCGCAAGCCGTTGGCGGCGTACGAGTTCGCCTGGGGCGATGTGCGCGCAGCGTTCCTGCATTACATGAAGCACTGGAATCAAGGTCGGCCGTTCATCCTCGTCGGGCACAGCCAGGGCACCTCGCACATCGAGCGCTGGTTCAATGAATTCGGCACGAGTGCGTATCGTCAACAGCTGGTCGCCGCCTACGCAGTGGGCATCGGGTTCACTGCAGGTTCGTTGCGTCAGATGGGGGGCGGCGTACAAGTCTGTGCTACACCGACCGCGACGGGCTGTCTTGTCAGCTGGAATGTGTTCGACGCCGCAGGTGATCCGAGCACGTTTGTCCGTGGCACACAGGCGCGGCATGCAGTGCGCTTCGGTTCGACCGAAGGCAACGACATCCTGTGCATCAACCCATTGACCTTCGATATCTCGCAGCCGCAGGCAGCCGCCTCGCAAAATGCGGGTTCATTACCCGCACGTGCGGGTGTCGGCCTCGCAGCGGCATTAAAGGCGGGCGTGTCGCTG
>CAISHQ010000129.1 GCA_903885195.1 uncultured Pseudomonadota bacterium | reverse complement strand
GCGCTGCGCTCTAATTCGCTCCCCGGACAGCGTGTTGTATCGCTGCGCAGCAAGCAGCAAGGCGGCGAGCGCCAGCAATACGAACAGACCGGCCACGAGTCGCATGCGACCATCGCGCAACGTCTGGCGAAACTCCTTGCGAGCGATGTCGCGAATCAAGCGTCGACTCGCTCGAAGATCTCGACCAGAAAGCCGTTGGGCGCCATCACGGTGGCGGCGAGCACTCGACCGAATCTTGGGTCCTCGTGACGCAGCGGCTCCGCATGAACCTGCGCCCCGTGCAGCCTCGCTCGCTTCATCACAACATCGACCGAGCACACCGGGAAACTCCAACCGGCGAGACCTCGATTGGGAGGTCGTGGCGGCACGCCGGAGGCCGGCTGGCGATCCGCAGGCGCGTACTCGACTAACCCCAAGTTTCCGGTCCGCGCACCTAGCGCATGCAACGTGACGTAGCGGAATCGTGGCGAGAAATTGCTCCACTCGCGACTCGTCCGACGCTCGTAGTCGAGCACTTGTGTAAAGAAGTGTTCCATTTCCGGAACGTTCTCGACGATCAGACTCGAGTAGGCAGGGCCGCCCACCCCCGAGTCAGGATCGACACTTCCGTTTTGCGGTAACCCGCCGCCGCGCGACAGCGCAACAAGTCGGGTGTTATCAACGACTTCGTAGCTCGCCTCGTTGATCGGGTACGGGCGACCGTCTCGCAACTGCAACTCGTAGCGATTAATCGCGGGTAGAGTGCGGCGAAAGCCGAGCTCGATCATTCGCTCGTCAACCTGCTCGATCGCCTTCATCGGAAACCCGAGCGCGTAGGGCCCGGTCTCCTCACGCGCATAAGTATTGCGAATCCGTGGCGTATCGCGATTTGGAATGATCACCAACACCTTGATGGCGTCGGGCACGCGAACGCGCTCCATCACGCACAGTTGGTAGCCGAGATCCGTGGGTAAGCCCCACAGCGCGCGTTGCATCTCGACTGCACGCGCATCCGAAACGAACGGCCCGCGTACGGTCAACCCAAGCCCATCGGCATAGGCCCTCTGCAGCGTGGCCAGATCTCGCGTCACAACAATGGCCCCGGCCAGCGGACCGGTAAGCGCTCCGGATCCATCGGCAATAGGGTCCATGGGGTCGTTGGGTAACAACATGATTTCTCCCCCGTCAGCAGGATCGATGATCGCGGATTATGATGGCGATCAACTCGGGCTAATCGGGGAGATCCGCGTGGCGGACATTTTCAGATGTTGTCGTAAGGGACTGCTGTGTCTAACGCTTTTCTTTGGACTTGCGACGATCACCGCCGCTGCGCCCGCAACGCCAGACACAGGCGGCAGTGAGCGCGTTCTCGTACTGGGCGGTACCGGGCAGCTCGGCCGCGCGATACTGTCGGAGCTCGCCGCCACCAATGCCCAGGTGAGCGTACTCGCACGCGCGAATTCCGACCGCACCAGCGTCGAGGCACTCTGGCCCGATCGGTCTCGGCTGCAGTGGCTGACGGGCGATCTGCTGAACGCCGAGGAAATCGATCGCGCACTGGCGGGGCACCGGTTCGACGTGGTCATCAACGCGGTACGGGTCGAGGATGGCGATATCCATTTTTATGAAAAGATCATGCCGCCACTGCTGCGTAACACCCAACGGGCCGGCGTGCGACAGTTCATTCATCACGGTGCGGTAGGGGCTGGGCGCAACGTCGAGAAATTCCAAAATCTCGGCTGGGAGCGTGTGCCGGGAATCTTCGATCGCTTGAAGGATCAGGGCATCGGCGAAGATTTACTGCGCGGCAGCGGCGTGCCCTACACCATCATTCGCAATGCTCGGATCTATCCGCCCGAGTCGCCAGCAACAGGGAAAGCGGCTCTGACTGAGGACGACTCGATCATCACGCCCATGACCCGAGCCGATCTGGCAAAACTCACCCTGTCCTGCGTTGCGAACGCGGCCTGCCTGAACAAGACCTTTCACGTGCAGGATGCATCGCTGCCTTGGCCGATGCGCAGACCCTAGGCTTGGCCAACGCGGCCGACACTGCACCTTTGCGCGGAAAGGTGCTAATAATCAGCCATAACCGTACCTGCCGGGGAGGCATCGACGATGGCTGCAATCAACGTCAATGGCAAGGCTCTCGAGACGGACGCCGCGCCCGACACGCCGCTGCTCTGGGTCCTGCGTGACCATCTCGGACTGACCGGCACGAAATTCGGTTGCGGAGCGGCGCTCTGCGGCGCCTGTACGGTGCATATCGACGGCGAACCCGCCCGCTCGTGCCAGGTTGCACGCGCCGATGTGGGCACACGACGAATTACGACCATAGAAGGGTTGTCGGCCGATCGCTCGCACGCAGTGCAGAAAGCCTGGCTCGAACTCGATGTGCCACAGTGCGGCTACTGCCAGTCAGGGCAACTGATGTCAGCCGCCGCTCTGCTCGCACAAAACCCCTCGCCCACCGACGCCGATATCGATACCGCGATGGCCGGCAATATCTGTCGCTGCGGCACCTACAACCGCATCCGCAAGGCCGTGCATCGCGCCGCGGAACTGCTCAAGAAGGAGAACGCGTGATGAACGCTGAAGCCAATTCGCTCACCCACAACACGCGTCGCGACTTTCTGAAACTCGGAGTACTGGCCGGCGGCGGCCTCGTGCTCGGCATCGGACTCAGTGGCTGCAGCAAACCTGCGGCGATCGGTGCTGGCGGACAGCCCGTCGCCTGGCTGCGCATCGCCGGTGACAACACCATCACGGTGCTTGTCGATAAATCCGAGATGGGTCAGGGCGTGTACACCGCGCTCACGCAATTGCTCGCCGAGGAACTCGGAGTGGCTCTCGAGGCGATCCGCGTCGAGGCGGCACCCGTCGGCGCTGTCTACACCAACAACCTGCTCGGCGCACAGATCACCGGCGGCAGCACCAGCGTGCGTGACGCCTGGGAGAAGCTGCGCAAGGCGGGCGCGCAGGCCCGCAGCATGCTCGTGCAGGCGGCAGCCGCGCAGTGGGGCGTAGGAGCGGACACGCTCAAGGTCGACTCGGGTGCGGTGGTCAACGGTCGCAAGCGCCTGACCTTCGGCGAGCTTGCCGAAGCGGCAGCCAAGCTGCCGGTGCCGACCGAGGTCACGCTGAAGCCTGCCAAAGAATTCACGCTGGTCGGCAAGCCCGCCAAACGCCTCGACACCGCGAGCAAACTCGACGGTACTGCCATCTACGGCATCGACGTGAAGCTCCCGGGCATGCTGCACGGCGCCTTTGCGCAGTGCCCGACCCTCGGCGGCACACTCGCGGGCTTCGATGCGGCGCAAGCCAAGACCATGCCCGGCGTGAAGGACGTCGTCGGTACCGATAACGGGGTCGTGGTGATCGCCGATCACTACTGGCAGGCCTACAAGGCGCTCGGCGCCGTGAAGATCAAGTGGGACGCCGGCGCCAATGCTTCTCTCGACAACGACGCTATCCGCGCACGGCTGCGCAAAGCGGCGACCCGCAACGGCCGCTCCGTCCGCAACGATGGCAACGCCGCCGCCGCGCTGAAGGGGGCGGCTAAAGTCGTTCGTGCCACGTACGAACTGCCGATGTTGGCGCACGCCACACTTGAGCCGCAGTGCTGCACCGCCGATGTGCGCGCCGACTCGGCTGACGTCTACGCACCGACGCAGACCCAGACGATCGCGCAAGCCACGGCCGCCGCCGTCGTAGGTCTCAAGCCGGAGCAGGTCAAGATCCACACCACCCTGCTCGGTGGCGGTTTCGGCCGGCGGCTCGAGGTCGATTTCATTGGTGCAGCCATGGTTGCCTCCAAAGCGGTCGGCAAGCCCGTGAAGGTGATCTGGAGTCGCGAGCAGGATATGACTCACGACACCTACCGCCCGCCGGCTTTCGACACGGTCGCAGGCGGCCTCGATGCCTCAGGCAAGCTCGTCGCATGGAAGCTTGATTTGACGGGGCCCTCGATCACGGCACGCATGTTTCCACCGGTGGTGGAAACCGCCATCGATCCGTTCGCGATCGAAGCAGCGTCTAACTATCCCTACGATGTGCCCAACATCGCGGTGAACTACAACCGCGAGGAAATCGGCATCGATGTCGGTTACTGGCGCTCGGTGAGCCACGCACTCAACTGCTTCGTCGCCGAGAGTTTCATGGACGAGCTCGCGAGCGCAGCGGGCAAGGATCCTTACGCGTTTCGTGCTGCGATGCTCGATAAGCAACCGCGCTTCAAGCGCGTGCTCGACGAAGCGGCGAGCCGCGCCGGCTGGGGCAAGGCGCCTGCGGGCCACTATCAGGGCATCGCGCTGATGGAAGGCTACGGTACCTACATGGCGCAAGTCGCCGAAGTGTCCATGAAGGACGGCACGCTCACCATCCACCGCATCACTTGCGCGGTCGACTGCGGCCAGATGGTGAATCCCAACATCGTCGATCAGCAGATCGAGGGCAGCATCCTCTTCGGCTTGACCGCAGCGCTCTGGGGCGACATCACACTCGTGCGCGGAGAAGTGCAGCAACGCAACTTCGACAGCTATCGCATGCTGCGTCTGCCCGAAGTCCCCCGCATCGATGTGCACCTGCTCGAGAGCAGCGAGGCGCCGGGCGGTGTCGGCGAGCCTGGCACGGCAGTGGTCGGCCCGGCGTTGGCTAACGCGATCTTTGCAGCGACCAGAAAGCGCCTGCGTTCACTGCCGATCGCCAAGCAGGGCATCGTCACGGTTTAAGCGGGCCACACACGCGCTTTACTCGGAGATGCATCATGACGGACCCGACGGCGAGTTGTGGTTCTGGCCGCAGGTGAAGCGCTAGCGACTGTCCCGGCGGCGAGAGTCACCACTCTCACACGTTTCGCCCCCAGCGGCGCACGGCGAACCGTTGCATCGCCGGTCGCACACGCAGAAAGCCGCGATACATCAGCTCGAGTAGCGCCGTCATGCCAGGCAATGCGCCGAGCCGCGCCAGCCATCGCCAATAAGGCAACCGCGCCCAGAGCGCCAGAAACGCGCGTGCACCGCTCTCGATACGCCCATCGGCATGTCGTACGTGAAATCTCGCTAACCACGCTTCGCGCGTTTGACCTGCAGGAACGGGCCGCGCAGGATCACTGACGTCGACAAACTCCACAGGTTGCTCTGCGGGCAGATCCCGATAGAGCGCGATCTCCCGTTGACACAGTGGACAGGCGCCGTCATAAAACACGGCGAGTGATGCACAGCGTTCAGGCGTCATCGGCTCGTTCATTCGACTAGGATCGCATATGGAAAACATTGACCACCAGCGTCGTTTGGCGCTCGCCACCACGGCAGCCGCTCTCGGCAGCACGGTCGCACTCGGCAGCGTCGCCACGCTCAGCAGCGGCAGCGCAGTGGACAGCGCCACCGCGACAGGTTCATCGACCTCCGCGGCCCGCGCATCGACGATGCGCGCTTATCAGATCGGCACCCAGCAAGGCATCGGTTCGCTCTCGCTCATCGAGCGCACGGCGCCTACGCCCGGCGCAGGCGAAGTCGTGGTGGAGATGCGCGCCGCAGCACTCAACCATCGCGATCTCGATATCCTCTCGGGTCGCTACGGAGGCCGCAAACCCGCCGAGCGTGTCCCAGTGGGGGACGGCGCGGGCGTCGTCGTCGACATCGGCCCGGGTGTCACCGCCGTGCAACGTGGCGAGCGGGTGACTGCGCCGCATTTCACGCTGTGGACCGATGGCGACTATGACCCCGCCATCTTCGCAGCAGATGCCGGCAACACGCGTGATGGGTGGCTCGCCGAACGGATCGTCTTGCCGGCGAGCTCGCTGGTGCGAATCCCCGAGAGTCTATCTTTCGAGTCGGCGGCAGCGCTGGGTGCGGCGGGCATTACGGCGTGGGCCGTGCTAGAGACGCTGGGGCGCATCAAGGCGGGTGACACCGTGCTCACACTCGGCACCGGCGGTGTTGCAATCCTCACATTGCAGATTGCCAAGATGTGCGGTGCGCGTGTGGCGATCACCTCCTCGAGCGACGACAAACTTGCGCTCTGCCGAAAGCTTGGCGCCGACATCACCGTCAACTACCGCAAGCAGCCCGCCTGGCACGAGGCGGTTCGGGCCGCCAACGGCGGCCGCGGCGTCGATATCGTCGTTGAGACGGTCGGAGCCTCGAGCCTCTCGCAATCTTTGGCGGCCTGCGCGCCGAACGCCCGAGTCGGCCTGCTTGGCGCACTCGGCGGCCCTGCCCCGGCGCCACCGAATCTGGGACCGTTGATTCTCAACAACGTGATACTGAAGGGCATCACGTCCGGCAGCCGCCGAAACCTCGAGGATCTACTGCGCGCGAGCGTCGCGAACGGGCTCACGCCGCACATCGATCGCGTTTTTGCGTTCGATGAATCGGCGCAAGCCCTGTCCTATCTCGCCACCGGCGAGCATGTCGGCAAAATCGTGATCCGCCGAAGCTAAGCCTGCGCTAACGGCGCGCAGCATTGCCTGCCGGTAGCGCTGTCGCGTGCCTTAGCGCGCAGCCTTCACGAAGCGCAGCGTCATGCGGTCGGACTCGCCAATCGCGTCGTACTTGCTGCGATCGAAATTCGGATCCGGCGCCTTGCCCGAACCATAGGGCACGGTGATGCGCGTCGGCGGCAGCGTCCAGACACCGAAGGGGTGATCCTTCGTGTCTTTGGCGTTGGCGTTGATCTCAGAACGGGCTGCGAGTTTCAGGCCCACCTTGTTGGCAGCCTCAATGACATAGGCTTCGGTCACATAGCCACTCGCCGCCTTCGGATCTTGCGGGCCAGGATTGCCACGATGCTGCTCGATCGCCAGCACGCCACCGGGCTTGAGCGAACGAGCGAGCTCGGCGAAGTTACGATCCGTCAGACCCTCGACCCGCATCCAACCATGGATCGCGCGGGAAACGAGAATGAAGTCGTAGCTGCCCTCGGCGAGCGGCGCTGCGGTCGCACCCCAATTGACGAGATCCACCTTGCCGTAGATCTTCTCGTCAGCGTAGCGGGCCGCAAAATCCGCTCGCGACTTGCGCGCGGCATCGGAGAGTGACGGATTGCCAAGGTCTGCTGCGGTCGCTGCGTAGCGTCCGTTGGTGCGCGCGGCATAAGGCGCGAGGATGCGCGTCCACCAGCCACCACCGGGCTGCACCTCAAGAATGCTGGCACCCGGCTTCAAACCCCAGAACTGCAGGTTCTCGATGGGCTTGCGCGCCGCGTCGCGCCCCTTGTCGTCCGCGGAGCGCCACTCGCCCGCGACGACCTCGTTCAACCCTTTGTCGGTGGATGCAGCGAATGCCGCACCCGCAGGCGCGAGCGCCAAACACACCGACGCCAAAAACAACGATCTCAGTCCTTGAATACTCATTGATGCCCCTCTTTGGACAAGCCCGATACCCAACAGCGGATACCCGTCGTCCCGACTATTTTGCAGTCAACGGGAAGAAAGACGCGACTATTTTGCAGCGGGCTGGAATTTAGTCGGGATTCGACCGCCGATGGGCCACCACGGCATAGGCGCCCAGCGTCACCGCAATCGACAGGGCACCCGTCCAGAACTGCGATTGCAGCGCCGGAGTCAGGGCCATCGCCAGCAGCACCGCCGCGATGGCGGCCATCGTGAAGTAGCTCAACCACGGGAACCACCACATCGGCATGGCGAGCGGGAGGTTGGCGGCAATCGCCTGACGCCGCAGTCGCACATGCGAGATCACCATCGTCAGGTAAATCACGAGGATCAGCGCACCCGAGGCGTTGACCAGAAACGCGAACAGACCATCCGGCGAGTAGTACTGTGCAATCACACCGAGCAGGCCCGCGACGCTGCCGAGCATTACCGAGCGCGAGGGCACCCGCCGCGGGTTGAGCTTGACGAGCCAACGCGGCGCATCACCCTTCTCGGCCAATACGAACAGGACCCGCGAGCAGATGTAATAGCAGGAGTTCAGGCAGGACAGCACGGCAGTGAGGATCACCACACTCATGATGGTGCTCGCATACGGAATCTGCATGGCATCGAGTGCGGCGGTGAAGGGCGACTGGCCGGGCACGACGCTGTTCCAGGGCACCACGGCGACGATCATGATCAATGAGCCGACGTAAAACAGCATGATGCGGCCGATGATCGAGGAGGTCATGCGGGCGACCGATTTGGCAGGCTCGGAGGACTCGGCTGCAGCGATGGTTACCACCTCCGTACCCATCATCGAGAAGATCACGGTAGTGACGGTGGCGATGATGACGAGCGTGCCGTTCGGTGCAAATCCACCATGGGCCGTGAGATTGGCAAGGCCTGGTGAGGACTCACCATACAGCCCCGCCACGTACGCCGCCGACACCAGAATGAAGGCGATGATGGCGCTGACTTTGATGGAGGAGAACCAGAACTCGAACTCACCGAAGGATCGGGCAGAGGTCAGATTGACGGCCGTCATCGCCACCATCAGCACGAGGCCCGATTGCCAAGTCGGCACAGTCAGACCGAGCTCGGCGAGGATGTTCGCCGCGGCGATGACTTCGATGGGAATCACCACCACCCAGAAGAACCAGTACAGCCAGCCCACCGAAAACCCGGCCCAGTTGCCAAGGCCCAGCCGCGCAAATTCGGTGAAGGAGCGCACCTCGGGGTGACTCACCGCCATCTCGCCGAGCATGCGCATCACCATCAACAGCAAGATGCCTGTCAGAAGGTAGGTCAGGACGACGGCGGGGCCGGTGACGGCGATGGCCGCACTACTGCTGACGAAGAGGCCAGCACCGATGATGCCGCCGATGGTAATCATGAACATATGCCGCGGCCGCAGGGTGCGGTTCAGGGCGGTGTCGGCGCTCGAAACAGTTGGACTGGACACGGTTACGACTCCTGCAGGCTTCGTTCGAGAATCACCGAGTGGAATTCTAAATGCAATTAGGGATGGCGTCGGTACATGGATTAGACGAGGACACGGCGATCTGCTGCGGTGCGCGAGGGCGGCTACTTGGGTAGCGGCTTGTAGCCGAGGATCGAGCACATCAGACCATCGGGGTCATAGAAAATCATCTCGGTATACACACCCGCTTTCATGTACGCGTCATCCGTGGGCTTGGTGTAGGGGGTGGGTGGCGTCAGGAATTGAAAGCCATGCTCGACGAGATCGGCGTAGATCTCATCGCCACGCTCCGATGCGAGCACAAATGACCCCTGACCCCAATGCAACTGCCCCTGAGCCGGAGGGATTGCGACGGGCAACTCGGGCTCGATGATGTGAAACAAACCGATCAGGCCAGCGTCCACGGCCTCATCCGCCGACAGGAACACGATACGCATGGTGCAACTCGGCAGATTCAGCAGCTTGCCGATAAAGGGCCCTTGCACCTGTTTCTCTTCGATGACTTTCATCCCGAGGATATCGCGATACAGAGCCAGCGACTTGTCGAGATCACGACAGAAGATGGAGACCCGTTTGACGGGCGAGACTCGAGAACCGGACATGGGGCGACTCCTCGTAAAGCGTGACCTACCGCAGGATAATGAACCTACCCATCAGTCAGCCAGACTTCTTAAAAATGCACAGCACTCCAGCCACCGGATCTATGGCGCGAACGGTTCGCCGCAGATTCGTCCTTGTCGACGGTCGTCATGTCCACTATCGGGTGTGCGGCTCGGGGCCTGCGGTCGTGATGTTGCACGACAGCCCCCGCTCATCGCTGCTGCATGCACGATCACTGCAGCAATTCAGCGACGAGTTCACAGTGTTCGCGCTCGACACACCGGGTTACGGTCACTCCGATCCGTTGCCCTCGACGCCGCGCCCCGAAATCCCTGACTTTGCCGACGCACTCGCGGCAACGCTGCGCGCACTCGGCTTGAGTGGTGCCACCGTATACGCGTTCCACACGAGCTCGAAAATCGCCGCGGCCTGTGCCGTGCGTCATCCGGACGTGATCGGTCATTTGCTGCTTGATGGCATCTCGATACCGGCGCAGCCCTCGCCCGACGCGTTCATTGAGCGCTACATGAGCCCCTTCGTGCCTGATACGACGGGCGCCTACATCGCAACGCAATGGACGAAGATCCGCGACCTGCACCGCTACTTCCCCTGGTTCGATATCCGCCCAGGTGCGCGCATGCCCACCGATGAGCCCTCCGCTGAGGCGCTGCACGACTACGCGATCGATCTCTTCTCGGCCGGTCCGAATTACTCAACCGCCTACTCCGCCGCCATGCGCTACGCGGCCAGACCCGCTGTGGCCGCACTCACGACGCCGACCACGGTGATGGCGCGAGCGGATGACGTGTTGTTTTCATTTATCGATGCCGTTGAACAGATCCTCCCGGCCTGCGGCAGGGTGCAACGACTTCCCGCCGACGATGCAGCATGGCGCGCAGCCGTCCGGGCTGCTTTCGCACAATCCAAGGCGTCTGCGCCGGCGTCTGTAGCCAGTGCCGCAGCAGCACCGGCGCCCGACCCGCACGTCGGGCTCACGCGGCGCTATCAGCAACTTGGCACACGCCAACTGCACGTGCGCGAGGGCGGCACGGGACGGGCGCTCGTGGTGCTGCACGCGCCGCCGGGATCGTCGGCCGATCTCACGAGCCTCGCCGATACACGACTCGCTACACACCACCTCTGGATGCCCGACCTGCCGGGCTGCGGGCTTTCCGATGCGCTGCCGACCGAGGCCGACCCAAAGATATGGGTGGCACACCTGCTCGCAGGCATCGATGCTGCAGGTGTCGGCGAGTTCGACCTCCATGCCGTTGGGCTCGCCTCCCCGCTCGCGCTGCAACTCGCACAACTCGCCGGCGCACGCGTCGGTCGGCTGACCCTCGATGGCGGGCTGATCTTCGATGCGGCGCGCCGGGCCGAGATCGCGGCGGGGTATGCCCCGTCGCTGCACCCCGATCGCGATGGCACGCAGTTGTGGCGGCTCTTTCACCGACTGCGCGACGAAGCGCTGCAATGGCCGTGGTTCGATGGGCGCGGTCACGCCCGGCGCGGCGGCGAGGGACTGAACGCCGAGGCGCTCTACCGCCGTTTCGTGGCCGCGCTGACGCAGCTTCCACACTACGGCGATGCCGCGCGTATCGCCCTGCAGATCGACCCGGCCTCGCTGCTCGCCACGCTCTCGCAACCGGTCGACTTCGTCAGCCAGGCCGGTGACCCGTTTTACGCCGAGGGTGCGGCCCCACCACCCGCAAGTCGCTGATCATTTGTCGGGACTTTGAGCGGACGTTAAAGTTATCGCCGTCGTCCAGAGGTAGCGCTTCATGCCATCGTCTACAGGCCTTAATTCCAAGCCCATCGAGGTTCACGCCAGTACATTCGAGTTGCCTGCTGACCGGTGGCGGGAGTTTCAAGCGGCTCTGGATCGGCCGGTTCAAGCAAAGCCACGGCTAAAGGAACTTTTGGCCCTGACGGCGGCTCAGGTACCCCGCGGCAGCTGATCCGCAGGGCTCCAAGTGGCTTTGACGGTCCGCGTCAGACGCTCGACGAACGTCGAGGGCCCCACGACCGTGATCGAGTTGCCATCGACCCAGACCGACAATTTCATCCAGCCCCACGTGAGCGCTGTCAGAAAGCTCGGACTGAACTGCAACGCCTTGCCGCGCTTGGACGGCGCGCACCAGCCGAGTTCCATCACCGCCCATTCCAACCACTCATCTACGCCGCGGATGTCGCGGAATACGTAGCGCTTGGAGATGGGCCTGACTAAGTGAAACATTGCCATGCTGACGATCAGGAACACGGCCGCGAAGACCGAGTCGCCCATTTTCTTGAGGATCTCGCCGCCATGCGCGCGAACCTGCTCACCGAGGATGGCGTCGTGCCGATCGAGCAGGCGCATGGCCCGCGCCTCGTCCGCCCCCATCAGACGCGAGTAACCGACGATGTCGGTGAACATGATGGCCGCCAATCGGCGCTGAGGCGCAAGGTCCATGGGTCAAAGGATAGCAAGTGCGTGGGTAGTCTTCCGTAAGGGTTTGGAGCAGCATTTGCGGCATGGGTCACATTTACGAGTCGCCGCCACCCGGGGCGGCAGCGGACCGGACCATCCCGCAGCAGTGGGAGCAGTACACGGCGGCCGAACACAATGTGTGGGACACGCTGTTCGCGCGGCAGGCGCAACTGTTGCCCGATCGTGTGGTGCCCGACTTCATCGACGGCCTGAAATTGCTGAAGATGGACGAGCCTGGGATCCCCAACTTCGAGCGGCTGTCCGCACGGCTGATGAAAACGACGGGATGGCAAGTCGTCGCCGTACCCGGCTTGGTACCTCACCGGGATTTCTTCGAGCACCTCGCCAACCGACGCTTCGTTGCGGGCCGCTTCATCCGTCGGCCGGAGCAGCTCGATTATTTGCAGGAACCCGACGTCTTTCATGATGTCTTTGGTCACGTACCGCTTCTCGCCCATCCGGTCTATGCCGACTATCTGCAGGCCTATGGTGAGGGCGGGTTACGGGCCGTCGAGCTTGGCGCCATCGATATGCTCGCCCGGCTGTACTGGTACACGGTCGAGTTCGGCTTGATTCGGCACGAGGGTGGGCTGCGCTTGTTCGGCGCGGGCATCGTCTCCTCGCGCGGCGAGTCGGTGTACGCGCTCGATGATCCGGCACCGCGACGCATTGCCTTTGATCTCAAGCGCGTGATGCGAACCAAGTATCGGATTGACGATTTCCAGCAGACCTACTTCGTCATCGACAGCTTCGATGACCTACTGCGCCAAACGCTTGAGGCCGACTTCGCGCCCATCTACGCCGAGGTGGCTAGGCTGCCGGAGCTGGAGCCGGATGCCACTCGAGTTTAGGGCGGTAGGGACTCAGAAACGAACCCGGGCATCAGTACCAGCGATTCGGTCATTGCAGGTCAGGTCATGCCTCCAGTCGATCGGCAGACCCTCGCTGTGCCCGATGCGTACACCCCACAGTCGTTTTGCTGGAGTCGCGGCCCTTTCGGTCACTGACGAGTCGCGCTCGAACTTGGAAAACACCGCCCGGTGAAGCACTAAGCTCTTGTTCATGGTGAGGTAGACAACCTCGGCATAGAACATTTCCTGCGCGCCGTAATGTTGACGGGCTCGCCGAGCAGCTATCGAAGATAAAGCCCGTGAAAGCAGCGTGAGGAATGGTGGCCAGAGTCGGAATCGAACCAACGACACGCGGATTTTCAATCCGCTGCTCTACCAACTGAGCTATCTGGCCTTGCTGGACGCAACCCCCGAATGGGGAGCGGTATTAGACTCGTATGGCCTTGTGGCGTCAAGCCACAAGGTACGCAACCAACTGATTATTCAAGACTTTGAGGCCTCCATACACTGCACAGACTCGAGGCTGTCGCCACTGCCCGTACGGCGCGCAGCGGACCCAGGCCCTCCTCGCGGTGCCAATCGCCCCAGTAAACCGTTTGCCCGACAAAGAATGACTCCGCCATCTGGACCTTGCATCGCCATAACCACGGCCCACAACCACAGCGCCGAATGCTAGTTGACGATCAGCGAGACTTTGCGTGGCGGCCGCTGGGGTGGCGGCTTGCAGTAACTGCGACGGGCCTCTCGGGCCCAGATCCAGAAATAGCAACGTCAAAAGCCTAGCAATTTTTGAAATATATGACACAAGTTGTTGATTGTGATAATTTTTGATCGCCGTCAGAGAAATCTCTTCTTGGCGATAAGCACATGTACGGAGGCGAGCGCTCACGGCATTGTGCGAGTCTGTGTTCCACAACACAGTCAACCGATCAACATAATGCGCTCGGTGAGGGAGTTGTTTATGAACGTCAACCTGCACCCGTCGACCCCATCTTCGCAACGCGGCATCTCCGCGATTGAGTACCTCGTGCTCGCGGTGGTGGTCATCGGCGCGATCGCCACGGCCGCCGGCTTATTCGGCAGCGACATCTCGGCGGCCTTCACGGCCCTCGGCGATCTCATCAACCCGCCATAATCCAAAGCGGCACGGAATATCTCATGGCTCTCCCGAGAGTCCGTGGCGCGGCGCTGCTCGCGATCGCGGCTCTGGTGGGTTTGATCGTCTCGCTGGTGTTGATCTACACCGTCGAGCGCAGGGCTGCCGTTACCACCGTACCGGTGCTCGTGGTCACGAAGTCCGTGGCCAAGGGCACCACACTGCAAGCCAACATGGTTGAGGTGGTCCAGTGGCCAGCACACCTCAAGAGCTTCGAGGCGCTGAAAGCACCCGAAGCTGCCGTGGGTCGACTCGCTCGTATTGATCTCTATGCCGGTGAACCGCTGCTCGATGCCAAGCTGCGACAGCGCGGTGAGCGCGGCGATCTCAACGATCAACTCGGCGTAGGCGAGCGCGCGTTGTCGGTGCGCGTGAACGACATCCTCGGCGTAGCCGTCGAGAATATTCTTGGGCAGAACGTCGATTTGCTGCTCACGCGGCGCACCGGGGACTCCCCAGCCTCGAGCCTGCCCGTCGCCGAACGCGTCAGAGTGCTCGCCGTCAACGACACGGGATCGGCCGATCGACCGCAGCCCATACGCATGCTCACTCTTGCAGTGACACCCGAACAAGCCGCCTCGATCGAGCGCGCGCGCAGCGAAGGCACGTTAACGGTGCTCGTTCGCAACCCCCGTGATGCGAGGCTATCACCACGGGCGGTGGTGTCATCGCGCGAAGAAACCGTGTCCGCTTCACCACCCCGTCCGCGTGCAACACCGGAACCACCGGTGGAACTCATCATCGGTTCGGAAACGGTGACTCCATGATCCGCAAAAGCCTCATCGCTGTTGCTCTATCGATGCTGGCTCTGGCGATGCTGGGCACCTGGCAATCCGTGCACGCAGCCAATGACGGCAAAACAATCACTCTGGCTGCGGGCCACTCGACGGTCTACGCGCTCGTCGAGCCCGTGAAGCGCGTGGCGATCGGCGATCCGGCCGTAGCTGAGCTTCGAGTCATCGACAACTCGGCGCTGTACGTCCTAGGTCGCAAGATCGGTACCACGAATCTCATGATCTGGCCTCGCTCTGGCGCCACGCCCTATAGCGTCGATCTGCGCGTGACGCGCGATGTCAGCGCCCTGCAAGCCGATCTCAACCGCCTGTTCCCGCAAGAGACACAACTGCGCGTCGCCGCCAACGGGGAATCGATCGTGCTCGGTGGTCGCCTCACCGATCCGACCAACGCCACAGCAGTCCTTGATTTTGCGAAGCAGTTTGCCGGCACCGACAGGGTCAGCAACCTGATGACCGGTGCGAGCGTTCCTCAGGTATTGCTGGAGGTGAAGGTCGCCGAGGTATCGAAAACGCTCATCGATCGACTGGGTGCAAAACTGAATCTGACTTCGGGAACCTCGCGCACCATCACGCTGCTCGGAAATTTTCTGAGTGGCTCGGCGGCGAGCCTGACGGGCGTGGACGGGACGGACTCGGTCACGCTCGATGCCGAGACTCGCAACGGGCTGATCAAGATTTTAGCCGAGCCCACGATCCTCGCGCTGAGCGGCGAGCAGGGCGAGTTTCTCGCCGGCGGCAAGATTTTCATTCCTGTTGCGCAAGGCTCGACCGGCGGCGTGAATGGCGGGGCGATCACGCTCGAGGAGCGCGAGTTCGGCGTGGGAGTCAAATTCCTGCCGACCGTGCTGCGCGATGAGCGCATCAACCTCAAGGTGTCTGCCGAAGTGTCGGACATATCCACCACAGGAACCAGCATCAGCGCCGGCGGACAAAGTACCGCCGTGCTGCCGACCATTACCTCGCGCAAGACCGCAACCACCATTCAACTGGCCGATGGTCAGAGTTTTGCGGTGGGCGGGCTCACTAAAGACAACGTCAAAGGCACGGCCGCAGCGTTACCCGGACTCGGCTCACTGCCGATCCTCGGCGCCCTCTTCCGCAGCACCGACTTCCAGAACGATCGCAGCGAACTCGTCTTCGTCGTGACCGCGCGCATTCTGCGCGAACCAGCGCCTAACATCCCGCTGCCGACGGACGGCTTCAAGGAATCGACGCGCACCGAGCGTTTTCTGGGTGGCGATCTGGAAAGCAAGCGCCCCGCACCGCGCTGATAGGAATCGTCGTCCATGCGCATTGCCCTGTACTCCAGACAAGTCGATGGGCTAAAGCGCCTCATCGAGCAGCTCGCCACGGACAAGCGGGTGAGTCACCTGCTCACCGTGCCCGTCAGCAGTCCGTCCGCCGAAGAACTGGTGCTGCACAACGTCGACGTCCTGATCCTCGATGATTTGATCGGCGAGTGGATTGCGCCGGCGGAACTCGAAAAACTCAGTAATTTAAACCCCGACGTTCTCATCATGCTGATCGCGCGGCAAGACAGCAGCGAGCTGTTCGTTGATGCTGTGGGCGCTGGGGTTCGCAGCATCCTGCGCTGGCCCGCGACGCCTGCGGAGATCGATCACACCGTAGCGCAATGTCTCGATCGGCTGAGCCGTCATGGCGCCCGCCACGACGGACGAATGTTCACGATTCTCGCCGCTAAGGGCGGTAGTGGAGCGACCTTTGTTGTCCTGAGCCTGGCTTACGTATGGGCAACGCGTTTTGATAAAAGAACCCTGATCATCGATCTCGACCTGCAGTACGGTGATGCGACCTTTGGCCTCGGCGGGAGCAAACACCGCTCGAACGTCGTGCAGGTCGCGCAGGACGAAACCCTCGATCCGAGCTACTTGGAGTCGGCCTGCGTGCCGTTGCGGCGCAATCTATTTCTCTTGCCCTCGCCGGTCAGCCTCGACGAGGCGGCACGACTCGAGCCTGCGCGGCTGGAAAATCTGCTGGCGCTCGCCTCGCGATTGTTTGATGTGGTCGTCATCGATGTGCCGTCGCGCATCGACCGCCTAGGCACTTGTTGTATGGAGCACTCCAATCAAGTGATTCAAGTCGTCGCCCCGACAGTGGTCGACCTGCGCAACCAGCAACGTCAATTGCGCTATCTGCACGATCTCGGCATTCCGGTGGCTAAGGTCGGCACTCTGATCAACCGTATGCCGACAGCCGACCGTCGGCGCCGCAACGTCGACCCGTTCGCGACCGAGATCGAGCGACATCTGAGCGCTCGGACGCTCGGAACTCTGCCGCGCGATGACGATGCCGCAGCGCTCGCCATCGGCGCAGGCGAGTCGGTGGTCACGGTGGCGCCGGACTCACCGCTCAGTCGTGCCCTCGATACGGTCGCTAGCTCGCTGCTGGGCGTTACCGGCGTTGCACCAAGCGCCCGCTCACGTTGGTCACGCTGGCTGTCAGCACTGCGCCGGTGAGGATTCCCGAATGAATTCACGCGAACCCCAAGTCATGCATTTGAACCGCGAACTCGAGCGCGATCCTAGAGGGAAGAACACGGTACGCGCGCGTATCCATGCCAAGCTCCTTGACCGTCTGGATCTGACCGCCCTCGAGCATCTGGCGGCCGCGCAGATCCGCTTTGAACTCGAACGCGCTGTACAGGCGCTGCTGGGCGAAGAAACGCTGGTGCTGTCGCGGCGTGAGCAAGACAAACTCGTCGACGATATTTTCCATGAAGTCACGGGCCTCGGCCCGCTCGATTCCCTGCTCGCCGACCCGACGGTCTCGGACATACTCGTCAACAGTTTCAAAGAGGTCTACGTCGAGCGGCGCGGCGTACTCGAAAAAGTGAAAGTGGATGTGTCATTCAACGACGATGCACACCTGATGCGCATCATCAACAAGATCGTCGCGGCCACGGGGCGTCGCATCGACGAATCAAGCCCGATGGTGGACACACGCCTTGCTGATGGCTCGCGCATCAACGCCATCATTCCACCGTTGTCCGTGCGTGGGCCCGCTCTGTCCATCCGCCGCTTTGCCATCGTCCCCTTCACCATGGAGACACTGGTGGCCAACGGCACGCTCAGCGAAGCCATGGCCCGGTTCGTCCAGGCGACGGTCCGCGCCAAGATCAATATGCTGATCGTGGGCGGTACCGGAAGCGGCAAGACCACGCTGCTCAACGCGCTAAGTGGCTTCATCCCGCACAAGGAACGCATCATCAGCATCGAAGATGCGGCAGAACTGCGCTTACAGCAGCCCCATGTCGTGAGCCTCGAAACACGACCGCCCAACGTCGAGGGCAAGGGCGAGGTCACTGCTCGAGAACTGGTTCGCAATGCGCTGCGCATGCGTCCCGATCGAATCGTAGTCGGTGAGGTTCGCGGTGACGAAGTCATCGACATGTTGCAGGCGATGAACACTGGTCATGAAGGTTCGATGACCACGGTGCACGCGAACTCGCCGGCCGACGCGCTCGTGCGCCTCGAAAATATCATCGGCATGAGCGGCGTCAGCATTCCCTACAAGCCGCTAAGACAGCAAATCTGCTCGGCCATCCAGACGATCGTCGAAATCGAGCGCATGTCGGACGGCAAGCGCCGCGTCGTCAGTATCCAGGAAGTGTCTGGCATGCAAGGGGATGAAATTCGACTGCGCGAAATTTTTGCTTTTCGGCAAACCGGGGTCGATGCGCAAGGCGCAGTCGTCGGCACTTTTGCAGCGTTTGGAGCGCCGCCTGCGTTCCTTAGCAAGCTGCGCTCGCGTGGCGAAACGATCGATGAGACTTTGTTCGCCACCCCGGGGGCCTCAGGCTGATGTTGGGCGGCTGGCTCGATACGCTCCTGAAGCTCGCAGGACTCGCCTGCGGGGCGGCTGCCGTCGCAGCCGCGATACGATGGTGGGCAGACACGCGCAGCCCCCTCGTGCGTCGCGCACGCGAGAGAATTGCGGCCAGCCTGATCGATCTCGGCGAGGAACGACAGATCTTCATAGCCGGCCCCGGTACGGAACCCTCAAAGCGTCGCGGCGAGACGGCGAGCGTCTCGGGCACTATCCGATATCTCAACGAGGCTGGACTGTCGCTCAGCCCGCGACTGACTGGCTGGCTCGCCTTTGGCTGGCTGCTGATCGTGAGCGTGCTGGTCGTAAGCGTCATCGAGTCGTATGTACTGCGGATACTTGGGATCCTAGTTGGCTGCGCGTTGCCCGTGCTGATCGTAGTGCGCCGACACGCCCATGCAGAGACGGCACTGGAGCGCCAGTTGCCCGAGGCACTCGACGTCATGGTCCGCGCGCTTCAGGCAGGCAAGCCGCTACCTGCCTGCTGGCTGGAGATGAGCCAAGTACTCGAGGAGCCGATCGCGCCGCTCTGTCACGACATCTATCTCAAGATGCAGTACGGCGGCGAACTCGATGAAGTGCTGCGCGAAGTCTCTGTCCGGGTGCCCTCCGAGGACGTGAAGTTCTTTTTCACAGCGCTGCGTATCCAAACCCGCAGTGGAGGCAATCTCGTCCAGCTGCTTCGCGACCAGTCTGAACTCATTCGCGATCGACTCGCACTGCGCGGACGTATCCAGGCGATATCCTCCGACAGTCGTATGTCGGCCTGGATCATGGGCATTATGCCCTTCCTCGTCAGCCTGATGATGTATGCGCTGTCGCCGAAGACGATGTCGCTGCTGTGGACCACACCGGTAGGCGTACGCATGATCGAGTTCGGCCTCGTCATGCAATTGGTCGGTGTGGCGTGGATCGCCCGACTCGTGCGAATACGGGTTTAGGTGATGAACGCAGCTCCAGCCGAGTGGATTCTTTGGATCGTCGTGTTTCTCTGCGTGAGCACCCTGTGCTATCTGGCACTGCGAACGCGGCAGGAACGTGACTGGACGCGCAGCTCCGACTTCCTGCGACAAACACTGGCGCTGGAGTCGGTCTCTAAACCTGCCGCGTCAACTTGGCACGAGCAAGTCTTTGGTCTCCGGGGCAGCGTAAACAGACTGCATCGCGAAGTCGAACTGAATCTTGCGAATGTCCTTGACCTGATGCGTGTCTGCATCGATGCCGGACTCGATCTGTATTCGACCATGGCGCGAGTTAGCCAGGAATTCGAGGAGACGAGCCCCAAACTCGCCCGCTTGTTTCGCAACGTGCAGTTACAGTTGAAGGCCGGCGCAAGCCGAGAGCAGGCCTTCGAGGGCTTCGCCGAAGCGAGCGGCTCACCCGAGGTAAGAAACCTGATGGTAAGCCTCGCCGAGGC
>CAISHQ010000128.1 GCA_903885195.1 uncultured Pseudomonadota bacterium | reverse complement strand
GGCTGGCAAGCGCTAGGCGGCTGGCAAGCGCTAGGCGGCTGGCACGCGCTAGGCGCGTTCGACGATCGCCGTCACACCCATTCCGCCCGCCGTGCACACCGAGATCAAGCCGCGGCGAGCGGCACCGTCCTGGGAAAGCAATTTGGCGAGCGTGGCGAGAATGCGCGCACCGGTGGCCGCAAACGGGTGACCGATCGCGAGGCTACTGCCACGCACGTTGAGTCGGGTGCGCTCGATCGAGCCGAGGGCTGCATCGAGCCCGAGCCGCTCGCGGCAGAACTGCGCTGACTCCCAAGCCGCGAGCGTGCACAGCACCTGCGCAGCGAAAGCCTCGTGGATTTCGTAGTAGTCGAAGTCCTGCAGCGAGAGCTTCGCATCGGCAAGCATCGCGGGCACGGCATAGGCGGGTGCCATCAGCAGGCCTTCGGCGCCGCGCTCGAAATCCACTGCCCAGGCTTTGCCGAAGCTCAACCAACCGAGAATCGGCAGGCCGCGCGTGCGCGCCCAGTTCTCGCTGGCCAGCAGCACCGCCGATGCGCCGTCGGTGAGCGGCGTGCTATTGCCCGCCGTGAGCGTGCCGCTCGCAGAGCGATCGAAACTCGAGCGCAGCCCAGCCAGCTTCTCGATTGAGGTGTCGGGACGAACATTGTCGTCGCGTTGCAGGCCGGCAAAGGGTACGACCAGATCGTCAAAGAAACCCTCGTTCCAGGCTGCCGCGGCGTGGCGGTGACTCTCAAAGGCGATTTCGTCCTGCGCGGTACGGGTGATGCCCCAGCGCTTGGCCATCAGCTCGCAGCTCTCGCCCATGGAGAGCCCGGTGCGCGGTTCGCTGGCGTCGGGGATCATCGGCTTGAAGTGCCGTGGGCGCAGCGACAGGAAGGGTGCAAGCCGGGCGCCGAGGCTGCGCGCGCGGAACGCTCGCAGCAGGATCTGCTGGTATTCACGCCCATACACGACCGGAGGATCGCTCACCGAGTCGACGCCACCTGCGATACCGACATCGATCTGCCCGAGTGCGATCTTGTTGGCGATGCCGATCGCCGCCTCGAGGCTCGTGCCGCAGGCGCGCTGCAGGTCGAAGGCGGGCGTGTGCGGATCGAGCGTGGTGCCGAGCACGCATTCGCGCGCAAGGTTGAAGTCACGCGAGTGTTTGATGACCGCGCCCGCCGCCACTTCGCCGAGACGCACGCCGTCGAGTCCGAAGCGCGACACCACGCCTTGCAGCGCCGCCGTCAGCATTTCGGCGTTGCCCGCGCGCGCGTAGGCGCCGTGCGAGCGCGCGAACGGGATGCGCGAACCGCCGACGATGGCAACCCGACGAACGTCTGAACCGACCAGCATGCGTCAGACCCTCGCTACTTCAGCGCGCAGTCCCGGTGCGCACCCGTTCGGCGTAACGATCACGCAGTGCACTGTGCCGAGAGTCGAGTGATTGCACGGTGCCGTTGGTCAGGACCAGCAACGCCGCGCTGCTGACCTCGAGCGGATCGCCGCTCCACATGACGAGATCTGCCGTGCGCCCGATCGCAAGACTGCCGAAGCGATCGCCGATGCCAAAGATTTCAGCCGGCACCCGCGTGATCGCGGCCAGGCCGTCCGCCCAGGGCAGTCCGTGCGCCACGGCGTTACCCGCGGCCTGCCGCGCCTTGCCGGCATCGTCGACTTCGCTGCCGCGCAGGGAGATCGCGACCGTCACGCCCCCTTTGCGCAGCCGGGCGGCGTTCTCGAGGGTTGCGCCGAGATCATCGAAACTATCCGGCAGATTGACGAGGGGGTCGAGAATGACCGGAATCTGCGCCGCGGCCAGTTCGCGGGCGATGCGCCAGGCTTCCGAGCCGCCGCGGATCACCGCGCGCAGTTTCTCCTCGCGCACG
Organism: uncultured Pseudomonadota bacterium; assembly: GCA_903885195.1. Classification (GTDB taxonomy): domain Bacteria; phylum Pseudomonadota; class Gammaproteobacteria; order Steroidobacterales; family Steroidobacteraceae; genus UBA964. The sequence continues at coordinate 9,426 of CAISHQ010000128.1, read as the reverse complement.
AGTCGAATGACATTACGAATGTCCGCTGCGCGATCCACATCGAACACGATCAGACCGGGGTTCTTCAGGAAATCGAGCAGCACCTGCCGGCCCGAGGGTGACAGCAGGCGTTCGTCGTGAACCATCACGAGATTGGGTGCACGCGCTTCGACGATGGCTTGTCGCAGCAGCATGAACTGCGCCGCACGACTGCCGCCCGATAGATCGTTCGCATCACCGCCGAGGTCCACGAACAGGATCCGTTGCGGCAGGATGACTGAGCCATCGAGACTCACGGGAGCGCCGAGCCCCGCGATCAGACTGCCGCCCGAGGCCGCCCCAGGCGTGAGCACGGTGAAGGTGAGGCCGTTGCTGCGGTGCACGCCCACGGACATCGCGGCCGGGTTGTAGGCGAGCGACACGTCGAATTCAGGCCGCATTTGGCCGAGACGCTGGGCGTGATCGCCGGTCGTGGATTCAAGACCGATTTCCTCGAGACCGATGCGCGAGAGGCCAGCGAAGATGCCGGGTGTCACCGGTCGGCCCTGTGCATCGATCACGCGCACGCCACTTGGAGCCGCGAGGCCTCGACCGATCTCGACGATGCGGCCGTCGCGAATCAGCACATCAGTGCCTGGCCGCGCCTCGCTCGTCAGGGTGTGTACCGTAGCGTTGCGGATCAAAAGGCTGTCTGCTGCGCTGGCCGTGCCGACCAGGCCCAACATCACGCCGAGGGCGCACGCGCTCAGAAGCTGTGAAAAGCGAGTCATGGCGCAGTCTCCGAGGTGGCGGCAACGGTAGCCGGTTGCCCAAGCAGGAAGTCCGACTCCGGCGCACCGCGCGGGCGAGAGCGATCGAGGCGGATGTTGCCGTCGATGAACACCTGATCGGCAAGCGCGTAGACGCTGAAGGGATCGCGATTCCAGATCACGACATCGGCGTTCTTGCCGACTTCGAGCGTACCGGTGACGGCGTCGATTCCCAGCGCACGGGCCGCATTGCGCGTGACCCAGGTGATGGCGTGCTCGGGCTTAACCTGCTGACCCATGCGCAGCGCCGAGGCCATGATTTTCCCAGCTTCCTGATTCAGACGCTGGATGCCCTCGGAGGAGTCCGAGTGCACGATGGCGCAGCTGCCGGGCGCCGCATCCACGAGCAGCACGTTTTCCGGGATCGCATCGTAGGACTCCATCTTGAAGCCCCACCAGTCGGCCCACATCGCCGCACATACGTTGTTCTCGGCGAGCAGGTTGGCGATCTTGTAGGCCTCGGTGGCGTGGTGGAACGCCGTGACCTTGTAGCCGAACTCGCGCGCCATATCGAGCACGATGGCCATCTCGTCGGCGCGGTAGCAGTGATGCTGGATCAGGATTTCGCCGCGCAACACGCCGGCGAGCGTCTCGAGTCGCAGATCGCGCTTCGGCGGGCGCACGTCCTTCGCACCGGCTGCGACGCGCGCCTCGTACTGGCGCCAGTCACGCTGGTATTCCTGCGCTTCGATCCACTGCGCACGCCAGCCGGCCACGTTGCCCATGCGGGTCGAGGGCAGTTGGCGGCGATTGCCGTAGACGCGTTTCGGATTTTCGCCGCAGGCCATCTTCAGTCCCTGCGGTGCATCGGGAAATTTCATCCCCTGATAGGTCACCGACGGCACGTTCTTCAGCACGACGCCGCGACCGCCGAAAAGATTGGCCGATCCCGGCAACACCTGCATGGCGGTGACGCCGCCGGCGAGCGCAGCCTCGAACCCTGGATCCTGCGGCCAAACGGAGTGCTCAGCCCACACTTGCGCAGTGGACGGCGCGGTGGCTTCGTTGCCATCCGAGTGCGCCTCGACGCCCGGCGAGGGATACACGCCGAGGTGCGAGTGCACGTCGATGATGCCCGGCGTGACCCATCGGCCGCTGGCATCGATGATGCGCGCGCCCGCCGGTGCCGCGAGCGACTTGCCCACCGCGGCGACCTTGCCGTCGCGCAGTAGTACGTCAGCCGCTTCGAGTCGCTCACCTGAGCCGGTGAGCACGGTGGCATTGCGGATCAGCGTGGGCGGCGAGTCGGCCGCCTTGTAGGTCGACGGGTAGGCCGGAGCCGGCGTGCTCGCCGCAGCCGCAGCCGGTGTGCTGCGAGCACGTGAGTCCTGCTTCGCGACGGCGCCGGTGGTGGAGCAGGCCGAGACGCCGAGCAGCACGCTGCACAGCGCGACAGTGGCTGAGAGGCCAGGATGACGGGGGTTTTGGGTGATCATGAACCGTAGGGTAAACGCTTGCGCCGATGCCGGCGAGTCCCGCGGCCGTTGCGGTTGCGCCTGTCGCCATAGGCACGGCAAGATGCCCGCCCGTAGCCCAAGGCTCTGCAAGCAAGTCCGCGCGCCCATGTCCTTCAAGACGTTTCAGGAGTTCTACCCGTTCTACCTCGGCGAGCACGCGAATCGCACTTCGCGACGCTTGCACGTGGTGGGCACGCTTGGTGCACTGCTGCAGATAGCTTTAGCCCTGGCGCAGGCTCAGCCGCGGCTGCTTGTCTCCGCGCTCATCACCGGCTACGCACTGGCCTGGGTCGGTCACTATTTTTTCGAGAAGAACACGCCGGCCACCTTCAAGTACCCCCTCTACAGCCTGCGCGGTGACTTTCGCATGGCGCGTGAGGTGCTCACCGGCCGGATCCCCTGGTAGCACACACCATGGCGAGTTCACGCATCGATCGCGTCTTTGAGCGCCGCTTGGCGTCGTTGGTCAATGCCGGCGATTCCACGCTGCTGCAAGGCGGCCGTCGTGGGGTCGAGAAGGAATCCTTGCGCGTCACCCCCGAAGGTCGCATCGCGACCACGGCGCATCCCGCGGCACTCGGCTCGGCGCTCACCAATGATCACATTACGACGGATTATTCCGAGGCGCTGATCGAGCTCGTCACGCCGACGTTCCGCACCAATTGGGAACTGCTGCAGTACCTCTGCGATCTGCACCAGTTCGTGTACCGGCATCTCGGTGATGAGTTGTTGTGGGCGACGTCCATGCCTTGCGTGGTCGATGGCGACGCCAGCATTCCGATCGCGCAATTCGGGCCGTCCAACGTCGGACGCATGAAGACCATCTACCGCGAGGGTCTCGGTCTGCGGTATGGCCGGGTGATGCAGGCGATCTCCGGGGTGCACTTCAACTATTCCTTCCCGGAGCGTTTGTGGGAGGCCTGGGCCAGCATCCGCGAGTCACGCGATGCGGGGCAGGACTTCGTATCGGCGAGTTATTTTGAGTTGCTGCGCAACTATCGCCGGCATGGCTGGATCGTGCTGTATCTGTTCGGCGTATCGCCGACGGTGTGTAAATCGTTCCTGCGCGCGCGCGGCGAAACCTTGCCGGAGTTCGGCTTCGGCACCGCTTGGGAGCCGAACGCCACGTCGCTCCGCATGAGTGATCTCGGCTATCGCAACCGCAATCAGTCGGGCGTGGAAGTGTCGGTCAACAGTCTTTCTGACTATGTGCGTGATCTGACGCGCGCGATCAGCACGCCGCATCCGGAGTACGAGCGGCTGGGTGTGAAGGTCGATGGCGAATATCGCCAACTCAATGCCAATCTGCTGCAGATCGAAAACGAGTACTACTCTTTCATCCGTCCCAAGCGTGTGGCTCGCTCGGGTGAGCGGCCCACCAAAGCGCTGCTGCGCGCCGGAGTCGAATACGTCGAGGTGCGCGCGCTCGATGTCAGCGCCTTCGATCCGGTGGGCGTCAATCAGAACAAGATGCGCTTCCTTGAGGCTTTTCTTGCGTTCTGCCTGATGCGCGACAGCGCGCTCATCGACGCCGGCGAACAGGCGGCACTCGATGGCAATCACGTGACCGTCGCGCGGCACGGGCGCGAACCCAATCTGCAGCTCGTGCGTGACGGGCGCAATGTGCCTATGCTCGATTGGGCGCGCGAGATCCTCGATCAGATGCAGGGCGTCTGCGAAATGCTCGATCATGGCGATCCGCAAAAGCCGTACGCCGCAGCCCTCGCCGTGCAGGCGGCCAAACTCGACGATGTCTCGCTCACGCCCTCGTCACGGCTGATTCAGGAACTGCGAACCACGGGCGAGTCTTTCTTTGATTTGGCGCTGCGCACGTCGGCCGCCCACAAGGCGTATTTTCTCGATCTGCATGCGCCGAACCCGGCGCGACTTGCGGAGTTTGCCTCGCAGGCGGAGGAGTCACTGCAGGCGGCCGAAGCGATGGCGGGCGCGCCGCAGGGTGATTTCGACGCGTTCCTCGCGACTTATCTCGCGTAACGTACTGCGCGCAAGTCACCTTGGCCTGGCGCTAATCGGCGTAGATCGCCACGCTCCGGCGGCCGCTAGAGTCGCGCATGCCGCGAAACATCCCCGGGCTGTTGAACTCCATCGCCACGTTGCCGCGAGCATCGACTGCGATCACGCCACCTTCACCGCCGCGCTGGACGAGCTTGCCGTGCACCACCTCGCGCGCCGCATCGGCGAGCGACAGCCCTCGGTACTCGACGAGTGCACAGATGTCGTAGGCGACGACCGAGCGGATGAAGAACTCGCCGTGACCGGTGGCCGAGACGGCGCAACTGGCGTTGTTCGCGTAGGTGCCCGCACCGATGATCGGCGAATCACCAATGCGTCCCCAACGCTTGTTGGTCATACCGCCCGTCGAAGTGGCCGCTGCGACATTGCCCGCGGCATCGACGGCGACGGCGCCGACCGTACCGAGCCCGGCCAGTTCGTTGCGCGGTTGAGTGGCGCCGCGCAGTACCCGATCGAGCTGTGCTTTGCGCGTCGGCGTAATGAAGTAGTCGTTGGGCACCAGCGTGAATCCCTGACCGAGCGCGAATTCCTCCGCACCGTTGCCCGAGAGCATGACGTGCGGTGAGGCTTCCATCACGCGCCGGGCGAGATCGATGGGGTTCTTCACGTGTCGGACGCCCGTGACGGCACCGGCTTGCAGTGTCTTGCCGTTCATGATCGAGGCATCGAGCTCTGCGGACCCGTCATGGGCCAGCACGGCGCCGCGTCCAGCGTTGAACAGTGGGTTGTCTTCGAGCGTGCGCACCGCGGCGGTGACGGCATCGAGACTGTTGCCTCCGGCAGCGAGCACGGCGTAGCCCGCATCGAGCGCCTGCTCGAGTCCCTGTCGATAGCGGGCACCGTTATCGGCGCCGAGCTCGCTGCGTGCGATGACTCCTGCGCCACCATGGATGGCTATAGCCAGCATGCGATTCTCCTGGACTGCGTTTGCGGCCGCGGCATCCGCCGCCGACAGCGCCTCGCCTACCGAGCACAGCAGGATTAGCAGGGCGGCAAGCGGCAGGGTCGTGCGCATGGGGCGTCTCCGGGCGTGTTCGGGCTATGATCGCGCAGGCCCGATTGTAACGGGTCGCAAGGGGGGTCTATGCCATTCGACAAGCGCCTCGTGGCCTTGGCGGTCATTCTGCTCGGCGTTGCATTCACCGTTCCGCCGCTGTTTCGCGGCGCGATGATTGCGCTCGCGATCGTCGCGGCCGTGCTCGCCGCGTTGCCCAAGGGCACGCGCGGCCTCGTGTTCGCGACCATGGTGGGACTCGCCACCGGCGTGGCCTCGATCAATTTGTTCGCCATCGGCATCTTCCAGGGGCCGATCACCAAAGAATTCGGCTGGAGCCAGACCCAGTACGCGATCGTGACGCTGGTCGGCACGGTGGTGACGGTGGTCTCCTCGCTCTACATCGGGCGCCTCTTCGATCGCCAGGGTGTGCGTCGTTGGGCGCTGCTTGGCATCGTGCTGTTTGCGCTCGCGCTGATTTCGCTCTACTGGCTGACCCCCAACCCGTTGCATTTCTATGCGGTGTTCGCGCTGATGCCGATCATTGGCGCGGGTACCTCCTCGGTCGCCTATTCGCGGGTCATCGCCGCGTGGTTCGACCGGCGACGAGGGCAGGCATTCGGTGCGGCGCTCGCCGGCATCGGCATCGGTGGAGCGGTGCTGTCCTCGGTGTCGCAGTACCTCATCAGCACCGTTGGCTGGCGCGGTGCGTACGTCGGCCTCGGCCTGCTGACGCTGGTGCTGACCCTGCCCATCGTGTTCTGGAAGCTTCGTGATTCGCCGAGCGATGTGGGCCTTGGGCTCGACGGTGATTCGCCGCAGGGCGGGGCTGCAGCGGCGACATCCGGCCACGCCGCGATGCCGGTCGAGCGCTTTGGTTACGATGCGCGCGAGTCACGTCGCCAGTGGCGCTTCTGGCAGATGTTCATCGCCTTCCTGCTGCTCTCGTTCGGCATCGGTGGCGTGCTCATCCCGCTTGTTCCCATCCTCAGTGCGCGCGGCATTACACCGGAGCAGGCCGCTGCCGTGCAGGGCGCCCTCGGGCTCGCCCTGATCGTCGGTCGGGCCTTTGCGGGCTTTCTGATGGATCGATTCTTTGCCCCGCTCGTTGCAACGACGATCCTCATCTTTCCCATCATCGGTGTGACGCTGCTCGCCCTCGATGCGAGTGGTACGACGGCGTTGATCGCCGCGGTGTGCATCGGTCTTGCGGCAGGCGCTGAGCTCGACGTCATCGCTGTGCTGATCACCCGCTACTTCGGCAACTTCGCCTACGGCGAGAACTACGGCTGGCAGTACGCCGCCTGGACCTTCGGCTCGGGCACCGCCGTGATCGTCACCAATCGGGTCTTTGATTCGCTCGGGACGCACACCCCGGCGCTGTGGGTATACGTAGGCATGTTCGTCCTGTCCGGTCTCATGCTGCTGCGACTCGGGCGCTACCCCGAGTTGCCGCGGGCATCAGGGAGCTATGAAAACGATCACGGCCCTTGAAGCCAACACCCGTCTGGGCGAGGTGCTGGAAACAGCCCGACGATGCGAGTACCGCGAAAGGGTGTTCATGCGATGCGGATGACGACGAGGTTCTCGCCCTGGCCGTGACGGGTCACGCCGACGCGATCATCAGTGGTGATCGCGACCTTCTGGAGCTGGTCTGCCACGAAGGGAATCCGATCCTCACGTCCGCGGAGTATTTGCAGCGACTACGCGAGTCGGACCGCTGATCGACACCGCGGCTAATCCAAGCTAATACAGGCAAATTCACCTGAACGGGCCGCCTAGATGCCGCAATCTTTGAGCGCGATGCTCGCGTCGGCGAGCTTGCTCGGGTCGGCTCGAAAGCGCGCCGCAATCAACTTGCGCGCCGCCATCTGATCCTTTGCGTTGTTGACCGTGTCGATGGCGATCAACTCACCCTCGCGCAGGTAGCAGCACGAAAAGCTGTGTGACGCCGGGTCGCCGCGCAGCACCATGCGATCATGGCCGCCCGAGAGTCCCACGATCAGCATCTTGTGGTGGTACTGATCCGACCAGAACCACGGCACACGGTTATGCACGGTATCCACGCCGGCGAGGTTGGCTGCGACAGTGGCTGCCTGCTCAAAGGCATTGTCGACGGACTCGAGCCGTACACGCCGACCGTAGTGCAGCGAGGGATGATTGCTGCAATCGCCGATGGCGTAGATCAGCGGATCTGAACTCCGGCATCGCTCATCCACCAGAATCCCGTTATCGCAATCGAGGCCCGCCTCACGCGCAAGTTCGTCGTTCGGTACAACGCCGACGCCAACGACGAGAAGGTCGGCCGCGAGCTCGCCGGCGTCGGTGAGCACCGCTGCGATCCGACCGCTCGCAGCCGTGCGCAAGCCGATGACCCGTGCCGCGCAGCGAATCGTGACGCCGTGGCGGGTATGTTCGTGGTGGTAGTAAGTGGAGACGGGCTCCGCGACCACCCGTTTCATCAATCGATCCGCGGCTTCAAGCACGGTCACTTCCATGCCGAGTTGGCGCAGGGTTGCGGCCGTCTCGAGACCGATGTACCCGCCGCCGATGATCACGGCATGCTTGCCAGCCGCCGCCTCGACCCGTAGCCCATCTGCGTCGGCCATGGTGCGCAGCACATGCACGCCTGGCGCCTCGGCGCCCACCAAGGGCAGCGACCGCGGGCGGCTGCCGGTGGCGAGGACAAGCGCGTCGTAGGCCTGCAGTGACCCGTCATCGAGGTGCACGCAGCGCCGGCCCCGATCGAGGCGCGCGACCCGTCGCCCCGTCAGCATTTCGACTCGCTGCTCGGCGTAGAACGCCTCGTGGCGCAGCAGCATGCGTTCGATGGGCAATTCGCCGGCGAGGTACTTCTTGGACAGTGGCGGGCGCTGGTAGGGCAGTACGGGCTCCTCGCCGATCACCGTGATGGCGCCGGGATAGCCCTTGCGGCGCAGTCCCTCTACGCACTGAGCCGCCCCTTGTCCGGCCCCGACGATGACGATGCGATCCATGCACGCCAGCATAGGAAATAACTCTTCTGCGCACCACACGCGGGCGGACGCTCGACCCTGCTGCGCCATAATGGTGCGCTCCGTGCGGCTAGAGCGCGGGTGAGCCGCAAAAAATGCTTTGAACAGGGTCTCGCCGGCGTGGCACGGAAGGTGCAATATTGCTGGCGCCACGGTTGGGCGCCACGCATCGGGAGTACCACAACATGAAACTCGTCACCGCCATCATCAAGCCTTTCAAGCTCGACGACGTCCGCGCTGCCTTGTCGGAAATCGGCGTCTCGGGCATGACCGTCACGGAAGTCAAAGGCTTCGGTCGCCAACGCGGCCACACCGAGTTGTATCGCGGCGCTGAGTACGTCGTCGACTTCGTGCCGAAGACCCGCATCGAAGTGGCCGTGCGCGCCGATCTCGTCGATCAGGTCACGGAGGCCATCGTCAAGGCGGCCAAGACGGGCAAGGTCGGCGACGGCAAGATTTTCATCACCGACATCGACCGGGTGATCCGCATCCGCACGGGTGAGACAGACGAGTCGGCCCTGTAAGCGGCCCGCCGAGTCGGCTGTCCGCGTTGTAAACTCGCGGCATGTCCAAAGCCATCCGCATCCACGAGGCCGGCGGCCCCGAAGCGATGCGTTTCGAAGAGTGCGATCCTGGTGCGCCCGCCGAAGGCGAGGTGCAGTTGCGCCATACCGCCATTGGTCTGAACTACATCGACGTCTACGACCGCAGCGGTTTGTACCCGATGCCGCTGCCTGGCGGCCTCGGGCGTGAGGCAGCCGGCGTCGTCGTCGCGGTAGGTCGCAAGGCGCGTGGGTTTCGCAAGGGTGATCGCGTGGCCTACGTGCACACGCAACCGGGCAGCTACAGCGAAGTGCGCAACGTGCCGGCGAACCGGCTCGTCAAACTGCCGAAATCCGTGAGTGACGAACAGGCGGCGGCGCTGATGCTCAAGGGGCTGACAGCCGAGTACCTGCTGCGACGCACCTATCGCGTGCAGCGGGGCGACTGGATTCTGGTGCATGCAGCCGTCGGTGGCGTCGGGTTGATTCTGTGTCAGTGGGCCAAAGCGCTCGGCGCGCGAGTGATCGGCGTGGTGGGCAGCGAGGCCAAAGCCGCGCTCGCTCGGCGCAATGGCTGCAAGCACGTGCTCGTGATGG
>CAISHQ010000127.1 GCA_903885195.1 uncultured Pseudomonadota bacterium | reverse complement strand
GCGAGCCACAGCGGAAACGCCTTGAGGATCATCATCACCGCTATGAGCAATTGCAGACCCAGTGCACCGAGTGCCCACCAACCCGCGCGACGGACGAGTGCTGTGGGGGCATTGCGGATAGCAAGCCACGCGGCCAGCACTACGGCGAGGGTGGCGATGATGGCACCGAGTCGATGCGTGAAATGGATGGCGACGCGCGAAGGATGTTCGAGCACGCCGCCCGTGTAGTTGATGTCGAGGCCGCGCCAGAGCACAAAGGCCTCATCGAAGTTCATGCCCTCGGGCCACCATTGGTTCTGGCATTGGGGCAGATCCGGGCAGGCGACGGCCGCGTAGTTGCTGCTGGTCCAACCACCGAGCATGATCTGCAGCGATACCACGACGGTCGCGACAATCGCCATACGACGCGCGGCATCGAGCACGGCGATCTTGGTGGCGCCAGGTGGTGGCGACACCAATTTCGTACGACGCCGCATGTCGAGCCAGAGCCAGGTCAGCAACGACAGCGTGGTCAATCCGCCGGTCAGATGCAGCACGACGACGAGTGGCTTGACGAGCCACCACACCGTGAAAGCGCCGAGCATGCCTTGCAGTAGCACCACAACGAGCAAGGCCGTGGCGAACAGCGGACTGACGGGGCGCTCACGTCGATAGGCCAGCGCGATTGCGGTGATCAGCACGATGATCAGACCGAGCGCGGTAGCCGCATAACGATGGATCATCTCGCGCCAGGCTTTGCCCGAGTCGTAGTCCCAGCCCGGCGAATACGATTCGATCTTACCTTCGTTTTTCTCGGCGCCGGCGGGCGTGACGTGGCCATAGCAGCCGGGCCAGTCCGGACAGCCGAGACCGGCGTCGGTCAGGCGCACCCAGGCCCCGAGTACCACGACGACCAGACACAGCAGCATGCCGGTGAAGGCAAGACGACGCAGCGCCACAGCGCCTGCGGGGATGGTGTGTGCGTTCATGACTCAGCCGATGTGTGAGAGTTTGAGCAGCTTTTCGAGGTCAGACAGCAGGCCTTTCGGATTTTCCCGTACATCGAAGCGCATCATCAGGTTCCCGAGCGGATCGACGATGTAGACGTACGGTGTGCCGGGTTTCTGCGGAAACTGCGCGAGCCACTCAGCCGCTGCAGGCCCCGAAGGTGAGACCGTCAGCAGTCCCGGGTGTTCCCTCGTGAGGAAGTCTCGATCGCAGCAATTGCCGGTGACGACGAAGGCGCGCTGCACCCGATCCATGTCCTCCGCGAGCAGCAGGCGGGTCTGTCGAGCGGTCCACAGCGCTTTGCGACAGGTTTCGTCACAGGTGCCGTCGTTGAGGTGGACCAGCGTCCATTTGCCCTTGAAGAGTTCCGGCGACGCGACGATCCCGTCCATGTTGAGCAGCGTTGTCGCGATGAGGGGTCGCGCCGGGCTGATGAGTTCGCCGTAGTTGGTGGCGCCTGCGGGGCGCCAGCCGCCCGCGTAATACAGCCAGAACGCACCGAGCAGAGGCAAAAAGAACAGGGCCGCAAGGCCGATCAGCGCGCCTCGTCCCTTGGGTGCGGTATCACCGGCATTTGTGGAAGTACTCATGCTCCATCGTCCTTCTTCAAGTTCAGTGCGACGTACAACACCAGCAGCACTACGGCGAAAGCCCACCACTGGATCGCGTAGGACCAGTTCTGCTCCGGCCCCTTGGCGAAGGGCTTCCAGCCCCGAACATATCCGCTGGCCTCGCCCTCATCGAGCAACAGCACGCGCGCCTCGAGTCGTGGCGCCGGCTCGTCCGGATTGGCCAACGCCGCACGCAATTCCGCCGCAGTCGGAAACGCGGTGACGCGAGGCCACCCTCCCTGCACGGCCGGCGGTGCGCGTCCGCCGGCGAGCCCCGCCGTCGGCAACTCATCGAGCACACCACGGATACCGACTCGACCCTCTGTGCCCGAAAGTGCCGCAGCCACCTCCGGCAAGGCATCACGATAACCACTGAACGGCACCCAGCCGCGGTTGACGAGCAACCAGCGACCGTCTTCAAGTCGCAGCGGCGTCAACACCTCGTATCCGGCTCGACCGTCGCGCGTGCGGTTGTCGAGCAGAAACTGTCTCGCCACATCCCATTCGCCGCTGACGTTCACGCGCGTATAACGCGCGAGGTCTTGCGTCGAGCGATTGCCCAGCGCTTGCTGTTGCTGCGCACCGGCAGCGAACTCGCCTTGCTGGACACTTTTGAGTTCGGCCCGACCCCACTGCCAGCGCCCGAGGCTGACGAACAGCACGAGCAGGACGAGCGTGAGGACGGTCATCAGCCACGATGGGGAAAAAACCCTGCGGCCAACGGCGATTCGAAGTGGCACGGGCCTATAATACCCGGTATGGAACTCTTTCGGATTTTTGTCGGCCTCGTGATGCTCGGGATCCTCTTCAGTCTGGGCTCGGCGTTGTTCCACCTCATGACCGACAAGGGCGACTCGAAAAAAATGGTGCGGGCGTTGACGGTCCGCGTAGCCTTGTCCGTCGCGCTGTTTCTCGCTCTGATGGGTGCTTGGGCGCTCGGCCTGATACAGCCCCTCGGCGCCGGCCGCTGACAGCGCCCAGAAAGCATTCGGGCCGGTTGCCCGGCCCGAACTGCTGAACCATCAAACGGCGGAGTCGCCGGATCTGGGCTCAGACCCAGTAGACGAATACGAACAGGCCGAGCCAGACCACGTCGACGAAGTGCCAGTACCAGGCGACAGCTTCGAAGCCGAAGTGTCGCTGCGGCGTGAAGTGGCCCTTCATCGTCCTGAACCAGATCACGAGCAGCATGATGGCGCCGAGCGTGACGTGCATGCCGTGGAACCCGGTCAGCATGAAGAACGTTGAGCCGTAGATGCCCGTAGAGAGCGTCAGACCGAGCTCGGTATAGGCATGGATGTATTCTTCGGCCTGCAGACCGAGGAACAGGAAGCCGAGCAGGAAGGTGGCCGCGAGGAAGATGTTGAGGATGCGGCGGTTGCCTTCCTTCAGCGCGTGATGCGCGATGGTGATGGTCACGCCCGACAGCAGCAGGATGGCGGTGTTGATCGCCGGCAAACCAAACGCGGGGATCGTCTCGAAGCTGCCGTCGTCACGCGGGCCGAGCGCCTCCGGACCGTTCGTGGGCCAGGCCGGGCTGTAGTCCTGCCAGAGCAGCAAACCGTTGAGGAACTTGACGCCCTCGCCGCCGATCCATGGCACCGACAACTGCCGAGCGTAGAACAGCGCGCCGAAGAACGCTGCGAAGAACATCACTTCCGAGAAGATGAACCACATCATCCCCATGCGGAAGGACTTGTCGACTTGCATGTTGTACATGCCGCGCTGGTGCTCGCCGATGACAACGGCAAACCAGCCGACGAACAGACCCACCAGCATCAGCACGCCCACTGCGAAGATCCAAGGGCCGTACCACTCGTTCAACCAGCCGCACAGGCCGATCATGAACACGAACAGGGTTGCTGAACCGTAGATCGGCCACGGGCTTTCGTGCGGTACGTAATATTTGTCGGCAGGATGATCGTTGGTGTGGGCGTTGGCCATGGTCTTCTTCCTAGTTCAGCGCGGCGACCCGCGTCGAGTTGTCGTAAAAAGTATAAGAGAGCGTGATTCGGTCGAGCGTTTTCGGCAGCGCCGGGTCGACGACGAAGCGCACGGGCATTGTTCGCGTTTCGTCACGCGCAAAGTTTTGCGGTACGAAACAAAAGCACTCGGTCTTGCGGAAGAACGCCGTGGCCTTGCCGGGAGACACCGTAGGCACCGCTTGCGCGACGGTGTCGCGGCCGGTGAGGTTATGCGCGACGTAGTCGATCTCGTAGAGCCGACCGGGGTGCACTTTCATTTCCGCGACGACGGGCTTGAACGTCCAGCTGCCCACCGTGGGCAGTTCGGCGATGAACTCGACCGTCACAAGTCGGTTTTCGTCGGGCGTCTCCACGGTCACCGTGGAGGCCTTCAGCAGATCCTTCGGATTGCCGACACCCGTGACCTCGCAGAGCACGTCGTAGAGCGGGATCAGGGCGAAACCGAATGCGAACGCGCCCACCGCCATGCCGAGCAATTGATGCGTCAGCCGACGGTTGCGTCGTTCGCGGGTGTCTTCGCTCACTGCCGCCATCCGAGCACGGACATGAGGATAAACCCGACGTAGAAGCTTGCTGCAACCAAACCAAGGATGATCGCGCTGCGTCTTACGCGGCGCGATCGCTCGGCGTCATCGGGTGTCTGTGCCATGGCGAGTCTCAGTGCATCGCGCCTTGAGTGATGACGTTACGCGGCGGCGGCGTGTCCCAGCTGTGGTACGGCGCCGGCGTCGGCAGCTCCCACTCGAGGCCGTGTGCGCCTTCCCACGGACGGGCCGGGGCCTTCTCGCCCGAGCGCACCGCGTTCCAGACGACGTAGACGAACAGCAACTGCGAGAAGCCGAAGATGAACGCGCCGATCGAGGAGACCATGTTCCAGTCGGCGAACTGCGTCGAGTAGTCCGGGATGCGCCGCGGCATGCCGGCAAGACCCAGGAAGTGCTGCGGGAAGAACAGCACGTTCACGCCGATGGTCGACAGCCAGAAGTGCAGCTTGCCGACCTTCTCGTTGTACATGCGACCGCTCCACTTCGGCAGCCAGTAGTAGACGCCCGCCATGATGGCGAATACGGCGCCCGGCACCAGCACGTAGTGGAAGTGCGCGACGACGAAGTAACTGTCGTGGTACTGGAAGTCGGCCGGCACGATCGCGAGCATCAGACCCGAGAAGCCGCCCAGAGTGAATAGGAACAGGAAGGCGAGCGCAAACAGCATCGGTGTTTCGAAGCTGATCGAGCCCTTCCACATCGTGGCGCACCAGTTGAAGACCTTCACGCCGGTCGGCACGGCGATCAGCATGGTCGAGAGCATGAAGAACAACTGCCCTGCGAGCGGCATGCCCACGGTGAACATGTGGTGCGCCCAGACGATGAACGACAGGAAGGCAATGGACGCCGTGGCATAGACCATCGACTCGTAGCCGAACAGCGGCTTGCGCGCGAAGGTCGGGATGATCTCCGACACGACGCCGAACGCCGGCAGGATCAGGATGTACACCTCGGGGTGACCGAAGAACCAGAAGATGTGCTGGAACATCACCGGATCGCCGCCGCCTGAAGCCGTGAAGAAGCTCGTGCCGAAGAAGTGGTCGGTGAGCAGCATGGTGACGGCGCCCGCGAGCACCGGCATCACGGCGATCAGCAGATAAGCCGTGATCAACCAAGTCCAGCAGAACAGCGGCATGTTCAGCAGGCCCATGCCCGGTGCGCGCATGTTGAGGATGGTAACGACGACGTTGATGGCGCCGAGGATCGACGAGATACCCATCAAGTGGATGGCGAAGATGGTGAGCGGAAAGCTGTCACCGGCCTGCAGCGACAGCGGCGGGTACAGCGTCCAGCCGCCGGCCGGCGCGCCACCGGGCACGAACAGCGTCAGCAGCAGCAGCGTGAAGGCAAAGGGCAGCAGCCAGAAGCTGAAGTTGTTGAGTCGCGGCAGCGCCATGTCGGGGGCGCCCACTTGCATCGGCACCATCCAGTTGGCGAGCCCCGTCCACGCCGGCATCACGGCGCCGAAGATCATCAGCAGCGCGTGCATCGTGGTCATGGAGTTGAAGAAGCCCGGGTCGACGAACTGCAGTCCCGGCTGGAACAACTCCGCGCGGATGACGAGCGCCATCGCACCGCCCATGAAGAACATGGCGCAGGCGAATACCAGGTACATCGTGCCGATGTCCTTGTGGTTGGTCGCGTACAGCCAGCGCTTGATGCCGTGCGGCTTGTGATCGTGGTCGTCGTGGGCGTGGGCGGTGGTGGAGTTGGCCATGATGTTATGTGCTCTTTTGCTGAATTCTTTGGATCAACCGCGCGGTGCGGCAGGCAGGGCGGCTACGGCATCGGCCGCCGGAGCATCTGCTGGGGCTTCGGCGGGTGCCGGCGAAGCGGCCGCTTTCTGCGCGGCGAGCCAAGCCTTGTACTCTTCCTTGGTGACGACCTTGACGACCACCGGCATGAAGCCGTGGTCACGGCCGCAGAGTTCCGCGCACTGGCCGCGATAGATGCCGGTTTTGCCGGCATCGACCTTGAACCACAATTCGTTGATGGTGCCGGGGATGGCATCCTTCTTCATGCCGAATGCCGGCACCCACCAGGCGTGGATCACATCCTGGCCGGTCAGCAGCATGCGAATCTTGGTGTCCTCGGGGACGACCATCGGGTTGTCGACATTGAGCAGGTAGTCCTGCACGGAGTTGGGATCGACGCCCGACTTCAGCTGACGCGCTTCATCGCTCTGACGGTCGAGTTGCGAGAAGAAGCTGACATCCTCGCCGAGATACTCGTACTGCCATTTCCACTGGTACCCAGTGGCCTTGATGCTGATCTCCGAACCGCGCATGTCTTCGATGGCGATCAGCGTACGCGCCGCCGGGATGGCCATGATGACGAGGATGCCGACCGGAATCACCGTCCAGATGATCTCCGCCTTGGTGCTGTGCACCATGGTGGTGTCGGGTTTGGCGCCCTGCGATTTGCGGAACGCCACCAGCGACCAGATCATCCAGCCGAACACGAACACGCCGATCGCCACGCACCACCAGAAGATGGTCATGTGCAGCGAGTGGATTTCCTTGGACAGTTCGGTGACGCCCACCGGCATGTTGAGGTTGCCCCACTCGGCGTGGGCGCTGAGGGAGGCGAATGCCGCGGCGCTCAGGGCGAGAACCGACGGGACGCGACGGATTGCTTTGGTCATGGAATACCCGATAGTGCACTAAGCCAAAAATTCGATACGGCGCGGGCGGTTTGCCGCGTTGCCGGCGATGCCGACAACGCCGTCAGACCGACAGCGGTGGAGATTCATCCATGCGCCCGATCAGACGCCGGAGTCGCTGCGCGAGACCGAGCCGTTCCTGTTCGTTCAGGAACCGACCGATTTCGTGCTGGCGACCCCGCGATTCGACGGTCAGTCGACTCGGATGCAGCGGCGAACCCCCGGCGCGAATTCTAACTTGCGTCCAGTGTCGCGGGAACTCCACGCGCGAGACCCGAGGCGGCTCCAAGTCCTCGATCAGCACGGAATTTTCCGACACGGTGATGCATTGACGATGGGCGCCGCGGGCCATGCTGCGACGCAGTGCCCAGGTCAGCAGGGCGAGTTCGATTCCTGCGAACGGCAGCACCGGCCAGAAGCCGAGCAGGGTCAGCGGCAAGGCCACCGACAGCGAGGCCGCTGCGGCAGTGAGCAGGAAAATTCGCGCCCCACGCGGGCTCAGGGAGCAGTGGGGAGAAATTTCGATCCTCGTCATCGGCACTCCGCCGTCGACTCAAGGGAAAGGTGGCAAAGGATGATAGGTGCAGCCCTAAAAGCCCTGCCAGTCAATGGCTTAGCGCAGGTTCGCGACTTGTTCTATCACGACCGTCAGGCGGTCGAATGCGGTCAGCGCCGCCTGCGAGGTACCCTCGCCCGAGCGGTCGTGGGGAAATACCCCGAGCGGTGCGCTGCCGAGCAGACGCTCCAGCATGGCGAGGTTCTCCGCCACGCGCGGCATCTGCGGATCGATGTGGTTGGCGACCCAGCCGACGAGTGGCAGTCCCGAGCGACGGATCGCTTCGGCGGTCAGTACGGCATGGTTGAGGCAGCCGAGGCGGACGCCGACCACGAGCAGAACGGGATCGCTGAGGGTCGTTGCGAGGTCGGCCATCGAGGCCGTGTCGCTGAGAGGTGCGCGCCAACCCCCCGCACCCTCGACCACCAGCCAGTCATTTTTGGCGGCGGCCCGGTCGGCCAGAGCTCGAATGAGGTTGAGGTTCACCTCGACTCCGGCTTCCGCCGCCGCGATGTGCGGCGAGACCGGGGCGGCGAAGCAGTAAGGGTTGACCTCGGCATAGTCCTCGGCAGCGAATGCCGTGCCCGCAGGCAGGCCGCGTGCGGCGGCTAGCAGCGCGAGGGCATCCTCATTGCGCAGACCGTCCGGTGTCGGTTCGGCGCCGGCCGCGATGGGTTTGATCGCTGCAACACGCTGGCCGCGCTGACGCGCCGCCCTGAGCAGCGCGCAGGCTACGTGCGTCTTGCCGATTTCGGTATCGGTGCCCGCGATGAATAGCCGGCGGGCCGCCTTGGGCGCCGAGCTCATGACGACTCTCCGGGTGGTGGCGTCGGGATCGGCTCGCGGCGACGCCGCAGCGAATCGAGTGGCACGAGCACTTCGTCCGGCATGTTGCGCACGGCTTCGCCCGCGAACGCTGCGGCATGGATGATCTCGAGACGCGCGGCCGGATACCGATCGACATCGAGCACCGGTTCGATGAACCCCGCGCGGGTGAGTGCACTACCCAGATCGTGCATGTCGATCGCATCTTGGCTCGACGTCTCGCCGGGCGTGGGTCCCGCGCTCGTCCAAAGAAATAGCCCGCCTGGTGCGAGGCAGCGGCGAATCTCCACGAGCACGGCATCGAGCGACTCCACACCGGGCATCAGCCAGTGACCGAGCACGAGATCCACGCTGCCATCCGGCAATGGCAGGGCGTCGGGCTCAGCCGTGATGCGTTCCAGCGGTGCTCCGCCACTGCGCACGAGGCGCTTCCACCACTGCTGCAGTCGGCCGACGACGTTCGTCGCTTGCGCGCCGTGCTCAACATCCGCGATCGAAGTGGCCGTTGCACGGCGGCCGAGACTGCGGCTAACACTGCGGCTGAGGATGATGCGCGCCTGTGGAAAGCGCCCTCGCAACACGCGATCGTCGGTTCCGGTGACGGCGCCGCCGAGATCGAGCACTGTGCGCGGCTGCAGCGCGAAATGCTCGAGCCGCGAGAGCAGCTCGATGCGTGCGTCATCTTGCGGGTCATTGCTCATGCGTCGAGGGCTCATGCGTCGCGGCTCATGCTTCGAGAAATGCGCGCAGCACGGCGATGACTTCAGCTGGATGCGAGAGGAACGGCGCGTGCCCCGCTTTGGCGATCTGCACGAATCGTGCGTCGGGCAACAGCTCCGCGAGCGCTGCCGAGGCTCGCGGATGCACGAGTCTGTCGTATTCACCTGCGATGACGAGCGTTGGTACGCGTACGTCGCGAAGCGCCGCTCGCTGATCGACGGCGTGCAGCATGCGTGCCGCGCGGCGCAGTGTGTCGGGCGGACACTCTCCCTGGGCGAGCAGTGCCGCCTGCAGCGCGGCGAGCGCCGTGTCTGCGTTCGCGCTGCCGCGCACCTGTAATTCCAGAAATTCCCGGACGGTGCGTCGGTAGTCACGTTGCAGATGATCCGCGAACGCGCCGAGTACGCTCGAGGGCGAGCCATACGGCCAGTCAGGCGCTTGCGCAAAGCGCGGCGTGGCGCAGAGCAGCGCCAGCCGCTCGATCCGCGCGGGTTCAATCGCCGCGATGTGCAGCGCCAGTTTCGCACCCAGTGACCAACCGAGTAGCGCGCACCGCGGCGGCAACTGTGCGAGCACGTGTCGTGCTACGGCAACGATGTCCCAGGCGCCCTCGGCGTCGTGGCCATACAGACTCGCGGGCTCTGCGGCACGACCATGACCGGGCAGGTCGAGTCGCAGGATGTCGCGGTGCGGCACCAGCGGCTCCGCACGCAGCTGTGCTGCGAGATCGTCGAACACCCGCAGGTTAAGGGCCCAGCCGTGCAGCATGACGAGCGGTGCGGCGCTCACACGCAGGCCCTCTCGAGAGCTGCGAGCAAACCGTCCACCTGCTCCGGCGTGTGCGCAGCCGAGAGCGTGATGCGCAGCCGTGCGGTGCCGGGCGGTACGGTCGGCGGGCGGATCGCGGTGACGCGATAGCCGGCTTCGGCCAACTGCGCACTGGCCGCGAGCGCCTTGTCTTCAGCGCCGAGAATCAAAGGTTGAATCGGTGTCGCCGATTCGACGAGTTGCAGCCCGCGTTGGCGTGCGCCCGTGCGAAACCGCTCGACGAGCGACTGCACATGCTGCCGACGCCACGACTCCGTCTGCACGATCTCGAGTGCGCATCGCGTGGCTGCCGCCACCGCCGGTGGCAGCGCCGTGGTGTAGATGTACGAGCGAGCGCGCTGCAGGATCAGTTCGATGACATCGGCATCGCCCGCGACGAAGGCGCCGAAAGTACCGAGCGCCTTGCCGAAGGTGCCGATGAGTACGGGGACTTCGCGTGTGCCAAGCGCGTGGTGCTCGCAACTGCCGCGGCCCGTGGCGCCGATCACGCCGATGCCATGCGCATCGTCAACGATGAGCCATGCGGCATGTTGCAGAGCAGCGGCCGCCAGGGCGGGCAGTGGCGCCACGTCTCCATCCATGCTGAACACGCCGTCGGTGATGACGAATGCACCGCCACCCTCTGCGGCCGCCGCCGGCGCGTACGCATCGAGCAGCGCGTGGGCTGCGTTCGCATCGGCATGCACGTAGCGCAGATTTTGCGGTGAGCGGACGAGCCTCACCGCATCGATCAATGAGGCATGGTTGAGTTCGTCGGCGATCAACAGGTCGCGTCGGTCGGCCAGCGCACCGAGTACGCCGAGATTGGCCATGTAGCCGGTCGAAAAAACCAGCGCACGCTCGCGCCCAATGAATTCGGCTACTTCCCGCTCGAGAGCCTCGTGTTCGGCGCAGTGGCCGCTGATCAGGTGCGACGCACCGGAGCCCGCACCGAGTCGGCGTGCCGCATCGGCCATCGCACCGGCAACGCGGGGATCCTGTGCGAGACCGAGATAATCGTTGCTGCAGAAGTTGACGCGCCCATCGCCGGCGAGGACTCGTCGCCTGCGCAGGTTGCGCGCATCGATGTCGCGCAGGGCGGCGGCAACGGCCTCAGGCGTGCAGCGCACCGGCAGCTCCGGCCGCGGCGTGCATGCCGAGTCGCGTCAACAGCATGCGATCGTGCTCGACGTCCGGATTGCCGGTAGTGAGAAGTTTCTCGCCGTAGAAAATCGAGTTTGCACCGGCAAAGAACGCCAGCGCCTGCAACTCGTCCGACATGCGCTCGCGTCCCGCGGACAGGCGGACTGCCGAGCGGGGCATGAGGATGCGTGCCACAGCGATCATGCGTACGAAATCGAACGGATCGATGGGCGCTTGATCGGCGAGCGGTGTGCCCGGCACGGCGACCAATTGGTTGATCGGCACGCTTTCCGGATGCTGCGGCAGATTGGCGAGCACCTGCAGCATGCGTGCACGATCGCGCACCGTCTCGCCCATGCCAACGATGCCGCCGCAGCACACGCTCATTCCCGCTTCGCGTACGGCTTCGAGCGTGTCGAGACGGTCTTGGAAATCGCGGGTGGTGATGATCTTCTCGTAGTACTCGGGCGAGGTGTCGATGTTGTGGTTGTAGTAGTCGAGACCCGCTTCGCGCAGCTCCTGCGCCTGTTCGCGCGTCAGCATGCCGAGTGTGGCGCAGCTTTCCATGCCGAGCGAACGCACTTCGCGGATCATCGCCGTCATCACTTCCATGTCACGCTTCTTCGGCGAGCGCCATGCGGCACCCATGCAAAAGCGGGTGGCACCGGCATCGCGCGCGGCCTTGGCCCGCTCGGCGACATCGGCCACGGCCAGCAGCGCTTCGCGATCCAGACCCGTGTCGTAGCGGATGCTTTGCGGGCAGTAGGCGCAGTCCTCGGGGCAGGCCCCGGTCTTCACCGACAGCAGCGTGCTCATCTGTACGGCGTTCGGCTGCTGATACTCGCGGTGCCGTTGCTGCGCACGGAACAGCAGATCCTGAAAGGGCAGCGCAAACAACGCCTCGACCTCGTCAACGGTCCAGTCGTGTCGCAGGTCGTTCGTGGTGCTCTTGGAGGGTGCGGCCATGGTGTTTTCCGTCGTTTGCGCGGGTTTCGGGCCGTGCCTGCCGACGCGGTTGCCGGGCAGCCTTCCGGGCCGCCGCGCGGGATGGTCGGCAACGGCTGGGAGATTGTCAACTTGCAGGAATGCCATCGGTCGACAATGGGCGGTGACGTCGCTAACTGGCTGCGCTGCCGCAGCTCCGCACTGTCTTTCGGACGGCGCTGGACCTTCTTCTGCATAAGCGCCCGCTGCGTGTATTGCGGTGGCCGGGGCGATCTCGGGGCGATTGATCTGTGCGAAGCCTGTCTGACGTCCCTGCCGTGGTTGCCCGCAGGCGGCCATGGTGACCGCGAGGCACGAGCCCTGTTCGCCTACCAATCGCCTATCGATGAGGATCTTCGCGCCCTGAAATTCCACGGCGACCTACGACCGGCACGGGTGCTCGGTGCGCTGTGTGCGGCGCGCATCGCACTCGATGGAGTTGCGGTCGATGGCATCGTGCCCGTGCCGCTGCATGGGCAGCGACTGCGTGAGCGCGGTTTCAACCAAACGAGTCGTTTGGCGCGTGAACTCGCCGCCTGGCTGGGCGTGCCGTTACAAGAGCAGTGGCTGCTGCGTAGCCGCGACACTGCCGCGCAGACTTCGCTGCCGGCGCCCGAACGTCGTCGCAACGTGCAGGGGGCATTCGCGCTCTCGACGCGCGGCTGCGGCGCACTCGCGAGGGCTGCGTTGACCGAGCCTGCGTTGGGCCCTCCTGCGTCGACGTCGCCGCGCCTACGCATCCTGCTGCTCGATGACGTGCTGACCACCGGGGCGACGTTGCAGGCTGCCGCCACCGCGTTCGGCGCTGCAGTCGATCTTCACCGCTGGACGGTGGCGATGGCGATGCCGGCAAAGATTGCGAAGCCGACGTAGTTGTTGTTGAGGAAGGCCTTGAAGCAGGCGCCGGGCTCGCGCTGCCGGCTGCTCCACAGTTGCCGAGCGAACAGCGCGGCAGCACTGGCGAGTCCGATGAAATAGTACGCATCAAGACCACGGCGAACGCCAACGAACACGAGTACAGCGAGCATGGCGAGCTGACACAGCGCGACGATGACGAGATCCGCCTTGCCGAACAGGATGGCCGTCGACTTCAGTCCGAGCTTCAGGTCGTCGGGCCGGTCGACCATCGCGTAGAACGTGTCGTAGATCACCGCCCACGCCACCGCCGCAACGAACAGCAGCCAGCCTTCGAGCGGGATCGTCCCCTGTGTTGCCATGTAGGCCATCGGCACGCCCCAGCCGAAGGCGATGCCGAGATAGGCCTGCGGTGCCGGGAAGAAGCGCTTGAAGAGCGGGTACGACAGCATCAGGCCGATGGCGATCACCGACAGCGCGATCGTGCGGGCATCGAGTTGCCAGACGAGGGCGAAGGCCAGTAACGAGAGCACCACGAACAACGCGACTGCCTCGTGCGGTGAGACGCGGCGCGCGGCGAGTGGCCGCGAATGCGTGCGACTGACGTGCGGATCAAAATCACGATCGGCTAAATCGTTGACGATGCAGCCGGCCGAGCGGGTGAGCACGGTGCCGAGCACGAAGATGACGAGCAGCTTCGGTTCCGGCACGCCGTCACTGGCAAGCCACAGAGCCCAGAGCACCGGCCACAGCAGCAGCAGGATGCCGATCGGCCGATCGAGGCGAGTCAGCAGCACATACTCGCGCAGCCGCCGCTGCAGCCCCGTCATGACGGCGCGCGGCCCATCTGCGGCAGGAACACCTCGTAAAGATCAAATGGTGCACCGCCTACCGCGAACGCCGAGTGACGCACCCACAGCGACTGCGGCGGCAAGGTGGCCGTCTGCAGTGCGCGCGCCACTACGCCAGCATCGGCCGTCAACAGCGCATAACGAAACGGTGCGCGGCTGATGTCCGCGCGCGTGGCGAGTGCTTCGCCGAGCGTCTGCTTGCCGATGCGCGATAACCAATCTTGGGACTCGAGCGTGCTGCGCGGGATGCGCGTCTGCGCAAACAACCACGGCACGCCCGCCGCACTCATCTCGATTTCGCGGATGTGTTCACCGCCCACGGCGGCCTCTTGCAGCACTCGCATCGAGAAGCCCTCGCCGGCTGCCTCGCGAATGCGCTGGGTGAGCAGGCCGGGTGTCAGCAGCCACGAGCGCCGCGCGGCGTCGCCCTCGTAGCAATTGAGCGCGCGCGTATCGAGCCACATGGCCGACTCCGGCACGGCCGGCGCCGCGGCAGCAGCGGGGATCGGCGCGGCGGAGGCGTCAACCGATGCGGCCATATCTGTCATCCGTTCCGATCCATCGCGAAGTGAGGGGCGCGATTCTATCTGGATATTCGCGCAGGAGGACTTCCGCGGCCCGCTGCACCTCGGGCAGCAGGTCGGCATCGCGGGCGAGATCCGCCACCCGCATCTGTGCGAGTCCCGTCTGTCGCGTGCCGAGCAGTTCACCGGGACCGCGCAGTTCGAGATCGCGCTGGGCGATTACGAAGCCGTCGTTGGATTCGCGGATTGCATTAAGCCGCGCGCGCGAGAGCATGCCGAGCGGCGCGCGGTAGAGCAGCACGCAACTGCTCTCGTGGGACCCGCGACCCACCCGACCGCGCAGCTGGTGCAACTGCGCAAGCCCCATGCGCTCGGCATTTTCGATCACCATCAGCGTGGCGTTCGGTACATCGACGCCGACCTCGATCACTGTAGTCGCCACCAGCAACTGGATCTGGCCCGCCTTGAATTCGAGCATGGCGCGATCCTTCTGCGCAGGCGGCATGCGCCCGTGCACGAGCCCGACGCGCAGATGCGGCAGCGCCTCGGCGAGTGCCGCTGCCGTCTCTTCGGCGGCTTGATGGCGCAACTCCTCGGATTCCTCGATCAAGGGGCAGACCCAGTAGGCCTGGCGCCCCGCGCGACAGGCGACGTCGATGCGCGCCACCACTTCGTCGCGACGCGTCTCCGGAGCCACTACGGTTTTCACCGGCGTACGACCGGGCGGTAACTCGTCGATCACCGACACGTCGAGATCGGCGTAGGCGGTCATGGCGAGAGTTCGCGGGATCGGCGTCGCCGTCATGATGAGTTGATGCGGATGGCGACCGTCGCGCTGGCCTTTTTCGGCCAGACGCAGGCGCTGCTGCACGCCGAATCGGTGCTGTTCGTCGACGATGACCAGCGCCAGATCCGCGAACTGCATCCCGTCCTGGAACAGCGCATGGGTGCCGACCACGAGGCGTGCCGTGCCGTTGGCGACGAGCTCGAGTGCGCTGCGTCGCGTACGCGCCGGCTGCGAGCCGCTGACGAGGATTACCTCGATCCCGAGCGGCGCGAACCACGCGGCGAGATTTCTTTGGTGTTGCTCGGCGAGGAGCTCGGTCGGCGCCATGAGCGCGGCTTGATGTCCGCTGCCGATTGCCCGCGCAGCCGCAGCGGCGGCCACCGCCGTCTTGCCGCAGCCGACATCGCCTTGCACGAGGCGCACCATGGGTCGATCGAGACTGAGATCCTGCGCGATGTCTGCGAGCGCGCGTTGCTGCGCGCCGGTCAACGCATACGGCAACCCGGCGATGAAGCGGTTCTCGAGCCCGGCGGCATCTTGCAACGGCCAGGCGGGATCCGCAGTTGCGGTTTCGCGCAGTCGCCGCATCACCACCTGGTGCGTGAGCAGCTCCTCGAAGGCCAGACGGCGCTGCGCCGGGTGACGACCCGCCTCAAGTTCCTCGAGCTCGACATCCACCGGCGGTCGATGCACCTGACGCAGCGCATCGCGCAGTTCGGGTAGGCCGAGCGGCGCCAGCAGCGGCGCGGGCAGCCAGTCGCGCACGCCCGCGGTCTCCACCTCGCGCAAGGCCTGGCCGATCAGCGCGCGCAAGCGGCCCTGACTGACACCCTCGGTGGCTGGATATACGGGCGTGAGTGATTCCTCGAGCGCGGCATCGGTGTCGAACACGCGCCGATACTCGGGGTGGACCATTTCGAGACCGAGTGGGCCGCGGCGTACTTCACCGAAGCAGCGAATGCGATGCCCACGGGCGAGACCTTGCTGCTGCGATGTCGAGAAATGGAAAAACCGCAGCGTTAGAAAACCTGATCCGTCTGCAATGCGGCAGAGCATCTGTCGTCGTCGTCGGAACACGACTTCGGTCAGTTGCACTTCACCCTCGATGACCGCCCTGCCGCCTGCGAGCAGTGCGCCGATCGGCTGGATCCGCGTACGGTCCTCGTAGCGCGTGGGGAGGATGAACAGCAGATCCTGCACCTGCTCCACGCCGAGCACGGCGAGCCGCGCCGCCAGCGCCTCACCCACGCCGCGCAGCGCGGTCACCGGTCGCTGTTCGCGCGGCTCAGTCATCCGGCGCTGCAGTCGTGACTCAGTCGAGATGCAGGATGCAGTCGATTTCGACCCGCGATCCGCGCGGCAATTGCGCCACGCCGATCGCGGCGCGTGCCGGCCACGGCTGCGGGAAGTACTGCGCCATGATTTCGTTGACCTTGGCGAAGTTTGCGAGGTCGGTGAGATAGACGGTCACGCGGACGGCGTGCTGCAACGAGCCGCCCGCGGCTTTGGCGATCGCGGAGAGATTGTCGAACACGCGGCGGATCTCGAGTTCGATGTCGCCGCTGACCAGCGTGCCGGTGGCGGGATCGAGGGGGATCTGGCCGGAGATATAGACCGTCGGGCCGACGCGAACAGCCTGCGAATAGGTGCCGATGGCCTGCGGGGCGTCCGGCGTGCTGATGATCTGGCGGGTCATGGTGGGCTCCTGTTATCTATCGTCGCGTTACTTGTCGTCGCGGGTGCGTACCGCAAGTGTACGCGAGAGTTTCAGTACGTCGGGCATGCGGCGGATCACACGCAGCACGTTGGCGAGGTGCTTGCGATCGCGCACCTTGATCTCGAAGACGAGTGCTGAGGTCTGTGCGTCGCGCTCCTCGAGTTCGACGTGGTCGATGTTGGTCTCGGTCCCCGCAATTGCGGCAGCCACTGCAGCAAGCACGCCCATGCGGTTGGCCACCTCGACGCGGATCTCGCTGCTGAACAAGCGTTCCGTACCCTCTGCCCAGACCACCGAGAGCCACTTCTCCGGATGCTTGCGGTAGTCGTCGACGTTGGCGCACTCCTCGCGATGCACGATGATGCCGCGCCCGCTGGAGAGGTGCGCAAGGATGGCATCGCCCGGTACCGGAAAGCAGCAGCGCGCATAACTGACGAGCAAACCTTCGGTGCCGGCAACCGCGAGCGGTGCGGGTGCTGCCGCGACGCTCTCGCCATCGACGGATACAGAGCTTGCCGCCGGCCCGAGTCGCCGGGCGATCAGCGGTGCGAGCCGCTCGCCGAGACCCACTTTTTCGAACAGTTCGTCGACATCCGTCATGCCGAGTTCGGCCACGGTGGCGGCGATGGCGGCATCGCTGATGTCGGTCAGCGACAGCTTGAACTCCGCCAGCGACTGGTTGATGAGCCGCTGGCCAAGTTCGATGGCCTCCGAGCGACGCAGACCTTTGAGGTATTGGCGGATTGCGGCACGCGCCTTGGCGGAGACGACGAAATTCACCCAGGCGGGATTGGGTATCGCACCCGGCGCGGTGACGATCTCGACTGTTTGACCGTTCTTCAATTGCGTGCGCAGCGGCGCCAGACGCCGATCGACCTTGGCGGCGACGCAGCGGTTGCCGACATCCGTGTGCACCGCGTAGGCGAAGTCGACCACCGTGGCGCCGCGCGGCAGTCGCAGGATCTTGCCCTTCGGCGTGAAGACGTAGACCTTGTCCGGGAAAAGATCGACCCGCACGCTCTCGAGGAACTCCTCCGAGGTGCCGCTCTCCTGCATCGCGATGAGGTTCGCGAGCCACTCGCGGGCCTGCGCGTTGCCGAAGGTGGAGGAGAAGTCGCCGGACTTGTACTTCCAGTGTGCGGCGATGCCCGATTCGGCGATACGGTGCATGTCGCGCGTACGGATCTGCGCTTCGATCGGCAATCCGTTGGGTCCGAACAGCGTCGTGTGCAGCGATTGATAGCCGTTGACGCGCGGGATGGCAATGTAATCTTTGAATCGACCCGGCATCGGCCGGAACAGGCTGTGTACCACGCCGAGTGCGCGATAGCAGTGATCCACCGAATCGACGATCACGCGCAATCCGTAGACGTCGACGATTTCGGCCAGCGCAGAGCGCTTGCGCAGCATCTTGCGGTAGATGCTGTAGAGGTGCTTTTCGCGGGTGTCGACCTCGGCCGAGATCTCCGCCTTGGCGAGCGCAGTCGAGATGCTCTCCGAAATGCGTCCAAGGAATTCTTTCTGGTTGCCGCGGGCCCGCTTCAGCGCGCGTTCGATGACGCGGTAGCGCTGCGGATAGAGTGCACGGAAGCCGAGATCCTCGAGCTCGAGTTTCATGGCGTAGAGGCCGAGGCGCTCGGCGAGCGGCGCGTAGATGTCGAGCGTTTCGCGGGCGATGGCGCGACGGCGTACCGGCGACATGCCTTCGATCGTGCGCATGTTGTGCAGCCGATCGGCGAGCTTGACGAGGATGACGCGCAGATCGCGCACCATCGCGAGCAGCATCTTGCGGAACGATTCGGCCTGCGCTTCCTCGCGGCTCTTGAATTGGATCTGGTCGAGCTTGGTTACCGCATCGACGATCTCAGCGACGCCGTCACCGAAACGCGAGGCGATCTCGTCCTTCGCGATGGGCGTATCTTCGATGACGTCGTGCAGGATCGCGGCGACGATGGTGTCGGTGTCGACGCGCAGATTGGCAAGGATCTCAGCCGCTGCCACCGGGTGGGCGATGTAGGGCTCACCCGTTTTGCGCTTTTGGCCGCGGTGGGCCTCGGCGCCGAATTCGGCGGCAAGGCGGATTCGATCGACTTGTTCGGCGGGCAGGTACGCGCCTGCGGCGCTCAGCAGTTCCTTGAGCCCCGGCGTCCTGCGGGATCCGCCAGGCAGAAAGCCAAGCAGCGTCTGCGCATAGTCCAAGCGAACTCCGCCCCGCAGGGTCTTTGGGTCAGTCTCCGAGGCCGAACTGCGGCGCGCGGAAGCCCGGATCCGGCTCCATGATGTCGGGCAGCAGGCTCGGTTCCGGTTCCGGCTCCGGTTCCGGCTCGAGCAGCATCTCCGGGGTGATGTTACCGGCAGCGATCTCGCGCAAGGCCACGACCGTCGGTTTGTCGTTTTCCCAGGGCACGGTGGCTTCGGCACCGTTGGCCAGCCGACGTGCACGCTGCGACGCCAGGATCACAAGCTGGAAGATGTTGTCGACGTTCTGGAGACAGTCTTCTACGGTGATGCGTGCCATGTGCTGCGGCCTTCCAAACAGGGCCGAGCAGTATACGGCAGGCGCACCTTTCAGGCCAGCCGGCGGCCCTTCTGGCGAGGGCCTAGGCCAGCAACTGGGTCATCAGCGTAGCGAGTGCCGCCCGGTCGGACTGCAGGTCCCGGGCGTCGTCATCGAGGATGCGCTGCAGGTCGCGCACCGCCGTTTCGAAGTGGTCGTTGATGATCACGTAGTCGAATTCGCCCGCATGACTCATGTCGGAAACCGCATCGCGCAGGCGGCGGGCGATGACCTCGTCGCTGTCCGTCTTGCGATTGCGCAGGCGAGCTTCGAGTTCGGCACGCGAGGGCGGCAAAACGAAGATGCCGATGCAGCCGGCCGTACCGCGCGCCGGGTCCCGGGTCCGCTCGCGAACCTGTTCGGCACCCTGCCAATCGATCTCGAGTATGACGTCGTGCCCTCGGCCGAACGCTTCGGCCAGTGCGGCGCGACTCGTGCCGTAGTGGTTGTCGAACACCAGCGCGTGTTCGAGGAAACCGTCCGCGTCGATCATCTGCCGAAACGTCGGCACCTCGACGAAATGGTAGTCACGACCGTCTACCTCATTGGGCCGTCGCGGCCGGGTGGTGTGCGAGACGCAGACGCGCAGGTTGGGTTCGCGAGCCAAAAGCTCCTTGACGAGGCTGGTCTTGCCGGCGCCGGACGGCGCGGCGATGACGAACAGCCGGCCGCCGCGAGATCGCGGGGCAGCGTCGCCAGACGGGGCGCTCGGGATATGCGGATTCATGCAGTCAGGGCTAGGTTCATGCGGTCAGGGCCGGATTCGTTGAGACGGAATAGTAAGCCAAGTTTCAAGCGGCCACCGCCTTGCTATTCTTCGACCGGCGGCCGAGCAATGCCCAGTCGAAGGTCGTCGAGGAGGATCCAGTGGTTCGTGCCATCGACGAGTTCCTGCAGAAATTGTCCACCAACGTCGCCTTGTTCAACGGGCTCGACGTGCCGCGGCTCGAGCGGCTGGTGACCGGTGCCGAGCGAGTGAACATCACTAAGGACAAGTTGTTCTTCAACGAAGGCGACACCGGCTACAACTTCTTCATTCTGCTCAAGGGGCAGGCCATCGTCGAAAAGAAGGACGGACACGAGTGGGCCAAACTGGCTGAACTCGGGCCGGGCGAAACCTTCGGCGAGATGGCGTTGATTGATGGCGAGCCGCGCTCGGCACGCATTCGGGCACTCGAGGATTGCGTCTCGCTGTCCTTCGATGGCCGCAAGATCGACGCCGCCCCCGACATTGCTGCGGTGATCTACAAGAACATGGCGAAGCTGCAGGTCAAGCGCGTGCGCAACTCGAACCGCAAGACTGTGGCTTGGGCCAAGCAGTTCGCCGATCGCATGCTCTGAAAGCGCGCCATCGCGCGTCACGCGCGCCTCTGTCGACGGGTGCGAGCTATTCGATGTTCTGCACCTGTTCACGCATCTGCTCGATCAGCACCTTCATGTCGACGGCGAGCCGCGTGGTGTCGAGTTCCTGCGACTTGGACGAGAGGGTGTTGGCCTCACGATTCAGTTCCTGCATCAGGAAATCGAGGCGGCGGCCTGCGGCTTCGGTGCCGCCGATGACACGACGGATCTCGATGATGTGACCGTCGAGCCGATCGAGCTCCTCGTCGACATCGGCGCGCTGCAAGATCAGTACGAGTTCCTGCTCGAAGCGCTCGGCATCGACGCTGGCCGCAACTTCGGCGAGCCGTTCGTGCAGTTTGCTGCGCAGTCGTTCGCGGATTTCCGGCATGCGAGCTCGCACGCTCGACACCAGCACGGCGAGGGCCTCACAGCGCTGTTCGATGAGCTCACGTAGCCGCTCGCCTTCACGCGCGCGCGCTGCGGCGAGCTCGCGCACGGTCTCGCCGAATAGGGCGCGACAGGCCGTCTGCAGGCTCTCGCTGTCAGGCGCCTCGTCCTTCAGTACGCCGGGCCAGCGCAGCACGTCGAACGGGTTGATCGGTGCGCTGCCGGTGAGCTGGCCTGCGGTGACGCGGCCTGCGATGTCCTGCGCGCGCGCGAGCACGCGGGCGAGTGCCGCCTCGTCGACCAGCAACTCGCGCTCGGCCTGATGCGCGCCGCGCAGATGGATCGTGCAGTCGAGTTTGCCGCGACGCAGTTCGCGGGCAAGGATTTGCCGCAGCTCCGTCTCGACGGAGCGCAATTCCTCCGGCAGGCGAAAGCCGGGTTCCAGATACCGGTGATTGACGCTGCGCAGTTCGCAGGTCAATTGGCCGAAGGCGCCGGAGACTTCGCGCCGGGCGAAGCCCGTCATGCTGCTGATCATGGTGGCCGCTGCATCATGGTGTATAAAGCGGGCAGTCTATCGCAACCCGACCTGTCGTTCCTTTTCCCTGTCATCGCTTTTCTATGAGTTCATTGTCATGACCCAGTTCAAACGGCCGAGTGGCCGCAGCGCCGATGCGCTGCGTGCCGTCAACTTCCAGCGTCATTTCACCCGCCATGCCGAAGGTTCGGTGTTGGTCGAATTCGGCGGCACGCGCGTGTTGTGCACGGCGAGTATCGAAGAGGGAGTGCCGGGCTTTCTGCGCGGACGCGGACAGGGGTGGGTCACCGCCGAGTACGGCATGCTGCCGCGGGCGACGCATACGCGTTCGCCGCGCGAGGCGGCCAAGGGCAAGCAGAGCGGTCGCACGCAGGAAATACAGCGACTGATCGGGCGCAGTCTGCGCGCCATCATCGATCTGTCGGCGCTTGGCGAGCGCACGGTCACGCTCGATTGCGACGTGCTGCAGGCCGACGGCGGCACGCGCACCGCGGCGATCACTGGCGGCTACGTGGCGCTGGTGGATGCCTGCAATGCCCTGAAGCGGCGTGGTCTGCTCACCGAGCTGCCGTTGCATGGCCAGGTGGCTGCGGTGTCGGTTGGTATCTGTGGTGGTGTGCCCGTGCTCGATCTCGATTACGCCGAGGACTCGCAGGCAGAGACTGACATGAACGTCGTGATGCGCGATGGGGGCCGGTTCGTCGAGATCCAGGGCACGGCCGAGGGCCACGCGTTCCGTCGCGACGAACTCGATGCGCTGCTGGCCCTCGCCGCACGCGGCATCGACGAGCTGCACGCGCTGCAGACGGCGGCGCTTGCTCAGTGAGGGTGGCCCAGTGAGGGTGGCCCAGTGAAGGTGGTGCTGGCCACCGGCAATGCCGGCAAGGTTCGCGAGTTCGCCGAGATGCTGGCCCCGCTAGAGTTGCACTTCGTCGCGCAGGGCGCCCTCGGCATCGAATCGGCGGAAGAAACCGGACAGACCTTTACCGACAACGCACTGCTCAAGGCGCGCCACGCCGCGGCGCGCAGCGGCATGCCCGCGATGGCCGACGACTCGGGTCTCGAGGTCGATGCACTCGGCGGTGCGCCCGGGGTGTACTCGGCCCGCTACGCAGGCCCCGCCGCGGATGACGCGGCCAACATCGCCAAGTTGCTGACCGCGCTCGAGGGCGTAGACCCCGCTGCACGCCGTGCACGTTTTCGTTGCGTGATCGCCTTCGTGCGCGATGCCGAAGACCCGCAGCCCGTGTTCGGTACGGGCAGTTGGGAAGGCTTGATCCTCACCGCGCCGCGCGGCGCGGGCGGATTCGGCTACGACCCGGTGTTCGCGCCGTTCGACGCCGCAGGTGCGAGCGTGGCCGAGCTTGATGCAGCGCGCAAACACGCTGCGAGTCATCGGGGTCAGGCGCTGCGCGATCTGCTGCAGCGGCTGCCGCGCGCCGCTGCATGACGATCCCGCTCGGCGTCTACCTGCACTTCCCATGGTGCGTGAGCAAATGTCCGTACTGTGACTTCAACTCGCACGCCTTGCGCGGACCACTGCCTGAGCAGGCCTACGTCGATGCACTGTGTATTGATCTGCGTGCACAGGTCGAGCGCCACGCGCAGTTTCTGGGCGGTCGGTCGGTGACGAGTATCTTTCTCGGGGGTGGTACGCCGAGCCTGTTTTCGCCGGCCGCGATCGGTCGGGTGTTGCAAGCACTGCGTGACGAACTGCCCATCGCCGCGTCTGCAGAAATCACGCTCGAGGCGAATCCCGGCACCATCGAGCGCGGGCGCTTCGCGGAATACGCCGCGGCCGGCGTGAATCGCGTCTCGGTTGGTGCGCAGACCTTCGATGCCTCGCGGCTGCGTGCGCTCGGTCGTGTGCATTCACCCGCCGAGACGGCGAGCGCTCTGGCCGAGCTGCATGCGGCCGGCGTGGACAACTTCAACATCGACTTGATGTATGGGCTGCCTGGGCAAGGTGTCGCCGAGGCGCTCGCGGACGTGCAGGCGGCGCTGTCGTTTTCACCCGCGCAGATCTCGCACTATCACCTCACGCTCGAGCCCGGTACGCCCTTCGCCGCGCAGCCGCCGCCGGCTCTGCCCGACGAAGACACCACCGTTGAGATTCTCGCCGCCTGTCTGCCCGCCTTGCAGGCCGCCGGCTTCGAGCGTTATGAGGTCTCCGCCTACGCCCGCTCCGGTCGGGCCTGCGCCCACAACCTGCTGTACTGGAACTTCGGCGATTACCTGGGTCTCGGTGCCGGGGCGCACGGCAAACTCAGCGGACGGGATCCGGCGAGCGGCGAGTGGCGCATCGTGCGCACCACGCAGCCGCGCGATCCGCGCCGCTTCCAGCGTGATCCGCGCGTGGCCTTGGTGCAGACGGACGTTGCCCCGGCGCAGCGGCCGTTCGAATTCATGCTCAATGCCCTGCGACTGCTCGAGGGCTTTGCCGCCCCGCAGTTCGAGGTGGCGACCGGCCTGCCCTGGCGGACCGTATGGCCCACCCTCGAGCGCCTGTCGAAGCGAGGCCTGCTGACCATCGAGGGCGAGCGGGTCCGACCCACGCCCTCCGGTTTGCAGTATCTCAACGACCTGTTGGTCGAATTCCTGCCAAGCGAATCGGGCACTTAGGCATTTTCGTCGACGAATTCGCCAGGGCTATGCACAGCCCGGGAAAAAACTCAGCAGTAACGGCATTTCGCGCGTTTTTTTCAGATTTGTTGCAAGAACAGAAACGTAACTCATTGAATTAAATATATAAAATGACGGTCTCATTTTTTGAGCAATACCGCAGAAATGCCTAAATCTCCGCTGAAAACCCGCTCAGACGGGGTCTCGTCCACAGAGTTATCCACAGAAACTGTGGACAGAAACCGTGGCGGGGCCGCCGCCCTGGGGCAGCCGGGTGCAGATGGGTCGACAGAGCCCTTGTGCCTGAGCCGGGACACCGATAGACTGCGCGCCCTTTTTGACCCGCTTGTCTCGGTAGGCCGCCCATGAAAGCCTCGATCCACCCGGAATACTCCGAAATCAACGTCAACTGCTCCTGCGGTAACACGTTCAAGACGCGCTCGACGCTCGGGAACGACCTGCAGGTCGAAGTCTGCTCAAGCTGCCACCCCTTCTATACGGGCAAGCAGAAGATCGTCGACACGGCTGGCCGCGTCGATAAGTTCCGCAAGAAGTACGCCGCCGCTGCGGCACGCTGACCGCATCGTCCTGCCGGCCCGTCGCCGGCACGACAGTCTTCTTCTCGGGGCGCCTTCGGGCGCCCCGTTGCATTTCTGGCTCGGCGAACTTAGCGCGCGAGGGAACTTCTGCTAGTTTTCGGGCCTCCGAGGTCATCATGACGATGCGCAACATGCGACGGTTCATCACGGCAGGCTTGGCATTGCTGCTGCTGGCTACCGCTCCGGTGGGCTTCAGCCAGACGAAGGCGAAGAAGCCCAAGGAAAGCGCGAGCGCACGCAAGGCGCACGAGCAGATCCTCAAGGCCTACGGCGTCTACGAGGATCAGGCGCTGCAGGACTACGTCAGCGAGATCGGGCAGCGCGTCGCCAAGATGAGCGAGCTCGCCGATGCGGAGTGGAAGTTCGTCGTCATCGACGATGACTCCATCAACGCCTTCACCACCGGTTGCTGCTACGTCTATGTGCACCGTGGCCTGCTGCGCAACCTGAATTCGGAATCCGAACTGGCCTCGGTGCTCGGCCATGAAGTGGCGCATGTCACCGCGCGACATCCGCAGGAGCGAACCACGCGAGGAGTGCTCGCAACGCTCGCGGCCACGGCTGCCGCCATGTATACGGGCTCGGGGGCGGTGGCGGATCTCGCCAGTCTCGGCGCATCGGCCTGGATGCAGGGCTATGGCCGCGAGAACGAACTCGAGGCGGACCGTCTTGGGCTCAAGTATTCGACCCGCGCCGGCTATCGACCCGAGGCGATGACCGAAGTATTCGAGATGTTCAAGCAGGGCGAGCGCTTCGAGCGTGACCGGGCGCGGGCCGAGGGCCGCGAGCCACGGATCTACCACGGCCTGTTCTCCTCGCACCCGACCCCGGATGCACGGGCCATCCAGGCGGCGAAGATGTCCGCCAACGTAGTCGACTCGCCGCCCGGCGGCTGGCTCGACAACCGCGACCGGTACCTGCAGGCGCTCGATGGCATGACCTACGGCTCGAGCCGTGCTCAGGGCATCGTGCGCGGCAACCGCCTCTATCACGCCGATCTCGGCATCACGCTCGCGTTCCCGCGCGCCTGGACGGTCGACAACCAGCGTGACCGGCTGCTCGCGTTCACGCCGAACAAGGACACGGTGATGCAGATCACCCTGCAGGAGTATCCACCGACGCAGGGCCCACGCGAGTTTCTGCTCTCGCAGCTGCGCGGCGCCAGCCTGAGCGGCGGCGAGCCCATCACGGCCAACGGCATGGAGGGCTACACGGTGCGGACAAACTCCGGCTCGCCGCTCGATCGGGGCGCCGGGCCCGTGCGCTGGATCGTGCTGTACCGGGGCAAGAGCGCCTACATCTTCGCCGGTGCGAGTCGTGCCTCGCGCGGCGGTATCCCCGAGTCCGACGGGCTGTTCGTCAGCGTTGCCCAAACGCTACGCGGCTTGAAGCCTGCAGAGTTTCCGCTCGCCGAGCCCTACCGGATCCGCATCCGCACCGCCACAGCCGACACGCGCCTCGAGGACCACGCGGAGAATGTGCCTGTGGAGCGCTTCCAGAAAGAGGAATTGCTGCTCATCAACGGCCTGTACCCGAACCGCACGCTGCGCCCGGGTGATCGCTACAAGGTGGTCGAGTGACGAAATAGCGCCGGCTTGCCTTGATTCCGTCACGCGAGCGTGTCAACTTTCTGCCACACGCTGACGAAAGATCTGCCCATGACAAACAAGACATTCGAACTGCTCGACGTCGCCTCGGGGAAGAAGTCCACGCTGCCGGTTCGCTCCGGCACCGTTGGCCCCGACGTGCTCGACATCGCCGCCCTCAACAAGGAACACGGCGTTTTCACTTTCGACCCGGGCTTCATGGCCACGGCGAGCACCGAGAGCAAGGTCACCTACATCGACGGCGATGCCGGCGTGCTGCTCTATCGCGGTTACCCGATCGAGCAGCTGGCGGCGCAGAGCTCCTTCATCGAAGTGGCTTATCTGCTGCTCAACGGCGAACTGCCGGATGCCAAGCAGCTCGCCGACTTCAGCGTGAACATTCAGCGGCACACGATGATCAACGAGTCGTTGCTGCGCATGTACAACGGATTCCACTACGACGCGCACCCCATGGCGATGGTGAGCGCGATTGTCGCTTCGATGTCGGCGTTCTATCACGACTCGATGGACATCAATAACCCGCGTCATCGCGAGATCTTTGCCCACCGCATCATCGCCAAGCTGCCGACGATTTCCGCGGCCGCCTACAAGCGCTCGATCGGCCAGCCGTTCATCTACCCGCGCAACGATCTCGACTACTGCAGCAACCTGCTGAACATGTATTACGCCGTGCCCTGCGAGCCGTATCACGTCGATCCGCTCGCTGCGCAGGCGCTCGACCTGTTGCTGATCCTGCATGCCGATCACGAGCAGAACGCGAGCACCTCGACGGTGCGTCTCGCAGGCTCCACCGGCGCCAATCCGTACGCAGCGATCTCCGCCGGCGTGTCGGCGCTTTGGGGCCCCGCACATGGCGGCGCGAACGAGGCCGTACTCGAGATGCTCGAGGAGATCGGTACCGTCGACAACATTCCGAAGTTCCTCGCGCAGGTGAAGGACAAGACGAGCAACGTACGACTGATGGGCTTCGGCCACCGCGTATACAAAAATTTTGACCCGCGCGCTAAGATCATCCGCGAGATGTGCCACAAGGTGCTCGCGAAGATGGGCCGCGCCGACAACCCGCTGCTCGAGCTCGCGCAGCGGCTCGAAGAAATCGCCCTCAAGGACGACTACTTCATCGCCCGCAAGCTGTACCCGAACGTCGATTTCTATTCGGGCATCATCTACAGCGCACTCGGCATCCCGCGTTCGATGTTCACCGTGATGTTCGCCATCGCGCGCACGGCGGGCTGGGTGTCGCACTGGCAGGAGATGATCAGCGACCCCGGTTACAAGATCGGTCGGCCGCGACAGCTCTACACGGGTGCACCGAAGCGCGATTACGTCGCGATCGGCAAGCGCTGATCTGCCGCCGTCGGCGGCACGCCGACTGACCAACGGGCCGCCCTACAGCAGCGCAGCCACCTCGTTCGCGTCCGCGCGGCGCATCGGTTTGCCGTCGATGGGACTGACCGGTGCCTGACGGATGCCGTCGATGCCGAACACCACGAGTTCGACGGGCTGATCGTCCACCTCGAGCCGTACGCTCGGCTGATTCACCACCCGTTCGCTATTGAATCGCGTTCGCCGCTCGGCAAGCTCGAACGGTACGCCGTGCTCGAGCAGGCGCAGGGTGATTGCCTCCATGCGATCGGCGAACACGTGCAGGATCACATCGTCGTGTGCGGTGGCCGTTCCGGTGAGTACGGCACCGACGAGGCGGGGTTTGAACTCTTGCAGCCGATGCATCACATCGAGCGCGACTTGTCGCTGCGCGTGCAGTGAGGCCTCGTGCCCCTCGCCACCGAAGAGGCGCTGATACTCCTGTAGGGCCTCTTCAATTTCCGTGTTGCGGGGCAACACGCTGCCATCGACCACGCCGAAGCGCTCAGCGGCCTTGCGTTTGGCGAGCAGGAAGTCGCGCACGCCGTGCTCGGCCATCACCCGGGCCGCTTCCTGGGCGAGGGCGCGGCGCAGGTGTTCGGTTCGCGGCGCAGGCTTTTTCATCGCGATGTCGAGACGTCAGAAGAGCGGCTCGGAGGGTGCATCCGGGCTCGCCGGCTGTCCGGGCATGGCTGCATCGCCACCGATCAGACCACCCGTGGGCAGTCGATCCATCATGAAGGTCTCGAAGATTGCTGTCGGATCATCGGCACTGGCGATCTCGCCGGTGTCGGGCGAGATTCGTACCTGCACGAGGCCACCCGGCATCGGCCAACTGCGATCGGGTACGCCTTTCAGCGCGTCTTGCATGAAGTCGACCCAGATCGGCACGGCGGTACGGCTGCCTTCTTCGCCTTCACCGAGCGGTTTCGATTGATCGAAGCCCACCCAGACCGAGGCCACCAGGGTGTGTCCGTAGCCGTTGAACCAGGTATCGCGCGCCTCGTTGGTCGTACCGGTTTTGCCGGCCAGTTCGCTGCGACCGAGCGCGAGGGCCCGGCGTCCCGTGCCGCGGGTGATGACCTCGCGCAGCATGTCGGTCATCAGCCAGGCGTTTTGCGCGCTGATGACGCGCGGGGCGACCTCGGTCGCAGCCCGCGTGCAGGCGCGGGACACTGCCGCGGGCGCTGCAGCTGCATCGGCTGCCGGTGCAGTGGCTGTAGGAGCAGCGGCTGTGGTTGCAGCGGTCTCTTCGTCGAGACCCCGCGCATCGACGCTGCTCGCTGCAGGCACGGCGACATCGCATTCCGGCGCCACCACGCGCGGGGCGGCCTGGAATACCGCCTTGCCCTGCGGATCTTCGATGCGCTCGATGAAGTACGGCTGGATGCGGTAGCCGCCATTGGCGAACACGGCGTAGCCCGCGGCCACTTGCAGCGGCGTGGTGCTCATCGTGCCGAGCGAGAGCGTGAGATTGCGCGGCAGGCTCGTGCGCTCGAAGCCGAAGCGCTGCGCGTAGGTGAGCGCAGGCTCCATGCCGATCGCCTGCAGCACGCGGATGGAGACGAGGTTGCGTGACTTGACGAGCGCCTCGCGCAGACGCGTCGGGCCGCCGAAATCACCGCTTGAATTTTCCGGTCGCCACGCTTCTTCCATGTTCGGATCGTCGATGACGAAGGGCGCATCGAGCACCACCGAGGACGGCGTCAGCCCGTTGTCGAGTGCCGCGGAGTACAGGAAGGGCTTGAATCCCGAACCCGGCTGACGCTTGGCTTGGATGGCGCGGTTGAACTTGCCGTTGGCCTGATCAAAATAATCGAAGCCGCCGACGAGCGCCTTGATGGCGCCATCGTTGGGCGAGAGGGCGACGAGTGCCGCGGAGGCCTCGGGGATCTGCGCGAGCTTGAAGACGAGGCTGCGCTGCGCCGGCGGTTGCGTCGTCGCGTTGCCGGGCTTCGCTTCGGCCAGTTCGCTCGTGACGTGGATGAGATCGCCGCGCGCAAGGATTTCCCCGGCGCTCTTTGGCGAGGGACCCAAGCCCTTGCCCTGCTTGCGGCGCGCCCAGGAGAGTCCCTCCCAGCCGATCTCGGCGAAGCCGCTGCCGCGGACATACACGCGTGCGGAACGCGGCTCGACTTTGAGCACTACCGCAGGAGTCAGCGAGCCGGTGGCTACCGCCTCATCGAGCAGCGCTTCGAGTGCGGGCGCCGTTTCTTCAGCCGGCAGCTCGACTTTACTGCGTGCGCCGCGCCAGCCATGCCGACGATCGTAGTCGATGAGCCCGGCGCGTAAGGCTGCATTGGCTGCTTCCTGCTTGGTCGAATCGACGGTCGTGTAGATCCGATAGCCTTCGTTCTGTGCGGCCGCACCGAAGCGCTGCACGAGTTCGAGTCTCGCCATCTCGGCGACGTAGGGCGCCTCGACGTCGAACGATTGCGCGTGCAGGCGTGCTTGTACCACTTCGGCTGCGGCACGTTGTTCGGCCAGTTCGTCGATATAGCCGAGCTCGCGCATGCGTCGCAGCACGTAGCCGCGGCGCTGGGCGGCCGCTTCCGGGTTGTTGATTGGGTTGTAGCGCGAGGGCGCTTGAGGCACACGCGCGAGCGTGGCGGCTTCGGCGAGCGTCAACTGGTCGAGCGTCTTGCCGAAGTACAGGTCGGCCGCAGCGGCGATGCCATAGGTGCGCTTGCCGAAGTGGATAACGTTCAGATAGAGCCCGAGGATCTCCTCCTTAGTGAACTCGCGTTCGATGCGGTAGGTGAGGAACATCTCCTGACCCTTGCGTCGCCAAGTTCGATCGTTGGTGAGGAAGAGGTTCTTCGCGGTCTGCTGCGTGATGGTGCTCGCGCCTTCGAGCCGGTAGCCGGGAATGAGATTGACGATGATCGAGCGCAGGATGCCCTGATAGTCGAAGCCGGCATGCTCGAAGAAGCGGTCATCCTCGGCAGCGATGAAGGCTTGCTTGACCAGTTCCGGGATCTGCTCGTAGCTCACCGGATTGCGGCGCTGCTCGCCGATCTGTGCGATGACCTTGCCGTCGCTCGAGTAGACCCGCAGCGGCACCTGCAATTCGATCCGCCGCATCGCCTCGACGCTCGGCAGCGAGGGTTGCAGATAGATGTACGCCCCGGCGATACCGGCAACGATGAGCATCAGCCCGCCAAGCAGCAGCGCCGCGAGCCAGTAGACGAGTTTGGGCAGGTACTTCACGAGGGGAGACATGTTACCGGAATGCACCCGCCGCGGGCCCAACCCCCTGCGGCGGCATCGCCTGCGGTAGGCTTGCAGTGGCAGTCAGGCGAGAGACGATGGACGAGGCAGCTAACATTTTTCTGGTGGGTCCGATGGGCTCGGGCAAGACCGCGGTGGGCAAGCAGCTCGCCCGGGCGCTCGGTCTGCCGTTCGTCGATGCGGATGCCGAGATCGAGCAACGCACCGGTGTCGACATTCCGCTGATTTTCGACAAGGAAGGCGAGGCCGGGTTCCGCACCCGCGAGCGGGAGGTGATCGCCGATCTTGTCATGCGGCGCGGCATCGTACTGTCGACGGGCGGCGGCGCCATACTGCTGCCTGAGAATCGAGAGGCGCTGCGCAGCCACGGCACCGTGGTGTACCTAAAGACGTCGGTGGCGCAGCAGGCCCGACGGGTCCGACGCAGCGCGAATCGGCCGCTGCTCGCCGGGGCAGAGGATCCGTCGGTACGACTCGCCGCGTTGATGAGCCAACGCGCACCGCTCTACGAGGGTGTGGCGCACCTCACCGTGAGCACTGACGGCAGCCGAGTCGGGGGGGTCGTCGCGCGCATCCTCGGGCAATTGCCTGACCACCGTATACTGCCGCGGCTATGACAGCGTTGTTGGTCGAACTCGGTGAACGTTCCTACCCGATCCACATCGGGGCGGGTCTGCTTGAGGACTCGGCCTGGCTTGCAGGCGTGTTGTCGGCGCGCAAGGTGGCCGTGGTCAGCAACACCACCGTGGCGCCGCTCTACGCCGCAGCCGTACACAAGGCGCGGGCGGGTCGGGAGACGCACGACATCGT
This sequence comes from uncultured Pseudomonadota bacterium, assembly GCA_903885195.1. GTDB lineage: Bacteria > Pseudomonadota > Gammaproteobacteria > Steroidobacterales > Steroidobacteraceae > UBA964. The sequence goes on along the minus strand of CAISHQ010000127.1, from coordinate 8,326 downwards.
TCTGCCCGACGGTGAGGCGCACAAGACACTTGCGACCCTCTCGCACATCATCGACGCGCTCGTCGAGCATCGCTTCGGTCGCGACGATCTGCTCGTCGCGCTCGGCGGTGGTGTCGTTGGCGATCTGACTGGCTTTGCCGCCGCCTGCTATCAGCGCGGTATGGGCTTCGTGCAGATCCCGACCACGTTGCTCGCGCAGGTCGACTCGTCGGTGGGCGGAAAGACGGGCGTCAACCATCCGGGCGGCAAGAACCTCATCGGCGCCTTCCACCAGCCGCAGGCCGTGGTGGCCGACATCTCGACGCTGCGCACGCTGCCGCCGCGTGAACTGCGCGCGGGTCTGGCCGAGGTCGTCAAGTACGGTCTGATCTGCGATGCCGAATTCTTTGACTGGATCGAGGCGCATGCCGAGCCGTTACTGGCGCTCGATGCTGCAGCGCTCACGCACGCGGTGCATCGCTCCTGCGCCATCAAGGCGGCCATCGTCGCGCGCGATGAGCGCGAGCAGGGCGATCGGGCGCTGCTCAATCTCGGTCACACCTTCGGGCATGCGATCGAAACCGTGACGGGGTATTCCACCTGGCTGCACGGCGAGGCGGTGGCGGCAGGTCTGCTGATGGCGGCGACGCTGTCGGCCGAGGCCGGCTGGATGCCCGAGGCGCAGGTGGCGAGGCTTTCGACCCTGCTGCGGCGGCTCGGTCTACGGACTGATGCGGCGGAAGTCCCCGCCGCGCAGGCGCGCGCGGCGATGTCGCTCGACAAGAAAGTACGCGCCGGGCAGTTGCGCTTCGTGCTGATGCGCGGCATCGGCGCGGCATTCGTCACGGCCGACTACCCCGCGGCAGCGCTCGAGAACACGCTGCGGAGACACTTCGGATGACTTCCGTGGGCACACAGCCTGCGCTTGCGCCCTATGCGGCCGACGACAGTCGTAGCCGAGGGCGGGTGCACCCTGAAGCGCCGCCCGAATGGCGCGGTGAATTTCAGCGCGATCGTGATCGCATCATCCACTCGAACGCGTTCCGGCGGCTGGTCTACAAGACCCAGGTGTTCGTCAACCACGAGGGTGATCTGTATCGCACGCGGGTCACGCACTCGATGGAGGTCGCGCAGATCGCCCGCACGATTGCGCGCGCGCTCGGACTGCATGAAACGCTGACCGAGGCGATCTGTCTTGCGCACGATCTCGGTCATACGCCGTTCGGCCACGCCGGACAGGACGCGCTCAACGAATGCATGCGCGAGTACGGCGGCTTCGAACACAACCTGCAGTCGCTGCGCGTGGTCGACCTGCTTGAGGAGCGCTACGCGGAGTTTCCCGGTCTGAACCTGTGTTTCGAGACGCGCGAGGGCATCCTCAAGCACTGCTCGGCGGCCAACGCGCGTACGCTCGGCGCGCTCGGCGAGCGCTTCCTGCAGCGTCGTCAGCCGGGGCTCGAGGCGCAGCTGGCCAACCTCGCCGACGCCATCGCCTACAACAACCATGACGTCGATGACGGTCTGCGCGCGGGGTTGATCGAGACCGAGGCGTTGTGCGAACTCGCACTCTTTGGCAGGGCGCATGCGGAGGTTCGTCGCCAATATCCGCAGCTGACGGGCCGGCGCGTGATCCACGAGACCATCCGCCGCATGATCAACCGTGTCGTTGCCGACGTGATCACCACCTCGGCCGCCCAAATCGCCGCGGCCGCACCGCGTGACATCGACGCGGTTCGCGAACTGCCTCGCCCGCTCGTGACGATGAGCGAGGCCGTGCATGCCGAGCACCAGGAGCTCAAGCGCTTTCTCAACGAAGCGCTGTACCGGCACTACCGCGTGCTGCGCATGACCAACAAGGCACGCCGCGTGCTCAAGGAATTGTTCGCGGTGTTGCTCGAGGATCCGGACCTGCTGCCCGGTGAGCATCGCGCGGCCGCAGCACAGGCCGAGCAGAGCGGCGGCAAGGCCGCTCGTGCCCGGGTCGTCGCCGATTACGTGGCGGGCATGACGGATCGCTATGCGATCGTCGAACACCGCCGTCTGTTCAATCCCGACGCTCGTTCCTAGAGCTTCTGCGCCTCGTCGCGCAGTTCGCGGCGCAGGATCTTGCCGACGTTGGTCTTTGGCAATTCCTTGCGGAAGTACACGTGGCGCGGGATCTTGTAGCCGGTGAGCGCGGTGCGACAGTGCTCGATCACGTCTTCTTCGGTGAGCGAGGGGTCCTTGCGCACGACGAAGAGCGCGACGACTTCGCCTGACTTCTCGTCCGCTTTGGCGACCGCTGCAGCTTCGAGGATGCCGGGGTGGGTCACTGCCACGCCCTCGACCTCGTTCGGGTACACGTTGAAGCCGGACACGTTGATCATGTCCTTCTTGCGATCTTCGATGAACACGTAACCCTTGTCGTTCATCCGCCCGATGTCGCCGGTACGCAGCCACCCGTCCGGCAGCATGACCTTCGCGGTCTCCTCCGGCCGGTTGTAGTAGCCCTTCATCACCTGCGGACCACGCACGCAGATCTCGCCGACCTCACCGATCGGCAGCATGTTGCCCGCATCGTCCGCGATGCCGATTTCGGTCGAAGAGATGGGCAGGCCGATTGAATCGTTGAAGTCTTCGTCGATCGGGTTGATGCAGGCGCCGGGCGAGGTTTCCGTAAGGCCCCAGGCCTGCGTCAGTACGTTACCCGTGACGCGCTTCCAGTGCTCGGCGACGGCGCGCTGCACGGCCATGCCACCGCCCAGTGAGCAGCGCAGCTTGCTGAAATCCACCTGATCGAAGCCGGGCGTGTGCAGCAGCGCGTTGAACAGCGTGTTGACGCCGGCGATGTAGGTGAAGGGGTATTTTTTGAGCTCCTTGACGAACCCGGGGAAGTCGCGCGGGTTCGTGATGAGGATGTTGGTCCAGCCGAGCCGCAGGAAAACGATGCAGTTCGCCGTCAAGGCGAAGATGTGATAGAGCGGCAGCGCTGTGATCGCGATGCCGGACTCGTCCTGCGGCAGCGCCCACTCGGTCCATGCCGAGGACTGCATGACGTTCGCCACCATGTTGCCGTGGCTCAGCATCGCACCCTTGGACACCCCGGTGGTGCCGCCCGTGTACTGCAGGAAGGCGATATCGTCGTGGTTGAGATCCACCGCCTGCAGGCTGAGGCCCGCACCCTCCGCCAGTACCTTGCCGAAGCGCAGCGCTCCGGGGATATTCCATACCGGCACGCCCTTGCGGATGCGGCGCACCACGAAATCGACGATGCTGCCCTTCGGGAACCCGAGCAGTTCACCGACGCTGGTGACCACCACCTTGCGCACGCTGGTTTGTCCGATGACTTCCTCGAGCACGTGCGCGAAGTTCTCGAGGATCACGATCACTTCGGCACCGGAATCGACCAGTTGGTGCCGCAGTTCGCGGGCCGTGTAGAGCGGGTTGGTATTGACGACCGTGCCACCCGCGCGCAGTACGCCGAACAGGGCGATCGGATACTGCAGCACGTTCGGCATCATGATGGCGACGCGATCGCCGCGCTTCAGTCCGGCACGCTGTTGCAGCCAGGCACCGAAGGCACGCGATTGCCGATCGAGTTCGCCGAAGCTCAGCGACTTGTCCATCTGTACGTAGGCAGTCCGTGCAGCGAACTTCGCGAAGCTCTCCTCGGCGAGGTGCGCGAGGGAGCGGTAGCGGTTGGAGTCGATTTCGGCGGGTACGCCGGATGGGTAGGAGGCAAGCCATGGTTTTGACATGCCCCGACTCTAGCGGCAGCCCATTGCTTCAGGCAACGGGCGCGACGTATCCGCTCAACGCTTCAGCAGCGGCTTGAGTACCGGCCATACCGAATCGAGCATGGCGGGCTGTGCCTTGGCCGTCGGGTGCAGGCCATCCGCCTGCAGCATGCCGGGTACGAGGGCGATCTTGTCCAAGAAAAACGGCTCGAAGGGCAGCCGGTGCTTGCGGGCAAGCTCTGCGAAGGTACGCTCGAAGCCCTGCGCGTAACGCGGACCGTAGTTCGGCGGCATTTTCATGCCGAGCAGCACGACTTGTGCGCCTGCCGCCTTGGATAATTGGATCATTTCTTCGAGATTTGCCCGCGAGGTTTCGAGGGGCAGGCCGCGCAGCCCGTCGTTGCCGCCGAGTTCCAGTACCACGATCTGCGGGCGGTGCACGCTGAGGGCGCGGGGCAGCCGGGCGAGACCGCCGGTGGTTGTTTCGCCGCTAACGCTGGCATTGACGACGCGGTAACCGTACCCTTGCGTCTTCAGTCGGCCTTGCAGCAGGGAGCCCCAGCCCTCCCCGATGGCGAGGCCATAGCCCGCACTGACGCTATCGCCCAGCACGAGGATCGTGCGCGGCGGAACGGTGGCCGTCGTGCCACTGGCGGGCAAGGCTGCCAACGCGAGCAACATGCATGCAACGAAGGATCGTTTCGTGACCAAAGATATCGTCCTCGAAGCCCGAAAACTGGTTAAACAGGTTAGCAGCCCGGAAGGGCCGCTGACCATCGTCGATGACGTCGACTTTCAGGTCACCGCCGGTGAGTCGGTCGCCATCGTCGGTGCATCGGGTGCCGGCAAGTCGACTTTGCTGGCGCTGCTCGCCGGTCTCGATACGCCGACCCGAGGCAGCGTGCTGCTGGCCGGCGAGGATCTGACCCATCTCGATGAGGACGGGCGCGCCCGCTTGCGTGCGGCGCGGGTCGGTTTCGTGTTCCAGTCGTTTCACCTCGTGCCGGCGCTGACTGCGCTCGAGAACGTGATGCTGCCGCTCGAACTGGCGGGTCGGTCGGACGCGCGTCCGGTGGCGCTTGCGGCACTCGAGCGCGTGGGTCTCAAGGGACGCACGGGTCACTATCCGCGGCAGTTGTCGGGCGGTGAGCAGCAACGCGTGGCGATCGCGCGGGCCTTCGTCACGGAACCTGCCGTGCTGTTTGCCGACGAACCGACCGGCAATCTCGACACCGTCACCGGTGCGCGCATTGCCGATCTGCTGTTTGATCTCAATGCCCGCTCGCACACCACGCTCGTGCTCGTGACCCATGATCGGACGCTCGCGGCGCGCTGCGCGCGCATGTGGGTAATGGAGGCGGGACGACTCGTCCCCGGCTAATCCATGCTGCAACGCGCCTTGCAATTGGGTCTGCGCATGCTGGGACGCGAATGGCGTTCCGGCGAGCTCGGCGTTCTGCTGCTTGCGCTGACCGTGGCGGTCGGTGCACTCACGGGCGTCGGCTTTCTCGTCAACCGCATCAGCCAATCGGTCGCCCTGCAGGCGAACGAAGTGTTGGCTGCTGACTTGCGTCTCGATGCTTCGAGTGCGCCGGACGAGCGCTACGCACGCGAAGCCGAGCGTCGTTCCTTGCGCACCGCACGGAACACGAGCGTACTCAGCGTCGTATTCGCAGGCGATCAAAACCAGCTCGCCAACCTGCGCGCGGTGAGTGACGCCTACCCGTTGCGCGGCTCGATCGGCGTGTCCTCGACCGTGTTCGGCACCGCGCAGTTGCGCGCGACCGGCCCCAAGTCTGGCGAGGTATGGCCGGACTCGAAGTTGCTGGCTGCGCTTGGCATCAAAGTCGGCGATACGGTCTCGGTGGGCGCGCGCAGTTTCCGCGTCTCGCAGGTGCTGATCTCGCGGCCCGATCAAGGTGGCGGCTTCGGCGAGCTTGCGCCTTCCTTGCTCATGAATCTTGCCGATCTTCCCTCGACGCAACTGCTGCAGCCGGGCTCGCGCGCGAGTCACGCGCTGCTCTTTGCCGGCGAGCGCGAGGCGATTGCCGAATTCAAGCCCTGGCTCGATCGCGAGCGTGAGCGTGGCGAGCGGCTGCGAGACGTGCGTGAGGCGAGCCCGCAGATCCAATCCGCCATCGATCGCGCCGGTCGCTTTTTGAGTCTGGCGAGTCTCGTGGCCGTGCTGCTGTGCGCCATTGCGGTAGCCATGTCGGCGCGTCGCTACGTCAAGCGTCACCTCGACTCGGTCGCTCTGCTGAAGACGTTGGGTGCTTCGAGCAATTTCACGCTCACGGTGAGCCTGGTGCAGTTGCTGTTGATCGCGTTGGCAGCAGCGCTGCTCGGTTCAGCGTTCGGGTATCTGGTGCAGGCCTGGCTCGTGCAGGCCTTGCAGGGTCTGCTGCGCGCCGATCTGCCGCCCCCCGATCTTGTGCCGTTGGCGCTCGGCTTCCTCACGGCCGTCTCGCTGCTCGCGGGCTTCGCGTTGCCGCCGCTGCTGCAGTTGTCGCGCGTGCCGGCCATCCGTGTGCTGCGCCGCGACATGGGTCCACCGCCGCCGGCGGTGTGGCTCGCCTTCGGTCCTGCGGTCGCAGCGGTGACCTTCCTCGTGTACTGGGTGGTGCGCGACTGGACGTTCTTCCTGATCTTCGTCGCGGGGCTCGCCCTCTTCATCGTGGTGCTCGCCGGTGCGGGCGCGCTGCTCGTGAAGTTTGCCGCGGCGCTGCGCGGTACGGTCGGTGTGTCGTGGCGCTACGGGGTCGCCAACCTCAGTCGTCGTCGCGCCGAGAGCATCGTGCAGATCGTTGCCTTTGGTCTTGGCATCATGATCCTGCTGCTGCTTGCCGTGGTGCGTAACGATCTGCTCACCGACTGGCGCAAGAGCCTGCCTGCGGATCTGCCGAATTTCTTCTTCATCAACATCCCGCCCGCTCAGCGCGAGCAATTCTTCGACTACCTCGATACCGAAGGGGCGAAGACTGCGCGCGCGCTGCCCATGATCCGCGCGCGTCTGACGGCCCTCAACGGTCAGCCGATCGAGACCATGGAGTTCGTCGATCCGCGCGGCGAGGGCTACTCGAGACGCGATCAGAACATCACCTGGCAGGCTGATCTCGGTAACGACAATCGCATCGTGGCCGGCCGCTGGTGGAGCGAGGCCGATCACGGCAAGCCGCTGGTGTCGATCTCCGACGAGTACCAGCAGGGGCTCGGACTGAAGATCGGCGATCGCATGACCTTCGATGTGGCTGGCGAGACCATCGAGGCCGAGGTCTCGAGTGTGCGGCAGATCAAGTGGGACAGCTTCCAGCCCAATTTCTTCGTGGTCTTCCCGCCGGGTCTGCTCGATGATCTGGCCGGCACCTGGATGACCAGTGCCTACTTCAAGCCGGGTGATGGCGGAGTCATCGCCGAACTGGTGCGCCGCTTCCCGAGCGTGTCGGTGTTTGATCTCGACGATCTGCTGTCCCAGGTGCGCTCGGTGATCGACAAAGCGGTGTTTGCCGTGCAGAGCGTGTTCGTCTTCACGCTGTTCGCCGGCCTGACGGTATTGCTCGCAGCAGTGCAGGCCACCCGTGATGAGCGTCGTTACGAGAGCGCCATGCTGCGCACGCTCGGCGCGAGCCGCGCGACTGTGACCCGCGGCATCCTCGCCGAGTTCACCGCACTCGGCCTGCTGTCCGGTCTGCTCGCGGCGACCGGCGCCTCCATCGCGGGCTACGTGCTCGCGCATCAGGTGCTGCAGGTGCCGTACGCCTTTGATCTGGCCATCTGGGTCGTCGGACTGCTCGGGGGTGCAACCCTCGTGGCCGTCAGCGGGTGGCTCGCGACACGTTCGGTACTGCGTCAGCCGCCGGCGAGCAGCCTGCGGGGTGCAGCGCCGTGAGCCCGCAGCCGACGCGCCACGGCATGGTCGGGTGGTATGACCCGAAAGTGCTGTTGCAGTCGGCCTGGATGCTCACGCTGTCGAACATCTTCGGGCGGCATTCGGATTCGCGCCTGATCGAGGCGCTTGCCAGCCAGCCGCAAGGTGCTTTTGATTTTGCAGCCGATGAAGTCGGATTCGATTTCGTGAGCGATGTGGGCGATGGCTTCAGTTCCACCTATGCCATCGCTACGGCCCTCGCTGCAGCTGAGCTCGAGGTAAAGGACGCCGCTGGCCACACGCATTTAAGCCGCGGTGGTGAGGTGCTCGTGTTCGGCGGCGATGAGGTCTACCCCTATCCGACCCGCGAGGCGTATGAGCAGCGCACCGAACAGCCGTATGCGGCCGCGTTCGATGCGGCAGGTCGTAGGCCGCGCGTGTTTGCGCTGCCCGGCAACCACGACTGGTACGACAGTCTGGTCGCGTTCTCGCGCACGTTTTGCCGACCCGCGCGCGGCTTCGCCGGCTGCCAGACCGGACAGACCCGCAGTTATTTCGCGCTGCAACTGCCGGGCAATTGGTGGTTGCTGGCGATCGATCTGCAGTTCGGTGCGCAGATCGATGAGCCGCAGGAAAAATATTTCGTCGATATCGCCTCGCAGATGCCCGCCGACGCGCACGTCATCGTCTGCGTACCGAGTCCGCAGTGGATCTATGCGACGAGTTATCCGGGCGAGCCGAAGTACACCGATGCCACGCTGCAGCG
>CAISHQ010000126.1 GCA_903885195.1 uncultured Pseudomonadota bacterium | reverse complement strand
GTCGCAGCCGCCAGTTACGAGGTGCGAAAGTTCGGTGTGCGCTCGGCGATGCCCATTCGACGCGCCCTCGCGCTCTGTCCACACGCGATCTGCGTGCGTCCGCGAATGAGGCGCTACGCCGAAGTCTCCGCGCAGGTGTTTGCGATCTTCAACGATTACACGCCGTTGGTCGAAGGCCTATCGCTCGATGAGGCCTATCTCGATGTGACCGCCAGCATCAGCCTAAAAGGCGATCCCGTGAGCATCGCCCGCGACATCAAGCAGCGCATCGCGAGCGAAACAGCGTTGACCGCATCGGTCGGCGTTGCCAGTAACAAGCTCGTGGCCAAGATTGCTTCGGATCTCGATAAGCCCGACGGCCTGACGGTGGTTACTGCAGAAAGAGTGCATGCGGTGCTCGATCCGCTGCCGGTGCAACGCCTGCCGGGACTCGGGCGCAAGAAGGGCGAAGAAGTCCGAGCGGCAGGGCTGCTCACACTCGGCGAACTGCGCCGCGCCGACGAACAACGCTTGCGGCCGCTGTTCGGCAACGATTGGGCCCGCTGGCGCGAACGCGCGGCGGGAAATGATGAACGGCCGGTGGTGGCCGACCGGGAAGAAAAGTCGGTCAGTAACGAGCGTACATTTTCCACCGACCTCGCCGAACACCCCGCCATGCACGCCGAACTTGCGGCACTCGCCGATCAGGTGGCTGCGCGACTGCGCGCCAAGGACCTGCGCGCGGCCTGTATCGGCATCAAGATCCGTCGACACGACTTTCGTACGGTGACGCGTCAACTCACGCTCGCACCCGCGACGCAGGACAGCGTCACCATCGGCCGTGCGGCACGACAACTGCTCGATGAGTGGCTCTCGCACGAGCCTTCGGCGCGTTTGCGACTGCTCGGCGTGTCGGCCAGTTCGCTCGACGATGAAGTACAGCCTGATCTGTTCGCGAGTGCCGAGGCGGCACCGCAGCGCAAGCTCGATGCGACGCTCGATGCGATCCGCGATCGCTTCGGTGCAGGGTCGGTCGCGCGGGCGAGCGTCCTTAACCGCCGCCGGCAGAGCTGATCCGCCGAGCGGCAATCGACGCGAGCGCCGCAAGCACGCCGCCGGCTGCGCCATACAGATGGGCGGCTGTGATCACGGGCGGCGACCCGGGCGTCCAGCCGAGAGGGCCCTGCCATTGCTCGTAGAGCAACTTGCCGGCACCCAGTAGTCCAAGCGTCCACGGCCACCCGCCGCCCCGCGCGCTGATCGTCTGCACGATGCCGGCTGCGGCGAGCGCATGCAGCACGCCCGAGGCGCCCACGTACCACTGCAACTCGGTCCCGAACCAGAGCCCGGCATTCACGGTGACGAAGCCTGCGAGCACGGCCCAGACGACAAGGCGTGAGGACAGAGGCTCGCGAAACACCGTCCACACGATTACGGCACCGAGCGCATTAACGAGCGCATGGCCAGCGCCGAGATGCACCAGATGTCCCGTGATCAGTCGCCAGTACTCACCGGCCGCGATGTGCTCGCGTGACCAGCGCAGCCACTCGAGCGCATCCACGCTCACGCCGCGGCCGCGCCGTTCAGCCAATAACAGTCGACCTGCGTGATCTGCGGCGCGTGGGCGCAGGCGGCATGGGCAGGCCACGGCAACTCGATCGAACTGATTCGAAATGGTCGGGACGGATGCCGCGGATGACTCAGGACGCCGGACGCCTCGTCCACCTCAGCGCCGTCCACCTCCGCGCCGTTCACCTCAGCGTCGATCCCGCTGCGAACCCCTACGTGCAGACTCGCGGCACCCAGCGTGAATCCATCGCCAAGCGCCTTCAACGCCGCTTCCTTCCGCGTCCAGCACTCGAGGAAAACCGCGTCCCGCTGCGCGGGTGACACCGCGAGAGCCTCGGCAAGTGCCGCACGCTCCGCCGCGGAGAACACGCGCTCGGCAAGCCGAGCTGCATTCGGCACTTCGCGCGGCAACTCCAGATCGACGCCCAACGGATCAACCGCAGTAACGGCCAGCAACCAGCCGGAGCGGCTGTGACTGAGGTTGAACTGCAACGGCACCTCGGCATCGGCTGCTGTCAGCACGCGCGGCTTGCCATGCGCGAGGAGCTCGAACCGCAGCGCCGCCGGCGCACCGCCCAAGTACCGGGCGAGGATCTGGCGCAGCAGAGATCGCGAGCGGCCAAAGCGCTCTCGCGCCCGTACATCCACCATGCCTGCGAGTCGGGTGCGCTCAGCCTCATCGAGGTGGGTCTCGCCAAGGCGCGCCCATGCCACGTCATCCAGATCGGCACACCACAGGTGCAAGACATGGCCTTGGGGCAGACCTAGGGCGTCGGAACCTTGAGGTGGCGCAAGCGCGCAAGAGTGCCACTGGATCCGAGAAATCCGCACGATGCGGGGGACTATGCCGCGCCCGCCCCCGGCCGTGCAATACTTCGGTCATCTGGGGGAAACTGCGGCTCACCGCTCGACCATGTCCTTCATTCTCGATGCGCTGAAAAAGTCGGAGAACTCGCGACTGCGCCAGGATCATCCAGCGATCTTCGACGCGCAGGCTGCGGCCGTTCGGCGTCAGGGCCTGCCGCGCTGGGGCATCGCGTTGATGGTGCTGCTTGGCCTCAATCTGCTGATCCTCGCCTACGCGCTGTGGCGGCCGAGCGAACCGCCTGCCGCCGTACCGACCGTGCAGCCTGAGTCGACCACTGCGAGCGCAGCCGCGCACACAGCCGCTGCGCCGGCCCAGTCCAGACCGGCACTGTCCAGACCGGCACTGGCCGCACCTGCACCGACCGCACCGGCACTGGCCGCGCCACCATCGGCCGCGCCGACTCGCTCAATGGCAGCACCGCCGTCGGATGCACGGCGCTCGACACCGCCAGCGTTCCCCGTGTCGTCCGAAGAGAGCCCAACGCTGCCGAGCCGCGATGATCTACTGGCGGCAGGGGCTGCGATCCCCGAAGCCAACCTCAACATGCACGTGTACGACGCCAGCCCAGCACTGCGTTTCGTGCTGCTCAACGGTCAACGACTGCGCGAGGGCGAGGTGAGTCGCGAAGGCTTGCGAGTCGAGCAGATCCTGCCCAGTGGCGTGCTGCTGAGTACAGGCGGCACTTCGTTCATGCTGTCGATCAACTGACGTGATGCACATCGGCTGATGAACTCATCCACCACACCCGTTGCCGAACTCGATGGTCTCGTCCTCGCCGACGTGCTGCGCGCGGGCATCTATCGGTTGTTCGAAAAAACCGATCACATCAACAAGATCAATGTGTTTCCCGTCCCCGATGGCGACACCGGGACCAACATGTCAATGACGCTGTCGGCGGTGTTGGGCGCCCTCGATCGTCAGCCGGAACCGCACGCGGGCAGTCTGCTGGTACGCGCGGCCGATGCGGCGCTCGATGGCGCGCGCGGCAATTCCGGGGCGATCCTCGCGCAGTTCCTGCTCGGACTCGGCGATGGCGCCGGTCATCTCGCCCGCGTGGGCGTGAACGAATTCGTCACGGCCGTCACCAACGGCGCCAACTATGCACGCGATGCGATGTCGCAGCCGCGCGAGGGCACTTTACTGACAGTGCTGCGTGAATTTGCGCTGGCCGCGCAGGCCCAGCAGTCTGTCGCCGTGGATTTTCGCAGCCTGTTCGTCGGCTCACTCGGTCGGGTTCGCACGGCGCTCGAACAGACACGCGGTCAACTCGAGGAGTTGCGCGCCGCCAACGTGGTCGATGCGGGCGCACTCGGTTTTGTGGAAGTGCTCGAGGGGATGACGCGCTTTCTCGACACCGGCGAGATGGCGACGACCGTTGCCCCGGTCCATGCGGGCGAGGAAGTGATGATCGGCAGCGCTGCGCCGTCAGCCGATCAGGATTTTCGCTTCTGCACCGAGTGTCTGGTGGCCGCTCCGGCCGAACAAAGCATCGATCTGCGGCAATTGCGGGAAACCCTGGCACCGCTCGGCGCGAGTCTCGTGGTCAGCGGCAGCACGCGCAAGGCGCGCATCCACGTGCATGTCGACGAACCGGACGAGGTGTTTCGCATCGCCGGCAGCTTCGGCACGGTCTCCGCGCAGAAGGCCGACGACATGCGCATGCAACAAAGTGCAGCGCACCATCAGGCGACGCGTCGGATCGCGGTGACAACCGACTCAGGCGCAGATCTGCCGGAAGAAATCATCGAGCGCCTAGGTATCCACGTCGTGCCCGCGCGCATCCACTTCGGCAATCGCTCCTACCTCGACAAGGTGAGCATGACTCCGGCCGAGTTTTACCGCGAGTTGCTGGTCAATCCCGAGCATCCGAAAACCTCGCAACCGCCTCCCGGAGACTTCCGACGCACGTTCGAATTTCTCGCCTCGCACTATCAAGGCATCGTCTCGATCAACCTGACTTCACGGCACAGCGGCACTTACAACGCCGCGGTAACGGCAGGACAACGCGTCTCGAGCGAGGGCAAGCCCGTCACCGTGATCGATAGTCTCAATGCCTCGACCGGCGAGGGGTTGATCGTGCTCGCCGCGGCGGAGGCCGCTGCGCGCGGTGCCGACATGGCGACCGTTGAGCAGGTGGCGCGTGAGGCCGCGAAACGAACACGAACCTTCGCGCTACTGAGGGACGTGCGCTTCGGCGTACGGGGCGGTCGTGTCCCGGCCATCGTCGGGAAAATTGCACGCTGGTTACGCCTGACCGTGATCCTGCGTACTTACCCCGACGGTCGGGTGGCGGCAGGCGGTGGACTGTTTGGTCCGCATCGCCTGCGCGAGCGCTTCGCCAAATTCATCGTCAAAAATATGTCCTTCGATGCTGGCAGCGAGCGGCTGCGCGTCCTGATTGGCTGTGGTCTTACTCCGGCCGATGGACACTTCGTTGCCGCCGAGCTCGAACGGCGGTTGCCGGCAGGCAGCATCGAGTCGATCGTATTCACCGAGATGGGCCCTGCGATTGGCGTGCACGGGGGCCCGGAGACCATACTCGTCGCTCTGCAACCGATGCCGCGCGGCTAGCGCGACTCGGCTCTTCCGTAGACTTCAGCGCTACTGGAAACTAAGGCGCTGAAGCGCCGAGTACGGCGATGACCTCGGGCGGTGCCTGCACGAGTTCGACGAGTACGCCCTCGCCGCCGATCGGAAACTCCTCGTTGCCCTTCGGGTGCAGGAAACAGATGTCGTATCCGGCCGCACCTTTGCGAATGCCGCCGGGCGCGAACCGCACACCCTGCGCCGTGAGCCACTCGACTGCGGCAGGCAGATCGTCGATCCAAAGCCCCACATGGTTGAGCGGCGTCGCATGCACAGCCGGCTTCTTCGCGGGGTCGAGCGGCTGCATCAGATCGACTTCCACACGCATCGCGCCGCGCCCCATCGCGCAGATGTCTTCATCGACGTTCTCGCGATCGCTGACGAAGTTGCCGGTGACTTCGAGCCCGAGCATGTCCACCCACAAGCGTCGCAGACGCTGCTTGTCTTCGCCGCCGATGGCGATCTGCTGAATGCCCAGAATCCGGAACGGTCGTGCTGCAGACATGCTCGTCACTCACTGAAAGCGGATGATCACCTGATCGACGGCGAGGCTGTCACCCTTCTTGGCGAGCACCTCACCCACCACGCAATCC
>CAISHQ010000125.1 GCA_903885195.1 uncultured Pseudomonadota bacterium | reverse complement strand
GCCGGGTGATGTGATCGTGGTCGACGGCGCGGCGCGTACCGATACCGCCTGCTGGGGATTTGGCATGTCGACAGCCGCCCGTGAGGCGGGCTGCGCCGGCGTCGTGCTCGATGGCCTGTGCATGAATGCGGCGCTGCTGATGCGCGAGCGCGTGCAGTTGCCGATATTCGCGCGGGGCTGCATCGCCCGCGCCGGCGGGGCCGAGGGGCCGGGCTGGCTGAACACGCCGGTGATCTGCGGCGGAGTGATCGTGTATCCGGGCGACATCATCTTTGGCGATCTCGAGGGCGTGGTGGTGCTGCCGAGGGCTGAGGTCGAGCGCATCGTCGCCGCGTCGGGAGGCTATCAAGGCCGAGCGGCAGCCGAGGCTGCAGCGGGACAGCCGTACTACGAGCGGCGTCGCAGCGAAGAGAAACTGCGTGCCTTGCCCGATGTGGAATTCCTTTGATGAGCCGTACGCCAGACGCCGAGTACGACTACGTCATCGTGGGCGCGGGCTCTGCGGGTTGCGTGCTCGCCAATCGATTGAGTGAAAGCGGTGACGCCCGCGTGCTGCTGCTCGAGGCGGGCGGTCGAGACATTAATCCGCTCATCCATATGCCAGCGGGTCTTGCGCGGCTCGTCGGCAATCCGCGCATCAACTGGGACTACTACACCGAACCCGAACCGCACCTCGACCAACGCCGCTTGTACTGGCCGCGCGGTCGCGTGTTGGGTGGCAGTAGCTCGATCAATGCCATGTGCTACATCCGCGGCGCAGCGGCCGACTTCGACGAGTGGGCAAGGCAAGGGCTCACGGGTTGGAACTTCCGCGACGTATTGCCGTACTTCGTGCGCTCGGAGGCGCAAGCGCGGGGTCCAAGTCAGCACCACGGCTCCGGTGGACCACTGAGCGTCGAGGATCTGCGCTACCGCAACCCCTTGAGTGCAGTGTTCGTCGATGCGGCGGTCGAGCGAGGCGGGGTGCACAACGAGGATTTCAACGGACCTATCCAAGAGGGGTTTGGTTTCTATCAGGCGACACTGCGCGACGCGCGGCGTTGCAGCACTGCGGTCGGCTACCTGCGGCCTGCATTCGACCGACCGAATGTCACTGTGCGTACGCACGCGATGACCACTCGAGTCGTGCTGGAAGGAGATCGCGCCGTCGCGGTCGAGTACCGTCATCGCGGTCGATTGCTGCAGGTGCGGGCGCGACGCGAGGTCGTGCTTTCAGGCGGCGCCATCGGTTCGCCGCAAATGCTGATGTGCTCGGGGATCGGTCCTGCGTCGGTGCTCGAGTCCGCGGGTGTGCCCGTGCACGTGGCGCTCGCGGGTGTCGGGCGCAACCTGCAGGATCACCTCGACTACTGCACGCTTTACAAGAGTCGCGAAGCCATCACCTACGATCTGAACTTATTGCAAGAGGCGTGGGCCGGGCTGCGCTTTCTCTTCACGGGATCGGGGCCTGGCGCTTCGAACGTCGCCGAGGCGGGCGGCTTCATGCGCTCACGCCTCGCGACGGATGAGCGCGCCGATTTGCAATTTCACTTCGTGCCGGCGCAACTCGACGACCACGGTCGCAACAAACTGCCCGGTCATGGTTTCACGCTGCATGTGTGCAACCTTCGACCCCGCAGTCGGGGGCGCCTAGAAATCCGTTCGCCGGACTCCACGGTGCCGCCGCGGATCTTCGCGAACTACCTCAGCGATCCCGATGATCTGCCGCGACTCATCGAGGGGGTCCATATCTCGCGCGATCTGCTCGGCGCTCGCGCCTTCGACCGCTATCGCGGCGAAGAGGTGTTCCCCGGTGCTCGGTGTACCTCGGACGCAGATTTGGCCGCGGCAATTCGCGCCAAGGCGGAGTCGATCTATCACCCTGTCGGCACGTGTCGTATGGGTTCGGATGATGACGCTGTGGTCGATGCGGCATTGCGAGTTCGCGGCGTTGAGGGCCTGCGCGTCGTCGATGCGTCGGTGATGCCGCAACTCATCGGTGGCAACACCAATGCCACCACCATCATGATTGCGGAAAAAGCCGCTGATCTCATGCAAGGCGAGGTTCGATGACATGAGTGCACTCTATCCTCACCTTCTGGCGCCGCTCGATCTCGGCTTCACGACCTTGCCCAATCGGGTACTCATGGGGTCGATGCACACGGGACTCGAAGACAAGAACGATCTTTTCCCGCGCCTCGCAGCCTATTTCGCCGAGCGCGCGCGCGGCGGCGTGGGCTTGATGGTCACGGGTGGTTTCGCGCCGAACGTGGAAGGCTGGCTCGCGCCCTTCGCCTCGCGTCTTGCCACGCATCGTGCAGCAGCGCGCCATCGCGTGATCACTGAGGCAGTGCACCGCGAGGGTGGTCGCATCGCGCTGCAGATACTGCACGCCGGTCGCTACGGCTACCACCCGTTGAGCGTTGCGCCCTCGCGTATCAAGTCGCCCATCACGCCGTTTACACCGCGTGAACTGAGCACCTCGGGAGTGGAGCGGCAGATTCGTGCGTTCGTTCGCTGCGCGACGCTCGCGCGTGAGGCGGGCTACGACGGCGTCGAAGTGATGGGTTCGGAAGGGTACTTCATCAATGAATTCCTGCTGACGCACACGAACCGGCGCACTGATCGTTGGGGTGGCCCGTTCGCCGCGCGCATGCAGTTGCCGGTCGAGATCGTGACGCGGATTCGCGAAGCGGTCGGCCGGGACTTCATCATCATTTACCGGTTGTCGCTGATCGATCTGATCCCGGACGGTCAGGACTGGGCCGAGGTGGTGACGCTGGCCAAGGCCGTGGAAACCGCCGGCGCCACACTGATCAACTCCGGCATCGGCTGGCACGAGGCGCGCGTGCCGACGATCGCCACCTCCGTTCCGCGTGGTGCATTCGCCTGGCTGACGCGCAAGCTGCGCAGCGAACTGCAGATACCGGTCTGCACCAGCAATCGCATCAACACGCCGGAATTGGCCGAGTCGATTCTCGCCTCAGGCGATGCGGATCTTGTCTCGATGGCACGCCCGCTGCTCGCGGATCCGCACTTCGTCGCCAAGGCGGCGAGTGGGCGTGCGGCGAGCATCAATACCTGCATCGCCTGCAATCAGGCCTGTCTTGATCACACCTTCTCGAAGACGCTCGCCTCCTGTCTCGTGAACCCGCTCGCATGTCACGAAACCGAGATCGTTGTGCGTCCCGCAAGCCATCGCAAACGTATCGCGGTGGTGGGCGCAGGGCCGGCAGGACTTGCAGCCGCTACGGTGCTGGCCGAGCGTGGTCATGCCGTCACGCTGTTCGATGCGGCCGCCACCATCGGCGGTCAATTCAATCTCGCGCGGCGCATACCCGGCAAGGAAGAGTTCAGCGAGACGCTGCGTTACTTCGCCGAGCGGCTGCGCGAAACCGGTGTCGAGTTGTCCCTGTCGACGGTGGTCACCGCGGAGATGCTTCAGCAGGGCGGATATGACGAGGTGGTGCTCGCCACCGGCGTCAACGCCCGTGATCCGCGCATCCCGGGCCAGCAGCACCCCTCGGTCATGACCTACCTCGAGGCGATCAGCGGCGCACGCAAGGTGGGTGCGCGCGTGGCCATCATCGGCGCAGGAGGTATCGGCTTCGACGTGGCAACGCTGTTGACCCAGCAGGGATCCTCCAGCAGCCTCGATCGCGAAGCGTGGATGCGCGAGTGGGGCGTGACGGATCCCGCCGTGGCGCGCGGTGGGGTAAGCCCTGCCGGTCCGCAGCCCGAATCGCCGGCCCGCAGCGTCTATCTGCTGCAGCGCAAAGTGTCAAAACCCGGCGCCGGACTCGGCAAGACTACGGGTTGGATTCATCGCAGCGTGCTCAAGATGCGCCGCGTGAACATGCTGTCGGGCGTGGAGTATCTGGGCATCGATGATGCGGGTCTGCGGATCCGTCAGGGCGATGCGTCGCGTACTCTCGAGGTCGACAGCATCGTCCTCTGCGCAGGACAGGAGCCGCGCTGCGAGCTGTTCGAACCTTTGCGAGCGGCGGGTCTTCGCGTGCACAAAGTGGGCGGAGCCGATGTAGCCAGTGAACTCGATGCCAAGCGGGCCATTCGGCAGGCTACGCTACTTGCCGTGAAACTCTGAACACAGGAGCGCATGATGACTTCGTTGACACGACGGACGGCCCTGCAAGGGGCGATGGGACTTGGCGTCACGGCGGCACTGACGGCTCCGGCCGCTGCAGCCACGACGACGCAGGCCTCGGCGCAGCCGAATTTCACTGACGCGCTGACGATCCTGCGCACACACGTGAAGCTCGTGGGGAGCCTCGGCAAGGAGGTGGTGCACTCGTTCATGCGCCTCAACATCTATGCGGACCTCGGTGAAGGCAACTTCGTGCCGCTCTTCACCATGAACAACATCTTGGTCGATTACTGGGAGCCGAAGGAAGACAACCAGCACGAGATGCGCAAGTACGAGGTCGGGTTTTATACCCGCCACGACAGCTACGAGCCGCTCGAGTACTTCGACAACCCGATCACCGGCCAGCGCATGGGGATCCATCATTTCAAACTCGGACCGGTACCGCGCATGTACACGCCGCAGGGCGTGATCGCGATGGGTTATACGCCCAAGTTGTTGCCGATCGAAACCATCGGCGATCGCGTCTATCTGGCTACCGAGTCCATCGAAAACAGGCCGGACATCATTCGTCCGGGCAAGATCAGCTACACCAACTCGTTCATGACCATGTCGGCACCGCTGGCCGAAGTGGCTGACCCGAAGTGCCTGTCGGCGTCGACCAGTCTGCAACTGCAGAACAAGAACCGCTGGGCACCGTGGATGGGCATGGAGGAGCGACCGGGCGGCACGGTGGCGCGCGGGTTCGGCACCAAGATCCGCAATCTCGATGCCTTGCCGCAACCGGTCAAGGACGGCATCCGCAAGTACGTACCCGAGATCCTCGATACGGCCAACTGGCATGACTTTGTATTCGAGGATACCGAGTACCTCAAACAGCAGGGCCGGTGAGCGTCGCCTCCGCGCAACCTTTCGCGCTGCTCTCGCCTGATGTCGTGCTCGAGGCGGCCGAGCGCGTAGGTATCGTCTGCGATGGGCGCCTGTTCGCGCTCAACTCGTACGAGAACCGCGTCTACCAGTTGGGCTCGGAGTCCCACGGCACGCTGGTGTTGAAGTTCTACCGCCCGGCACGGTGGAGCAATGCGCAGATCCTCGAGGAGCACGAGTTCACCAGCGAGTTGGCCACTGCACAGTTGCCCGTGGCCGAGCCGATCGCTTTCGAGGGCACCACGTTGCAGACGCATGCGGGCCTTCGATATGCCATTTTCCCGAAGCTCGAGGCGCGGGCCGCCGAGATCGACGTGCGTGGTTCGCTCGAACTCATCGGTCGCACTCTAGGACGGATTCATGCGATCGGTGCCCTGCGCCCGTTTCGTCATCGACCTGCGCTCAGCGCCGAGCGTCTCGGATGGCAGGCGCGGGACAGTCTGCTCGCCTCGGCATTTATGAATTCCGCGACGCTCGATGAGGCCGTCATCGACAAGTACGCGGAGGTGTCGGCGGCCCTGCTCGAGCAGGTGGATCTGCACCTCGAGCGGTATGGGCCCGCCTCTCGTCTGCGGCTACATGGCGATTGTCATCTCGGCAACATCCTCTGGAATGCCCAAGGCCCGGTATTCGTCGATCTTGATGACTGCATGACGGGTCCACGCATCCAGGATCTATGGATGTTTCTATCCGGCTCCGAGGATGATCGACAGGGGCAGTGGCGAGAGTTGGCAGCGGGCTATCGGCAGTTTGCGCATATCGATGAGCACGAGCTCGAACTCGTCGAGCCCTTGCGATCGCTGCGCATGCTGCATCATTCCTCGTGGATCGCTGCGCGCTGGGACGATCCGGCATTTCCGCGCGCCTTCCCCTGGTTTGCTTCGCCGCGCTTCTGGCAGGAGCATCTGAGTGATCTTTGGCAGCAGCATGCGCTGCTTGTCGCAAGTTGAAGGAGTCCGTCATGAGACATCGCCTTAGCACATCGTTCCTGCTGCTGGTTGGCCTGGTCTGGCTGCTCGGCGGCCGACTCGCGAGCGCCGCAGGAGAGAACACACAACCCGTCGAAGCACTCGACCTGTATCGTCTCGAGCAACCCCTCGATCCGCAGTTGTCGCCCGATGGGCGAACGGTCGCCGTAGTGAGACAACTGCGTGATATCCAGACTGATCGGGTACGCAGTGAACTGTGGTTGGTGGCTGCCGAGGGCGGTGAGCGCCGATTACTCGTGGGCGCGGATCGTTCGCCGAGTGCTGCGCGCTGGTCGCCGGATGGACAATCGATCGCCTTCATCGGCAAAGAGGGCTCGAGCGCACAGTTGCTGCGGGTGTCGCCCGCCGACGGTCGAGTGCAGGTGCTGTCCTCACTGCGTCAACCGCCACGAAGTTTTTCGTGGTCGCCGGATGGTCAGCGCATCGCCTACGTAGCGCTCGTCGAGCGCAAGGCCGCGGAATTCTTTGCCTTGCCCACGAAGCCCGATGGTGCGCAGTGGGCGAGTCCGCCGCGCATCGTACGCGATTACCCCTACCGCGCCGATGGCGAGGGGTGGCTGGTACCCGGTGACATGCAGGTGTTCGTGCTCGAGCTCGGCAGCGGACGGCAACGTCAACTGACGAGCGGCGCCGGTGATTGGGGTGCACGGGACGAGGCACCGGCTTGGCTACCCGACGGTCAAGCGATCATCGTATCGGCGGACACGGACCCTGCGGCGCGGCGACGCGCCAATCAGGGTGACCTTTGGCGGGTTTCATTGCGCGAGGGCGAGCCCGCGCAGCGACTTACCGAGGACGAAGGCTTCGAGACGAGTCCTGCGGTCAGCCCGGACGGCCGCTCCGTCGCGTACGTCGGCTGGCGCAAGCGCGCCAACTCGTTCCAACGCACCGACATATTCCTGCTGCCGCTCGATGGTGCACAGCGTGCGCGTAATCTCACTGTATCGCTGGATCGGAGTGCCGCATCGCCACGCTGGCGTGAGGACGGCGCCGGCATTCACTTCCTCTATCAGGATGAAGGCGTGAATCGCGTCGGGCTCGCGACCCTCGACGGTCAGACGCGCGTGCTCGTGCCGCAGGTGGGCAACACGCGGCTGCTGTTGCCGTCCTCGAGTGGAGGCACGTATTCCGCAGCGGCCGGGAGCTTCGCCTATCCGAGCGTTGAGGCGGATCGACCGGCGACGCTGGCCCTGTGGCGCGATTCACGGCAAACCGTGCTGTGGGACATGAATGCCGAATGGCGTGCCGGCAAGAGGATCGGTCGACTCGAAGAAATCCGCATCCCGTCCAAAGCCGACCGTCGCAGCATTCACGGTTGGATTTTGTACCCTCCGGACTTCGATCCGAACCGCCGGTATCCGCTGGCCCTCGACATCCACGGCGGGCCCCATCTCGATTACGGTCCGATGTTCTCGATCACGCATCATCTCTATGCGGCGGCGGGTTACGTCGTGGTGTTCGTCAATCCGCGAGGCTCGATCGGCTACGGCGAGGAATTCGCTACGCTCATCCACCTCGCTTATCCGGGTCGTGACCACGATGATCTGATGAGCGCGGTGGACAGTGTTCTCGCGCGGGGTTTCATTGATCCGCGCCGGCTCTACATCGGCGGCGGCTCGGGCGGTGGCGTGCTGTCGAGTTGGGCTATTGGCAAGACCGATCGGTTTGCCGCGGCGTCCGTCAAGCGACCGGTCATCAATTGGGCCTCGACGACCTTGACGACCGACATCGGTGCGGTGATGGGTCAGTACTGGTTCGAGCGCATGCCTTGGGAGCAGCCGGAGAAGTACTGGGCCCGCTCGCCGCTGTCGCTGGTCGGCAAAGTGACGACCCCCACGCTCATCATCACGGGCGAAGAGGACTGGCGCACGCCGATGAGTGACTCGGAGCAGTACTTCCAAGCCCTGCAATTGCGCGGCATCGACAGCGCGCTGATGCGTTTGCCCGAGGCGAGCCATGGCTTCGGGCGCCCGAGCCAGTGGCTGGCGGCGATTCTCGGCACCATTGGTTGGTACGACAGCCACACCCGCTAAGGGGCCATCGCCCCTGTGTCAGGTCGGAGCCAGCTCTGCGGGTAGCGGCGCCGGAGGCAAGCCGGCCTGCGCTCGCTCGTGCATGCGCAGCAGCAAGGCTTCGAACTCGCGCGTAAAACGCCCGCTGTCGAACAGCGGCAACTCCATGCGCATCTGTTCGAGGTGCGCCCTGACGCCCTGCAGAATCTGTGGTTCGCTCGCCAGCGCCACGGCGAGATTCGCGTAGGCCTCGGCATCCTTGCAGGCGAGGTCGGGCAAGCCACAGGCCGTGACGAGACTGGCTGCGACGCGTGAGGCGAAGGTTTCGCCAGGGACGGTGAGCACCGGTACGCCGCACCACAGCGCTTCGCTCGCCGTGGTGTGGGCGTTGCAAGGCCAGGTGTCGAGGAATAGATCAGCGGCGCGCAGTCGCGCCAGATGTCGGGCGGGTGGCGCCTTCGGCGCAAAGATCACGCGCTCGGCTGCCACGCCCCGGGCATCGAATTCGCGCCGCAGGTTCACGAGCACGTGTCGGTCCCAGGCGAGGATCCACAGCACGGTGTTCGGGGCGGCTTGCAGTATGGCCGTCCAGACATCGAGCATGAAGGGCGAAATCTTGTACGTCTGATTGAAGCAGCACAGCACGATCGCATCTTCGGGCAGTCCGAGTTCGCTGCGGGGCGTAGGGTCGGGCAGCGGTCGATGCCGATCGTTCGGCTGATAGTTGAGCGGCAGTTGAGCGATCTGCTCGGAATAGTTTGGCGCATGTTCGAGCGGCAGCACGATCGGATCGCCAATCATGTAGTCGATGAAGTGCGCGCCTGTGGAGGCGGGATAACCTAGCCAGGCTGCCTGTACGGTGGCAGGCCGATAGGCGAGCAACTCGAAGCGGCTGTCGCGGGTGTGCCCCTTGAGGTCGATGACGATGTCGAGCTCGTCGCTGCGCATGCGTTCGGCGACGGTGAGGTTGCCCAGATCATTGACGTCAACGAAATGCTCGCAGGCGGCACGAACCCGCTGCTGCAGGGCGGACCCATCGGCGATGCTGTGGGAATACAAGAAGGTCTCGAAGCGCGTGCTGTCGCGCTGTTCGAGAAATTCGACGATCAGTTGCGAGGTGGCGTGCTGGCTAAAATCCGCCGAGAGGTAGCCGACACGAATCCGTCCTGGACGGCGCGCAGTGCCGATCGGCGGTGGCGAAAAGGGCTTGAGGTCGCGGGTGATGCTGCGACTGCGCAGTTCGCCGATGCGGCGTTGCTGCGCAGGCGTCGTATCGAGCGCGATCAAAGCGAAGGGGGACAGCAGGCTGCCGTTGGAGTCGTCGGCGGTATCGAGCGCGGCCAGCAGCGCGGTCGTGTCTTCCTCAAGCTTGCTCCAGTCACACGCATTGCGGCTGTCGTAGAGCACGAGCGACAGCGCAGCGGTGCGGATACGGCCCTGATCGAGCGCAATCGCCGTACGGAAGCACTCGGTGGACTCGCCCGACATGCCGAGGTCGCGGAACGCCAATCCCAGACGGTGATGCACGATGGCGCTGTCGATGCGTTGTTCGAGCGACTCCATCAGCGCATCGACAGCCTCGCGGTTACGGCGTGCCAGCCACAATACATTGCCGTACTCGGCCCAAAAGTCGTGATCGCGCGGTGACGCCGGGTCGAGTGCCTCATACACGCTGATCGCCTGTGCATAGCGACCGCCACTCGTGTGTATGTCTGCCAGAAGACGGCAGATCAGTACGTTGGTGTGATCGAGCGCAAAGGCGCGTTCCGCGGCGATCAGTGCTCCGGCATTGTTGCCAGAGTGCACCTGTGCATGGGCGAGGAACAGCCAGCTTTGCGCGTCGTCCGGGTCAAGTGCCAGCGCGCGCTCGAAGGCCGCAATGGCGGCGGGCCATTTGCGCCCGGCGGAAGCGCGCTGTCCCGCCTCTCGTTGCTGCAGGGCTTTTTGCTTCAGAGCGGCGGATTTCATGGGCGGGACTTTGCATGACTCGACCACGAAGTTCAAACACGATCGTCAGCGATATAGCAGATACGGCGCTCGCAGGCGTCGCCACGCCGCTTCCTGCGCAGCCCAGCTGTCGACGATGCGCTGCGGAGGCTCGCCATTGCGCAGGCGATTGACGAGCTCGCGACCGAAAAGGCCGGCGATACGATCGAGCTCGAAGCGTGGCCCGTACAGGTGGTCGAGTGCACTGGCGAGTTCGAGTCCGAGACGTACGATGGGCAGACGTTCGCGGTCGGTCAGGACGATCGACACTCCCCCGCAACGCTCGCCCTGATGGCGGCTCGAAGTTGGCGTGAAGCTCACCGGATAAAAGCGAACGCCGGGGATCTCGCGACCATTGAGTTCGGCGGCGAGTCGGACGCCATCGATCCACGGCGCGCCAATCAGCTGGAAGGGTGTATCGGTACCGCGGCCCACCGATACGTTTGCGCCCTCGATCGTGGCGACGCCCGGGTAGAGCAGGGTGCTTTGCAGACTGCGCAGGTTGGGCGACGGTGCGACCCACGGCAGGCCCGTTTCGTCGAACCACGCATCACGCTGCCAGTATCGAACGCCAATGACCGAGAGGTTCGCTCCGATCTTCCCCTCCGCATTGAACACTCGAGCCAATTCGCCCAAGGTGAGGCCGTGACGGATGGGCATCGGAAAGTAGGCCGTGAAGCCGAGCTCGCCACGCTCAAGCGAGGGTCCCTCGATCGTCGTACCGCCGAGCGGATTGGGACGATCGAGAACCACGACCTCGATACGCGATCGAGCCGCCTCTTCGAGTAGGTAACCGACGGTTGTGGCGTAGGTATAAAAGCGCGCGCCGACATCCTGAAGGTCGACCACCAGCGTATCGATACCGCGCAGCATCGCCGTCGTCGGGCGTCGCGTCTCGCCGTACAGGGAGAACACCGGCAGACCGCTGCGTGCGTCGACGCTGGAGGGCACCGCTGCATCGAGATCGCTGCGCAGACCGTGCTCGGGACTGAATAGCGCCACCAGGGTTATGCCCGGTGCCCTGGCGATCAGCTCGACGGTGGATTCGCCACTGCGTGCGATGGCTGCCTGATGCGTGAGCAGGCCCACTCGCTTGCCGATCAACGGTTTGAAGTTTTCGCTGCGCAGCACGTCGATACCGCTCAGCGTCAGGCCCGCGGTGGTGTCTGAGGTGCTGCGCGCGCGTCTTGCTGGCGCACGCTGGAACTGCCCACCTGTCCATTGCGCTTCGCGTAGTCGAGCACTGTCGGGCAGGCGACGCAGCGCGGCGCCGACGAGTGTGGCGATCTGAGCGCGCAGGGCGCCGGCGTCACCGCGGCCGTCGGGGTGGACTCGGTTGGTCAGCAGGATCACGTAGGTCTCGGTCAGCGGATCGATCCAAATTGAGGTACCGGTGAAACCGGTGTGGCCGAAGGACCCGATCGGCAGCAATTCGCCGCGGTTACTCGAGTAGCTCGAGTCAATGTCCCAACCGAGACCGCGAATGCTGGCCATGTCGGGCGGTGTGGCCGGTGAGGTCATTTTCACGATCGACAGCGGCGAGAGGATACGCGCTGAACCCAGGGCTCCGCCCTCCAGAAGCATGCGTGCGTAGCGGGCGAGATCGTCCGCCGTGCCGAACAGCCCCGCGTGTCCGGCGACACCGCGCATGCGGCGCGCGGTAGGGTCGTGAACCTCGCCGCGCAGCAGGATCTGGCCACTGCCCTCGCAACGTGGGCCGAGCGGTGTGCAGCGCTGCGTCGGCGCGATACGACCTTGGGCACTCGCGGGTGGCGTGAACTCCGTATCCTTCATGCCGAGCGGCGTCGTGATGCGCTGCCTGACGAACTGCTCGAGCGGCAGTCCCGAGAGGCGCTCAACGAGCGCACCGAGTACGAGAAAGCCGATGTCGCTGTAGATGAAGCGCTCGCCAGGTGCCGCGAGCGGGATTTCCTCGGCAGCGAGTGCGAGTGCTGTGTCTCGTCCGACCCAGGGGTCTTCGAGATCCAGATCACCGCGCAAGCCGCTCACGTGCGTCAGCAGGTGGCGCACCGTGATCGTGTCTTTGCCGTGCCGACCAAAATCGGGCAAGTGGTTCGCCACCCGATCATCGAGTCGCAGCCGACCGTCTTCGACGAGCTGCATGACGGCGGTCGCCGTAGCGATGGGCTTGGTGAGCGAGGCAAGATCGAAGATCGTGTCGACCGTCATCGGCTCTGGGATCGGTTCGAGGGCGCGTTGGCCGTAGGCCTTGCGGTACACCACCGAGGATCCCCGGCCGACGAGCAGCACAGCGCCCGGGATTTTTTTGGCGGCGATGGCGTCCTCGATGAGCCGATCGGCCCGGGTCATCACGGCGTCGTCGACGAGTGCGGCCGCATCGGCGAGCGGACACATCAGCAACGCAAGCAGGGCTATCGGACGTGTCATCGAGACTCTGCAGCTCAGGGCGACTGTACGACTCATGATCACAGTACAGCCGTGCGCTCGGGTGCGGTCAAGCGCGTGATGGTGCTACCCTCGAATCTGCTGCGCGGGGGATCGATGCTGGCACTCGACATGATTCAGACCTTGGCGGCGGGCGGTGTCGCGCTGTTCGTCGGTTTTGCGGTGGTGCGCCGGTTCCCCGTGCTCGCCCGCTACAACGTCCCGGCTGCAGTGATCGGCGGTCTGTTGGTGGCCTTGGCCATCCTGGCTCTGCGGCGCAGCAGTGGGATGACAGTCACGCTCAACACTTCCTTACAGCCGGCGTTGATGACCGCTTTTTTCACCTCTATCGGCTTTAGCGCGAGTCTTTCACTGCTGCGTGCCGGCAGTGGTCAGGCGCTGCTGTTTCTGGCGTTGGCGGCTTTTCTCGCGATCCTGCAAGGCGTGGTGGGTATCGCCATCGTCAGTGCCTTCGGCGAGCCACCACTGCTTGGTGTGCTCATCAGTTCCACGGCGCTGACCGGAGGTCCGGCAACGGCGCTGG
>CAISHQ010000124.1 GCA_903885195.1 uncultured Pseudomonadota bacterium | reverse complement strand
TCATTCGGTGGAAACGGTGACGGCGCCGACCTCGGCTGCCGCCCGATGTTGCAGTGCGGCCTGCAGCGTATGCCACGCAAGGCTCGCGCACTTCACTCGCGCCGGGTACTCGCGAACGCCAGCGAGCGCTGCGAGCTTGCCGATCCCCGCAGGGGGATCCTCGGCGCCCGTCAACATACGGTGCACGTTCGTTCTCAGCGCGTCCACCTCGTCAATGGAGTGGCCCTTGACGGCCTCGCACATCAATGACGCGGAGGCGGTGGAAATGGCGCAACCCTTGCCCTCGAAGCGGATATCAGCAATTTTTCCGGCTTCGATACGCAGCGTCAGGCTCAGTCGATCGCCGCACAGCGGGTTATGTCCTTCGGCTGACGTGTCGCAGGGACAGAGTCGACCCACGTTGCGAGGATGCTTGTTGTGATCGAGGATCACGTCGCGGTACAGGTCCTTCAGATCCATCAGCCAAACACCTCGCGCGCCGTGGCGAGCGCGCTCAACAGTTGCTCGATGTCCGCCTCGTCGGTGTAGCAACCGAAGGATGCTCTGGCGGTGGCCGGCACGTCGAAGAATTCCATCACCGGCATGGCACAGTGATGTCCGGCGCGGATTGCTACGCCTTCGGCATCGAGAATGGTCCCGAGGTCGTGCGGATGCACGCCCTCGAGCAGGAAGGAGATCACGCCACCCTTGCGGGCTGCCTCGCCGATGATCGTCAGACCGGGGACCTCGCGCAATGCCGCGGTCGCGCGCTGCAGCAGGTGTTGCTCGTGCGCGTGGACTCTTTCGATCCCGAGGCCTTCCAGATAGTCGATGGCTGCGGCGAGGCCAACGGCGCCCGAGATGTGCGGGGTTCCAGCCTCGAACCGATACGGCAGGTCGTTGTAGGTTGTTTTCGTGAAGCTGACGGTGCGGATCATGTCGCCGCCACCTTGCCAGGGAGGCATCTCGCGCAGCACCGCCTCGCGGGCCCACAGTACGCCGAGGCCGGTCGGTCCATAGAGCTTGTGACTGGAGAACACGTAGAAGTCGCAATCGAGCGCCTGCACATCCACGCGCTGATGTGCCACTGCCTGCGCACCGTCGATCAGCGTCAGGGCTCCGGCGGCTCGAGCTGCGCGCACCATGTCTTCGATGGGTAGCATCGTGCCGAGCGAGTTCGAGATCTGAGTGAACGCCGCAAGTCGAGTCCGCGGTGAGAGCAACTGCTTGAAGCCCTCCAAGTCGAGCTCGCCTTGACGGTCGATGGGTGCGACCTTGAGCACGGCTCCCGTTCGCTCGCACAGCATCTGCCAGGGCACGATATTGGCGTGGTGCTCCATCCAGGTGACGAGGATCTCGTCACCCGGCTGCAGCCGTCGGCCCCAGGATTGCGCGACCAGGTTGATGGATTCGGTCGTACCGCGGGTGAACACCACTTCCTTGATGCTCGCGGCATTGAGGAAGCGGCGGACGCGCTCGCGTGCGCCTTCGAATGCATCGGTCGCCCGTTGACTCAACTGATAGACACCGCGGTGTACGTTGGCGTGACTGGTGCGCTCGTAGTGATTCACCGCCTCGATGACCGAGAGGGGGCGCTGGGAGGAGGCCGCCGTGTCGAGAAATGCGAGCCGCTTGCCTCGCACCGTGGTGGCGAGGATTGGAAAGTCACGACGCACGCTGGCGACGTCGTATGGGCTTGCGGCCCCAACGATCGGTTGCGCGTTCATGCCACCTCCGCACGCGCCGACGCACTGCCGGGCAGAAGGTCGGCGAGCAGCACTTCGACTTGTCGTCTCACGGCCTGTGTCGGCACATGGCGCAACACATCGCTGATGAAGGCCCACTTCAACAAAGACTCGGCCTGCGCGGGTGGAATGCCACGCGAGAGCAGGTAGAACAGCATGTCGGCATCAAGCTTGCCGAGCGTTGCGCCGTGTGCGGCCTGCACCGCGTCGGCGTGGATCTCAAGCTGCGGTCGAAGATCGATCTCCGCTTCGCCGCCTGCGAGCAAGCCTTTCAAAGACTGCTCGGTCCGCACGTCGCGTGTGCCCGCTGCGACCTGCATGTGGCCGTTGAAGGCCAGTCGCGAGCGCTCCATGCCGATGCCGCGGAACCGTTGCACGGTGTGGGCTTCGTTAGCGTCGTGAGCGATCCGAACGTAGACGTCGTGCACCTGGGTCTGACGGGCGAGCATCGCGACGTTCCAATGCAATCGCGATGCGCCACCAGAATGCGTCACGAAGGAAGACGACCGGCTCGAGTGACCGCCGCTCGTGATTTGCGTCAGGTAACACTCGGCCGCCTTGCCTAGCCGCAGATCCAGCGTCTCGATGTGCTGATGCGCGGCTGTGAACATCTGAACACGGGTCAACTCCAGACGCGCGTTCGCCTCGCAATCGATAGCCAGATGCAGGTTGCTCGCCAGCGCGGCAGCCGCCGGGGTGGCGACAACTCGTTCGGCAAGCCGCAATCGAGCGCCTTCGCCGAGGCGGATGCGTACCGACGGATGCCCGACGCGCGTGGCGGCCAGCCACAATTCGAGATCGAGCTCTGCGCCCGAGGGCACCTCGATGCTGAGCGTTCCCGGTGCATGCCGCTGGTTGAGCATCGCAAAGTAACGATCTGCAGCCGGGCCAGAGCCCGAGGAGGACTCGAGCGTGGCGATATCTTGGGGTGTCGATCCGAAATGCACGCCGCGTGTCGGCGGCGATACACCCGCAGCCAGATGACCATCGACGAGAACGACGCGGGCGTTGCCTTGCGGCAGATCGGGCAGAGTCTCAGCGAGCGTCGACACGTCTTGGGCGGACGGGACTGCCGTGTCGCCGAAGCGAACGCGCGCGAGTGCACGCAGGTTCGCGTACTTCCAGTTCTCGTCGCGGTTGGAGGGCAGGGCGCTCATGCGGCCTCGGCGATGACCCAGTCGTAGCCGCGCGCTTCCAGTTCGCGCGCCAAGTCCGGTCCGCCGCTCTTGATGATGCGGCCACGGGCGAGCACGTGAACGTAATCCGGCTTGATGTAATCCAGCAGGCGTTGGTAGTGAGTCACGAGAACGATCGAGCGCTCTGGCGAGCGCAGCGTATTCACGCCGTTGGCGACGACTTTCAGAGCATCGATATCGAGACCCGAATCGGTCTCATCGAGTAGCGCCAGCGAGGGCTCGAGGACCAGCATCTGCAGGATCTCGTTGCGCTTCTTCTCGCCACCGGAAAAACCTTCGTTCACGCCGCGCGAGAGGAACGCCTCGTCCATCTGCATGACTTTCATCTTCTCGCGCACCAGCGTCAGGAACTCGAAGGCATCGACCTCCGGCAATCCGCGGTGCTTGCGCGCCGCATTCAGCGCGGCCTTCAGCAGATAGACGTTGTTGACGCCTGGAATCTCGACCGGGTACTGAAACCCCAAGAACACGCCTTCCTGTGCGCGCTCCTCGGGAGCGAGCGCCAGCAGATCGTTGCCTCGATACGTGACGGTACCGCCCGTGACGTCATAGCCCGGCCTGCCGGCGAGCGTGTAGGCGAGCGTGCTCTTGCCCGAGCCGTTCGGGCCCATGATGGCATGCACCTCGCCCTTGTTGACGGTGAGGTTGAGTCCGCCGAGCACCTCGCGTCCGCCGACTCGGGTGCGCAAATCCTTGATCTCCAGCATTACTGAACTCCTGATGCGTCGGCGTATCAGCCGACCGCTCCTTCGAGACTGACTGCCAACAGGTTTTGTGCCTCGACGGCAAACTCCATCGGCAGTTCCTTGAACACGCTCTTGCAGAACCCGTTGACGATCATGTTGACGGCATCCTCCTGCGCGATGCCACGCTGCAGGCAGTAGAAAAGCTGATCCTCGCTGATGCGCGAGGTGGACGCTTCGTGTTCCACCGTGGCCGACGGGTTCTTGACCTCGATGTACGGAAAGGTGTGCGCACCGCATCGATCGCCCATCAGCAGCGAGTCGCATTGCGTGAAATTGCGTGCCCCATTCGCCGAGGGCAGGATCTTCACGAGGCCGCGGTAGCTATTCTGGCCGTGCCCTGCAGAGATGCCCTTCGAGACGATGGTGCTGCGAGTGTTGGCGCCAATGTGAATCATCTTCGTGCCGGTATCGGCCTGCTGGCGATGATTGGCGAGGGCCACCGAGTAGAACTCGCCTACCGAGTTGTCCCCGCGCAGCACGCAACTCGGATATTTCCAGGTGATGGCTGATCCGGTTTCCACCTGCGTCCAGGAGATACGCGAGTTTCGGCCGCGGCACTCGCCGCGCTTGGTGACGAAATTGTAGATCCCGCCCACGCCGTTTTCGTCGCCGGGATACCAGTTTTGCACTGTGGAGTACTTGATCTCGGCATCGTCGAGCGCCACGAGCTCGACCACCGCGGCATGCAGCTGGTTCTCGTCGCGCATCGGTGCCGTGCAGCCTTCGAGGTAGCTCACGTGGCTGCCGGCATCGGCAATGATGAGCGTGCGCTCGAACTGGCCAGTCTTCGCGGCGTTGATGCGAAAGTAAGTGGAAAGTTCCATCGGGCAGCGCACGCCCTTGGGCACGTAAACGAACGAGCCGTCCGAGAACACGGCCGAGTTGAGGCAGGCAAAGAAATTATCCGTGTGCGGCACCACCGTGCCGAGGTACTGCTCGAGCAATTGCGGATGCTTCTGCACCGCGTCCGAGAACGAGCAGAAGATGACACCGGCCTTCTCGAGCTTGTCCTTGAAGGTGGTCGCCACCGACACGCTGTCAAACACGGCATCGACGGCGACACCGGCGAGGCGCGCGCGCTCATGCAAGGGTACGCCGAGCTTTGCGTAGGTTTCGAGCAGCTTGGGGTCGACCTCATCGAGACTCTTCGGGCCGTCGGTGCGCTGCTTGGGCGCGGAGTAGTACGACAGACTCTGGTAGTCGACCGGGTTGTAGCGAACCTGCGCCCAGAGCGGTTCGTGCATCGTCAGCCAATGACGAAACGCCCGAAGCCGCCATTCGGTCAGAAACTGCGGCTCGCGCTTGATGGCGGAGATTTTGCGGACCACGTCTTCATCGAGACCCGGCGGCAGGCTCTCCGACTCGATGTCGGTGACGAAGCCGTGCTGGTAGCCGCGGGTGAAGTGTTCGGTGAGTTGTGCGTTGTCGGTCATGGGGTTCAGGCCCTGCTGATGGCGGCGGCGGCTCGGCCGCCCGCTCTGGGTTTGAGTTCCTGCTCGAGAGCGTCGAATTCCACCGCGCGTGGGTCGGTGCCGGCCAGCTGCGCGAGGCTAACGTCGTACAGCGAGCGTCGGATGGCGAGGTTCACCCGCTGCCAGGCCCGACCGACGCCGCAGGTCGTTTCGATGTCGCACTGGCCTGCACCGGCTGCGCAGTCCGTCACGGCGACCGGCCCCTCGAGCGCATCGAGGATCGCTGCGGCGGAGATGGCTGCAGCGGGGCGGGCAAGGGTGTAACCGCCGTGCAGGCCCCGCGTGGAGCGTACGAGGTGGGCGCGCTGCAGGGCCTTCAGCACCTTGCTGACCGTCGGCATGGCGATACGCGTCCGCTCGGCCAGTGCAGTGGCGCTGTGCAAGGCCTCCGGCGCGCGGGCCATTTCGGCGAGCAGCACCGTGGCGTAATCGGTCATTTTGCTGATGCGAATCATGAAACGGGACCATTTTAGTCCACTATGGCGATATTTGCAGCGTTTTCTGTGGCTTGCGGGCAACGCGCGGGTCCGGTCCACCGACTCGCGGTTTGCTAAACTCGCGCCCCAACTTCCGCGGCGGGCCCTGCCCGCAACCAGGCCCAATGTCCGATCCGGTCGTCAAAGTCAGTGGTTTGCGCTACGGCGTCGGTCGACGACGTATTTTCGACGGCCTGGACCTCACGGTGGCCCGTGGCAAGGTGACGGCGGTCATGGGTCCGAGTGGCACCGGCAAGACAACTTTGCTGCGTCTGATCACCGGGCAGTTGACGCCGCTCGAGGGCGAAGTCGAGGTGTTCGGGCAGGCCGTGCCTGGTCTGCCTAAGCCGGCGCTGTACGCTCTGCGGCGCCGGATGGGCATGTTGTTCCAGAACGGCGCGCTGCTCACCGACCTGTCGGTATTCGAGAACGTGGCGTTCCCGGTTCGCGAGCACGCGCGGCTGCCCGAGCCGGTGCTGCGTGCGCTGGTGCTCAGCAAACTGCATGCAGTGGGATTGCGCGGGGCAGCGGAGCTGATGCCCGGCGAACTCTCCGGCGGCATGGCGCGGCGCGTGGCGTTGGCCCGCGCGATCGTGATGGATCCGGAACTGCTGATCTACGATGAGCCGTTCGTCGGACTGGATCCAATCTCCATGGGGGTGATCGTCCGATTGATTGGCGAGCTCAACGACGCACTCGGCATCACCAGCATCGTCGTGTCGCACGATGTCGACGAGTTGGCGCTGATCGCCCACCACAGCTATCTGCTCTCCGAGGGCAAGGTGGTCGCGCAGGGCAGTCCTGCGGAACTGCGTGACAGTCCGCTCGAGGTGGTGCGCCAATTCATGAGCGGCGAGGCGGACGGGCCGGTGCCGTTCCATTACCCCGCGCCTGATTACCTCGAGCAGCTGCGCTCATGATGCTCGCTCCGGTACAACGCATCGGCCGCGTCGGCGTGTTCCTCGGTCGATTGCTCCTGCAGTGTGGCCCAGCCTTGCTGCGGCCACGCGCCGTGGTTCATCAGGTTTTCAATGCGGGTGCGCGCTCGCTGATCATCATCATGCTATGCGGCCTTTTCGTTGGTATGGTGCTCGGTCTGCAGGGGTTCGATTTGCTGCAGCGCTTTGGTTCCGAGGATGCGCTCGGCGTGGCGGCAGCACTGGGTCTCTTGAAGGAACTGGGCCCGGTGGTCACCGCGCTGCTCTTTGCAGGGCGAGCGGGAACTTCGCTCACCTCGGAAATCGGCTTGATGCGTGCCACCGATCAGTTGACCGCGATGGAAATCATGGCGGTCGACCCGCTGCGCCATGTGGTGGCGCCAAGATTCCTCGGTGGACTCATCGCGATGCCGCTGCTGGTCGCGATCTTCAATCTGGTCGGTCTGTTCGGTGCCCAACTCATCGGCGTGCAACTGCTGGGCGTTGATCCCGGGGCCTTCTGGTCGCAGATGCAGTCAGCCGTTGAGCTCGACGATGTGGTCGAGGGTATCGTCAAGAGTCTTTGTTTTGGTGTCGCCTGTAGCCTGATTGCCGTATTCGAGGGCTACAACGCCGAGCCGACCGCCGCCGGGGTGGGCCTTGCGACGACGCGAACCGTGGTGATCTCCTCGGTACTCACCCTGCTGATCGACTACATGCTCACCGCCGCTTTTCTTGGAAGGTAATGTCACGATGAAACCGCAACGTTCTCTCGAAGTCGGTACCGGGCTGTTCGTGTTGCTCGGTTTCGCTGCGCTCTTTTTCCTAACCACTCAGTTGCCCGGCAGCGGCCTGCAGTTCGGCGCCGACAGTGGTTACCGGGTGACGGCGAAATTCGACAACATCGGCGATCTGAAGGCCGGGTCGCCCGTCAGCATGGCGGGCGTGCGCATCGGTCGCGTGGAGGCGGTGTCCTTCGACGCGAACGATTACCGTGCCGTGGCCACGCTGCGCATCGATCCGCAGTTCGACCGGATCCCCGACGACAGCGACGCGAGCGTGCAGACCCAAGGCTTGCTCGGCGGCAAGTACATCGGCATCGGGCCCGGTGGCTCCGATACGTTCCTCAAAGACGGTGGCCAGATCGAATTCACGCAGTCGGCGATCGTGCTCGAGTCGCTGGTCAATAAATTCTTTGCGAACTTCGCCAGTAAAGGCAGCGAGGGCGCGGCGGAGGCTACGGCATCCGGCAGCAGCGAGGAGGGCAAGTAAATGTCAGTGTCATCCAGCAACGCGGCGGATGTTCGGGTACAGAGTCGAACGACGCACACAGCGTTCGTGATAGCGCTTAGCGTGGCATTGCTTGGTACCCTGCTGCCCATCGAGACGGCGCAGGCTCAGGCCAAGATGGCCCGGGCCGTCGTCGACACCAGCGGGCCGACCCAGCTCATCGAGACCTCGGCCAATGCCATGGTGGCGGAGATCGAGGCGCGCCGCGCCGAGTTGCGCAAGGATCCGACCAAGCTCGATGCGCTGGTCGAGCGAATCCTGCTGCCCAACTTCGACGTCGATCATGCGGCGCGGCTCGTGCTCGGCAAGCACTGGCGTACAGCGACGCCCCAGCAGCGTCAGCGGTTCATCGACGCGTTCTACGGCTCGCTGATGAGCAACTACGGTGATGCGTTGCTGGAGTTCACCGGTGATCGCATCAAGGTATTGCCGACGCCGGTGGCGCCTGATGCGACTTCGGCCGTCGTGCGTACCGAGGTCAAGCGCAGCAACGGACAGAAGATTCCGGTGAACTACTCGCTGCGCAAGACCGAAGCTGGCTGGAAGGTCTGGGACGTCGTCATCGAGGGCATCAGCTACGTGAAGAGCTTCCGTGAGGACTTTGGCGCTGAAATCGATGCCAAGGGACTCGATGCCGTGATCCAGCGGCTCGAGACGCAGAGCCGACGCGGCACGGGCAGCGGCGGGTCACCCAAGGGCGCGGCTTCGCGCCCATGAGCGCAGCGGCGATGCCAGAGGATGTTTCGGTCAGCGTCGAGAGCGTCGCGACCAATGAGTTTGCCGTGCGCGGAGAGTTGAGCTTTGTAACGGCTGCGCGCGCTCACGCGGCGGGCTGCGCCCTGCTGCAGCGCGGCGCGGGGTCCGAGATGCGCATCGATTGTGGCGGGATCGAAGCGGCTGACAGTGCCGGACTCGCGGTGCTGCTCGACTGGCTGGCCGTTGCGTCGCGACGCGGCATGCAACTGCAGTTTGTGGCGTTGCCGCTGCCGCTGCGCCAACTCGCCCATATCGGTGGCGTGAGCGAGTTGCTCGGAGTCAACGCCGCGCAGGGCTAGCGCTGCAGGTCGGCCTGCGGCGGAGCGTCGCTTTCGCGCGCCGCGTCCGGCTGATCCGGCGTGTCGATGTCCTCGTCCTCGAAGTCGTCTTCGAGGTTGTCCATCGGGACGTCACCGTCGCGCACCAGGTATTCCCGACGCTGCAGGTAGGCGCTACGCACGAACGCGTAGGGGTCCCCCGCGCGATCCAGCAAGGCATCGGCCTCGAGCAGCCGAACTCGGGTCTCGAACTTGTCGAAGGCCCAGAGACCCCAGCGTATCGTCGTGTCGTCGATGTAGGAGCGCGGCTCGGCAACATTGTCTGCCAGATCACCAACGCCATCGCGAATCGTGTAGGGCCCAAGGAAGGGCAACACGACGTACGCGCCCGGCGGGACGCCCCATTTGCCGAGCGTCTGGCCAAAATCTTCGTCGTTCATGTCGAGCCCCGATTGGGTTGCGGGGTCGAGCAGGCCGCCAATGCCGAAGGTCGTATTGAGCAGCAGACGCCCGGTGTCCGATAAGGCGGCCTTGAACTTGCCCTGCAGCACGTTATTGACGAGGGTGATTGGATAGCTGGCGTTGGCGAAGAAGTTCGTCACCCCGGTCTGCACGGGCTGTGGCGTCACGGTCTTGTAGCCGCGCGCGAGCGGTCGAATGACGCTGCGATCCAGACCGTCGTTGAACGCGAACGCACCACGATTGAAACGCTCAAGAGGATCACGCGGGTCGGCGGTGGCGTTCTGCGGCAGTGAGGCGCAACCCGTCAGCAGCAAAAGTGCGAGCGCGGCAGCCAAGCGCGGCGCGATGGAGAATCGGCAAAGCATGGCGAGGATTTTACCAGTTTTGACCGATTGCGCATTCATCGAGCCGCGGCGCAATCAACCGGTGTTGCGCTCGCGACTGCGACGGCGCTTGCCGCTCTCGGCGAGCACGTCGCGCACTTCTTTCATGCGCGCTTCGAACCGTGCTCGCTGCACCGCAGTGATGGACGGGTCAGCGAGTGCCAATTCGAGTTGCTTGACCGCATCGGGCAGGTTACCGGCCACGATGTGGTACTCGCCCATGTAATACGCCGCATCCGCATTATCGCCGGCGCTGCTCGCGGCGAGAGCCGTCAGGCGGATCTGCTCGGGCGTCGGTGGTACGTTGTTGAAGAGGTCGAGCAGCAGCGTGTGCGCTTCTTTGGCGCCACCGGGTGTACGCAGTAAAACCTCGGCGTAACGGATCGTCAGTGGCACGTTGCGCGGGGCGACTTCGAGCGCGCGACGCAAGACGGCAAGAGCTGTGTCCGTACGCTCGGCCGCCATCAGAGCCTGGCCAAGCGCTGCCTGCAGCATCGGGCTCTGCGGTTCAGCAGCCACGAGTTCGACCAGCGCGCTCGCTGCGCGTTCGCGATCCCCCGCGCCCAGTCTTGCGAGTGCTTCACCGTAGCGCTGGGCCGGGGTCAGCGTGCCGCGATCGGCGAGCGCGGCGTAGTAGGGGCGCAGGTCGTTGTCCGGCGGTGCGCCGAGTACCCGCACGCGCTCGCGAACGAAGGCATAGGCGGCGCTCTCCTGACGAACGATGGTGCGGATCTGCCCGGCGCGCTCGCGTGTTTCGGCGACGCGATTGGCGGTGACGGGATGGGTACGCAGGAATTCCGGGACCTGGGCGCCGGCGAGACCTGACCGACGGCTCAGGGTCTCGAAGAAATCGGGCATGCCCTGCGGGTCAAAACCCGCCGCGGCGAGATAGCTGATACCGATGCGATCGGCTTCATATTCGTTGGAGCGCGTGAAGTTGATCTGCGCCTGAGCGGCCGTACCCTGCGCGATCGCGATGCCAGCCTGCACGGCATCGCTCGCGCCGGTCGTCATGCCGATAAGGATGGCTGCGAGCAGCGCCGCGGCCGAGGCGAGCCCTTGCCGGCCCTGTGCCTGGATGGCGCGCGCGATGTGCCGCTGCGTGACGTGGGCAATTTCGTGTGCAATGACGCTGGCCAGCTGCGACTCGTTGGCGGTGGCGGTGATCAGGCCGTAGTTCACGCCGATGAACCCGCCGGGCAACGCGAAGGCGTTGATGTTCCCTTCGCGGACCACGAAGAACGTGAAGCGTTGCTCCGAATCCTGAATCTGGGCTGCGATCTTGCTGCCAAGGTTCTGGATGTAGTCGGTGACCTCTGGGTCCTCGAGAATCAGCCCCTGATCGCGCAGCCCGCGCACCACCATCAAGCCGAGTTGGTACTCGTCGTTGATCGTCAGGGTGGAATTGGCCCCGGAGCCGATGTCCGGCAGATCGTTCGCGCCCTGGGCGAAGGCGGTCGCCGAGCCCAGCGTCAGCAGGGTCAGCAAGGCGGCGCAGAGGATTAGCGTGATACGCATCGCAGAGTCTGACCGCCCGGTGCGCACCGAGTTCACAAGGTCTCGGAGGCGAAGTCCGCAAGGCGCGAGCGCTCGCCCCGAACCAGCGTTACATGCCCCGCGTGACTCCAGCCCTGGAAGCGACTGACTACGAAAGTGAGGCCCGAGGTCGTTTCGGTGAGGTAGGGTGTGTCGATCTGCGCGATGTTGCCGAGGCAGACGATTTTGGTTCCTGGCCCCGCGCGGGTGACGAGCGCTTTCATCTGCTTGGGCGTGAGGTTCTGCGCCTCGTCGAGAATAACGAAGCGGTTGAGGAAGGTGCGACCGCGCATGAAGTTCAGCGAGCGGATCTTGATGCGATTGCGCAGCAGATCGTTCGTGGCCGCCCGTCCCCAACTGCCGCCTTCGGCGCTGTGGGTGAGCACCTCGAGGTTGTCCATCAAAGCGCCCATCCAGGGCTCCATCTTCTCTTCCTCAGTTCCCGGCAGAAAGCCGATGTCCTCACCGAGCGGGATGGTGACGCGGGTCATGATGATTTCGGCGTAGCGGTTGTGCTCGAGCGTCTGCAGCAGCCCCGCGGCCAGCGTCAGCAGCGTTTTGCCGGTGCCTGCGGGCCCGAGAATGGTGACGAAGTCGATCTCGGGGTCGAGCAGCAAGTTCAAGGCGAAATTCTGCTCTCGGTTGCGCGCACTGATGCCCCATACGCCGTGCCGGTCGGCGCGGAAATCGCGAACGAGTTCGAGCAGGGCGGTATTGCCGGAGACGCGGCGAACCATCGCTTCGATGCCGCCGTCGCGATCTTCGTAGACGAATTGGTTGGTTTGCCATTGAGTGATGGATGGTCCACTGATCTCGTAGAAGGTCTTGTTGCCTTCCTTCCACGAGCGCATGTTCTTGCCGTGGCGCTCCCAGAAGTCCGCCGGCAGCGCCGCATGCCCGGTGGACAGGATGTCGGCATCCTCGATGGCACGGTCGCTGAAGTAGTCCTCCGCATGTACGCCGACCACAGCGGCCTTGATGCGAAGGTTGATGTCCTTGGATACAAGCACCACACGCGTCTCGGTGTGCAGCGCCTGCAAGGCGAGCGTGGTGGCGAGGATTGCGTTGTCGTTACCGTGACCGGGCAGGTTCTCGGGAAGAGTGATGTTCAGCTGCTGCGTCTGGAAATACAGTCGTCCTGAACTCGGTGCCTTGCCGTGATTGCCGGAGAGGTGGTTCGGTAGTGAGAGGCCCGACTCGATTTGCTCGCGCGTCGCATTGCGCATCAGCTCATCGAGAAAGCGGCTGACTTGGCGAACGTTGCGCGAGGCTTCCGACACCCCCTTCTTGTGCGCGTCGAGCTCCTCCAGCACGACCATCGGCAGGTAGATGTCGTGTTCCTCGAAACGGAAGATGCACGCCGGGTCATGCATCAGTACGTTCGTGTCGAGCACGAACAGCCGCCGCTGCGGCGCGCTGCGTCGGCGCTTCAAAGGGCTTTCGCTGCGACGAGCACGGTGGCCGCGTGACCCTCAGCCTTGACCTTGCGCCACTCGGCGGCAAGCACTCCTTTGGCATCGATCAGAAAGGTGCTGCGCTCGATGCCGAACACCTTCTTGCCATACATGTTTTTTTCCTTGATCACGTCGAACAGGCGGCACAGCGCTTCGTCGGCGTCGGAGAGCAATTCGTAGTTCAACAGTTCCTTGGTGCGAAACTTCTGGTGCGAACTGCAGGAGTCGCGCGACACGCCCACCACGAGCGTGCCCGCCTTGCGAAAGTTCGCCTGCAGATCGCGGAATTCGCGCGCCTCGATGGTGCACCCGGGGGTCATGTCCTTCGGATAAAAGAACAGGACGACTTTTGAGCCGAGCGCCTCCTTGAGTCGCCACTCGCCGCCCTCTGTGGTGGCTGCGGTGAAATCCGGGACTTTCTTGCCGAGACTAACGGTACCGGAGGCGGCTTTGCTCATGTGAACTCCCTGCGGGGCGATGATTCGATCAGGATTTTACCGGTTCGAGTATGGCGTCCAGGTTGCGCGCGTCACAGAACTCCATGAATTCCTCGCGCAGATGCGCAAGG
This sequence comes from uncultured Pseudomonadota bacterium, assembly GCA_903885195.1. Classification (GTDB taxonomy): domain Bacteria; phylum Pseudomonadota; class Gammaproteobacteria; order Steroidobacterales; family Steroidobacteraceae; genus UBA964. The sequence continues at coordinate 7,743 of CAISHQ010000124.1, read as the reverse complement.
TGCAGCTTGCTCGGCACGTTGATGATCATCTGCACGGCGAACATCAGCGCGCCGGTGTGCGCCGCCGGGTAGGTGCGCGTGGCGACTTCAGCGATATCGATGCTCCGGGCCGAGCAGAACCCGGCCAAGGCCGAGACGATGCCGGTTTGATCGAGGCACACGGCGTCGATGGAGTAGGGCAGCAACTCCGTGCGTGCCGAGCGTGGCTCCGTCCGGTGCATGTGCAGCGTGAGGCCGGCGTCGGTGGCGAAGCGTCCGAGTTCCGACTCGAGTTTGGCGAGCGAGTGCCAGTTGCCCGCCACGAGCAACACCATCGCGAACTCGTTGCCGAGGCTCGCCATGCGGCTCTCGCTGATGTTGCCGCCGCAGTCGCTGATGACGCGGGTCAGTTCGTGAACGAGCCCCGTGCGGTCGGGCCCGATGGCCGATATGGCAATGTGCTGTTTCATCCGTAGGCCGAGTTTAGCCGTTAGGGCAGGGGATCGCGAACCGGTTGCGCGAGTTCGCCGTAGCCCCGTACCATCGAGCGGATTTCCCGGTTTTGGCGGTGGACATGTTTTCTGGCAGTTTGGTGGCGATCGTCACCCCTATGCTCGCGAGCGGCGAGATCGACCGCGCGGCGTGGCTCAGGCTACTCGACTTCCATCTCGACAACGGCACGGCCGGCGTCATCGTTGGCGGCACCACAGGCGAGTCGGCGACTCTGCTCGAGGCGGAGCTGCGCGAGTTGACGACCACGGCGCTCGAGCACGTCGCCGGGCGAATGAAGGTGATCGCCGGTGCCGGCACGAGCAGCACCGCCGAATCGGTCGCCCGCGCGCGCTGGTTGAGCGCACTGGGGGTCGATGGCTTGCTCGTCGTCACCCCGGCCTACGTCAAGCCGACCCAGGAAGGCTTGATTCGCCACTTCACCGCCGTGGCGGCGGCTTCCAGCGTCCCGATACTGCTGTACAACGTGCCTGGCCGAACGGCCGTCGACTTGCTGCCGCCCACCGTCGCGCGCCTCGCCACCGTGCCCAACATCGTGGCGCTGAAGGAGGCCGTGGGCGACATCGAGCGTGTTCGGGAGTTGCTGCGTCTTGCCCCGGGCATCGCGCTGCTGTCGGGCGACGACGCCACCTGTCGCGAGGCGGTGCTTGCGGGTGCGAAGGGCGTGATCTCGGTGACCGCGAACGTGGCACCGCGCGAGATGGCCGACATGATCGCTGCGGCCCTCGAGGGGGATGCGACGCGTGCGGGCCGCATCGATGCGCGGCTCGCCGGATTGCACGAGAATCTCTTCGTCGAGGCCAACCCGATCCCGGTCAAATGGGTGCTCGAGCGCATGGGTCTGATCGGCGCGGGGCTCCGTCTGCCGCTCACGCCTTTGTCGAACCGATTTCAGAGCCGCGTTCTCGCGGCCATGGAACGGGCTGGTCTCACCGGGTAGAATTGCGCATGACTTATTTCCGTGCCGTGCTCTGCCTGTCGCTGTGTCTGTCGGTGGCGGGCTGTGGCTCGCTGCTCAAGGTCAGCTGTGCCAAACCCGGCGATTTTGCGTCGGCCGTGGACAACCCGCCGCTGAAGATCCCTGCGGGTCTCGACCCCCCGGACACGCGCGCGGCGCTGACCGTTCCACCGCTGCAGACGCCGGAAGCGCCGCGCCCGGCCGATGCGCCGTGCATCGACTCGCCACCCAAATTCAACCCGGCCCCGCCCAAGCGCCCGCAGGCTTGATATCATCCGCTGCCGCTTGAATCGGAGAGGTGGCCGAGCGGTCGAAGGCGCTTGATTGGAAGTCAAGTAACATCGCAAGGTGTTCGTGGGTTCGAATCCCACCCTCTCCGCCAGATCTGAACAGGGCCAGTCCTATGGCGTCCCGCATCGGTTCCTTCGCGACGACCAGCCGTCAATCCCGCCAGGCCCGGAAGGGAGCAACGGTCCCGGTACGGTCGGGTGCCGGAGTCAAGCTGGTGCGGGCCGCCTCCCTTGTCGGGGTTGCACGCATCGGTAGTCGGGGGATCGGGTGAGTTACACCGCACTGGCCCGCAAGTGGCGTCCGAAGCGCTTCGAGGAGCTCACAGGCCAAGAGCACGTGCTGCAGGCGCTCTCCAACGCCCTGGCCACCAATCGGGTGCACCACGCCTTTCTGTTTACCGGGACACGGGGTGTCGGCAAAACCACCATCGCCCGCATCCTCGCCAAGTGCCTGAACTGCGAAACCGGACTCGGCCCGACGCCTTGCGGCGAGTGTGCCACCTGCCGCGAGATCGACGAGGGGCGGTTCGTCGATCTGATCGAGGTCGATGCCGCCTCGCGCACCAAGGTGGACGACACTCGCGAGCTGCTCGACAACGTGCAGTACGCGCCCACCCGCGGCCGCTACAAGGTGTACCTCATCGACGAGGTGCACATGCTGTCGACGCACTCGTTCAACGCATTGCTCAAGACGCTTGAGGAACCGCCGCCGCACGTCAAGTTCCTGCTGGCCACTACCGATCCGCAGAAACTGCCGGTTACGGTGCTTTCGCGTTGCCTGCAGTTCAATCTGAAGCGGCTTTCGGTGAGCTTGATCGCCGAGCGCATCAAGACCGTACTCGATGCCGAAGGCGTGCCGTACGAGGCCGCGGCCGTGCGCCTCGTCGCCGAGGCGGCCGATGGCAGCATGCGCGATGGCCTGTCGCTGCTCGATCAGTTGCTGGCATTCGGCGGCGGCAAGGTCGCCGAGGCCGAGGCGCGCACGATGCTCGCAACCGTCGATCGCAAGCAGGTGGCGCAGTTGGCGCGGCTGCTCGCGCAACTCGACCCTGCGGCGCTGCTGGCGTTCGTCTCCTCGCTCGATGAGTGGGCGCCGGACTATGGGGACGTGCTCGACGCGCTGGCCACGCTGTTGGTGCGCGTCGCCCTGAAGCAGACGATGCCGGCGTACGAGGGCGATGAACTGCACCCCGCTGAGCTGCTCGCTGAACTTGCGGGCCAATTGGCACCGGAGGACGTGCAGCTGTTCTACCAGACGGCCATTCTCGGGCGACGCGATTTAGCCTGGGCGCCGGATCCGCGGACCGGTTTCGAGATGACGGTGCTGCGCATGCTCGCCTTCCGCCCCAATGGATCGAGCGAAGGTTCGCCGACTGCGCCCGTGGCCTCTTCGGCTCGCGCCGCCGTCGTGCCATCGCGAGGCGGCGCATCCGCCGGCGTGGCCGCAAGCAGCGGTGCCGTGGGCGGCGCTGGACCGAGCAGAGCTGTTGCGAACGGCTCACCGCAGGGCGCCGCGCCTGGCGTTGATCCGGCTCGCTGGGCCGAAACGCTGGCCGCGCTCGAGGTGGGCGGTGCGGCGCGGCAGCTCGCGGCCAACTGCGTGTTCAGTTCGCGCACGGGCAACCTCGTGCGCCTGACGCTCGATCCGTCCCATCAGTTGCTGCGCACCACGGCGCTCATCGACAAGCTGGCCCAGGCGCTCAGTCGCCATCTCGGCGAGACGATGCGAATCGAGGTCGAGCTCGGTTCGGCCCCGGTCGACAGTCCTGCCCGCGCTGAGCAACGCGCCGTCGAAGAGGGTCTCGATGCGGCGCGCCGCTCGCTCGAGGACGATGCGGCCGTGCGCGGCTTCAAGGAAAAATTCGGCGCCACGCTGAACCCGGATTCTGTGAAACCCGTTTGAGGACACTGCGACATGGCGAACATTGGCAACATGATGAAACAGGCCGAAGCCCTGCAGCGCAACATGCAGAAGGCGCAGGAGGAGATCGGTCGCATGGAAGTGACCGGTGAGTCTGGTGGCGGCATGGTCAAGGTCACGATGACCGGCAAGCATGAGGTCAAGCGCGTGCAAATCGAGCCCGCCGTGATCGGCGAGGATCGGGAAATGCTCGAGGATCTGATTGCTGCCGCCATCAACGACGCGGTGCGCCGGGTCGAGACGCAGAGCCAGCAGCGCATGTCCGAGTTGATGTCGGGTCTGCGTCTGCCGCCCGGCATGAAGATGCCGTTCTGATCGGCGTCGTTCCGGCATGAAACATCCGCCGTCGCTAACGCGACTGATCGATGCGCTGCGCATGCTGCCCGGCGTCGGTCCGAAGACGGCGCAGCGCATGGCATTCCACCTTCTGCAGGATGGTCGCGATGGCGCACGCGTGCTGGCCGACAGCCTGACCGTCGCGCTGTCGCGGATCGCTCGTTGCACGCGTTGCCGAATGTTCACGGAGACTGAGACCTGTTTTGTCTGCAGTTCGCCGCAGCGCGACGCGGGGCTGCTGTGTGTGGTCGAGTCACCGGCCGACGTTGTGGCCATCGAGCAATCGGCAGGCTACCGCGGGCGGTATTTCGTGCTGATGGGACACCTCTCGCCGCTCGATGGCATTGGCCCCGAGCAGCTCGGCGTGCCGGCACTCGAGGCGCTACTGGATGAAGGTGGCGTTCGCGAAGTCATTTTGGCGACGAACCCGACCGTGGAGGGTGAGGCGACCGCGCATTTTCTCTCGGAGCTCGCCCGCGCTCGGGGATTGCGCGCCACGCGCATCGCGCATGGCGTGCCGATTGGTGGCGAACTCGAGTACATCGACGGCGGCACGCTCGCGCACGCGCTCGCGGGACGTCACTCCCTCTGACCGCGCCCGCCGGTGTTGCGCTGCGGACCGCGCGCTTCGCGTAGTTGCGCGTAGAGCCTGCGCAGACGCCGATAGCTCTCGTACCGACGAGCATCGAACGACCCGTTCTCCGCCGCCTCGCGCACGGCACAGGCCGGTTCGCGCAGATGCTGGCAATCCTGGAAGCGACAACTGACGCCGAGGCGATCGACCTCAGGAAATCCGAGGCTGCGCGGCTCGAGCGTGTCGATGGCCGGCGCGAAATCGCGCACGCCCGGTGAGTCGATGAGATGTCCGCCACCTGGCAAATCGTAGAGCCGGGAACTCGTGGTGGTATGCCGACCTTCCGCGTCGCGATCGAGTTCGCCAGTGGCAATTTGCGACTGCGGCACGAGCGCGCTGATCAGCGAAGACTTGCCAACGCCCGACTGGCCGACGAATACCGCCGTTTCGTTGCGCAGCGCGTCATGGAGCGGAGTCAGACCCGCGCTGCGGGTCGTGCTGCAGCGCAACACCGGGTAGCCCGCTGCACTAAATCCTGCCGTCAGCTCCTCTGCAGGGACTCCATCGAGCAGGTCGTCCTTGTTGAGCAGCACCAGCGCGCGCAGCCCTGCAGAGCTTGCCGCGCACAGATATCGATCGACGATGAACAGATCCGGCGAGGGCAGCGGAGCGAACACGACGACCACCAGACTGAGGTTGGCCACCACGGGTTCAGCCTCGCCGCGCAAGGTCGAGCGCGAGAGGACGCTGGTGCGCGGCAGGATTTCGAGCACGTGGACTTCGCCATGTGCCGCGTCGCGCTCGCACCGCACCTGATCGCCGCAGACGCAATGCATCTTGCGGCCGAAAGGTCGTGCGTCATGGCAGGCGCCCGTGGCATCGCGCACTTGCAGGTGCCGGCCGTAGGCAGCGATCACCTGGGCTTCAAAGGACACGTCACGGCCCTCCTCGGGGCTATTCGGCACGGGCTGGTTCAGGGGCTGGACTGTAGCCTCTGCTAGACTCCGCGACAACGCCCGAGACATGGATGCTCGTATGCCCAGCCGTGATGCACTCATCTGGATCGATCTGGAGATGACCGGTCTGAAGCCGCAGACGGACACCATCATCGAGATCGCGACTCTGGTGACCGACTCCCAACTGCGACTGATTGCTGAAGGACCGGTGCTAGCCATTCATCACGACGAGGCGACGCTCGCTACGATGGACGAGTGGAACCAGCGTCAACACGGCTCCTCGGGTCTGCTCGCGCGCGTGCGCGGCAGCTCGGTCACGCTGGCGCAAGCAGAGCAGGCAACCCTCGATTTTCTGGCGCAGCATGTCGAGCGCGGTGCTTCGCCAATGTGTGGCAACAGCATCTGCCAGGATCGTCGTTTCATGGCGCGGCTGATGCCGCGGCTCGAGGCGTTCTTCCACTACCGAAATCTAGACGTCAGCACCGTCAAGGAACTCGCGCGGCGCTGGGCGCCTGAACTTGCGGCGGGTTTCAACAAGGAAGGTACGCATCTGGCACTCGACGACATCCGCGAGTCGGTTCGTGAGCTGCAGTTCTATCGCGAACATTTCTTCGTACCCGGAGTGCGCGGAGCGTGTTGAATCCAATCGATCCCATCCGCTCCGTGCCGACGTTTGCCGAAGTGGCTGCTGCGGCGGATCGGCTGCAAGGTCGAGTGGTGCGCACGCCGGTGCTGCGCTCGGCGCGATTGGACGCGCGTACGGGAAGACGAGTGTTCTTCAAGTGCGAGAACCTGCAACAGGTGGGCGCCTTCAAGTACCGCGGTGCACTGAATGCCTTGTTGCACCGGCAGGCGTCAGGCGCTGCACCCGGGCTGGTGGCGACGCACTCATCAGGCAATCACGGTGCGGCGCTCGCACGCGCGGCGCGCGAACTCGGCTGGGATTGCGCTGTCGTGGTACCGCGCGACACCTCGCCAGCAAAACTGGCGAACATTCGGGCGCAGGGCGTTGAGCCATTGCTGTGCGAGCCCGGCCTCGCCGCGCGCGAGGCAGCGACGTCGCGGCTGATCGCCGAGCGCGGCGCGGAACTCGTGCATCCCTTCGACGACGCGCGGGTGATCGCCGGACAGGGCACGGCCGCGCTCGAGCTACTCGCCGAGGTGCCGCAGCTCGATGTGCTGAGCGCTCCGGTGGGTGGTGGCGGATTGCTCGGCGGCTCCGCACTCGCGGCGCGTGCCATGGCCCCCGAGTGTCGCGTGATCGGCGTGGAGCCAGAACTTGCCGACGATGCAGCGCGGTCTTTCCGTGGTGGTGAACGCGTGGGCTTTGCGACGCCTCCGCCGACGCTCGCCGATGGTCTTCGGGGCTCCATCGGGGCGTTGCCCTTCGAGCTTTTTCGCAGTCATGTCGATGATGTACTGACCGTGAGCGAACGGGCGATCGTTGCGGCGATGCGCGTGATGCTCGAGGAGTGCTGCCTGCTGATCGAACCTTCCTCTGCGGTACCGGTGGCTGCACTGCTTGAGGGACGTCTCGGCGCTCCGGGCGAGGCCGTCGGCATCATCCTCTCGGGCGGTAACGTCGATCTCAGCGTCTGTCCTTTTCTCGCGGGACGTACCGCGAGCTAGTTCGCCTTTTCCGCCTCGGCCGCGAGCATCAACCAGGTTTCGATCACCGTGTCGGGGTTCAGCGACAGGCTGTCGATGCCTTGCTCCACGAGCCAGCGCGCAAGGTCCGGATGGTCAGAGGGACCTTGTCCGCAGATGCCTACGTACTTGCCGGCCTTGCGGCAGGCGGCGATGGCCATCGAAAGCATGGCTTTGACCGCCGGATCACGCTCGTCGAAGTGCTGCGCGACGATGCCGGAATCGCGATCGACGCCGAGCGTCAGCTGCGTCATGTCGTTCGATCCGATCGACATGCCATCGAAAAATTCCAGGAACTGCTCGGCCAGCACCGCGTTGCTCGGCAGCTCGCACATCATGATGACCTTGAGGCCATTGCTGCCCCGCGCGAGTCCGTTGTCGGCCAACAGCGTCGTGACCTCGCGGGCTTCGCGAAGCGTGCGTACGAAGGGCACCATGACCCAGACGTTGTCGAGACCCATTTGTTCGCGAACGATGCGTACGGCGCGGCATTCGAGTTCGAAGCAGGGGCGGAAACTCATATCGATGTAGCGTGCCGCACCGCGGAACCCGATCATCGGATTCTCTTCGGT